>NHFY01000082.1 GCA_002170165.1 Flavobacteriales bacterium TMED123
ATTTGCTCACAATCATAAGGATGTAAATTACTACAGAGGAATTACTAATAAACCTGTACATAAAATGCCAACACTAATGTTAGCTGAAAGGTTGGGTATCTTACCACGAAGTGAATGGAGTGACGCTGTAATGATTGGTGGTAATATGGTTAGGTGGTATGGTGGATTTGATTCTATGATTGTGGCTCAACAATTTGATATGCCGATATCTGCGCCATCAATGGGTAGGAAGATAGACAGAGAAGATGAAATGGATATACAACATCTACCATATATGACTTGGGTAGAATGGATTAATACTTTGAGTCAATATCACATAGGTGTTCATATGATGCCAACACACGCCGCTGGTACGTTTACATTGAATTGCGCATTCCACGGAATACCTTGCATTGGATACAAAGGATTGGATACACAAGAGGAGTTACATCCATTATTATCAGTAGACGATGGGGATATAGATAGTGCTATTCAATTAGCGAAAAAATTAAAAGATGATAAATTTTATGAAGAGTGTAGTACAATGTGTAGAGAGAATTATAAGGAATCTCTTTACAGAGAAGAAAAATGCTCTGATTATTTAAAAGACATATTTGAGGATTTAAATGAAGAAAATTAGTTTTATACAACCAAGTAGAAACAACCTAAAGTATTTAAAGTGGTCTTACAATAGTATTCGTAAAAACCTATCACCAGACCACGAAATATGTTGGGCTGATGATTTCTCTGATGATGGTACTTGGGAGTGGATGCAAGAGATTGCTGAAAAGGATAAGAATGTAAGGATACATAGGAATGAAGGTCCTACAAGATTAGGACACACCATACTATATGATACATTGGTAGATATGGCAACAAACGATATCGTAATGATATATCATGCAGATATGTATGCTTGTCCTAATATGGATGTGGAAGTGTTGAAACATCTACAGCGTGGGAAAGTTGTTTCAGCTACACGCATAGAGCCACCACTACATCCTGATGGACCTGAAAAGATATTACATGACTTCGGAATAGAACCTGAAGAGTTTGATGAGGAAGGATTAATGCACTGGTTAAATAGTGGGATGGTAACGGAAAAAGAACCAACAAGAGGTATATTCGCACCGTGGGCTATATACAAAGATGACTTTCTAGCAATAGGTGGACACGATTCATTATATGCTCCACAATCAAAAGAGGACTCTGATATATTCAATCGGTTCGTATTGGCTGGTTATGAATTAAAACAGACTTGGCAAGGATTTGTATATCATATGACTTGTCGTGGTAGTAGATTCAAAGATGGTGCTATGAGAAATCCTGCTGGTAAGGTGTTTATGAAAGGTAGAGAGTCAAGTGAGTGGTTAGCACAAAACCTCAGGAGTACCCGAAATTTCATCAGGAAATGGGGTCATATGGTAAATCACGATGAATATCTAAAACCTATCATCCCACCAAAATATGATATTGGTTTTGTTGCTTATAATTGTGACTTGAATATGTTAAACGAGTTAGAACCTTGGTGTAGTAAAATATATCTCGACTTTGGTTCTGATTTTATGGGTGATTATATAAAGAAGGAACAACCGAATACTCAATTCAATTTGGATGATAGAATATTTTTATATGGAAATAGCAAGATATCAGAACTACACGATATTTGTATTGAGTTTGACTGTCAGAAACTAACACCACAGAACTTTCAGGTTATAGTAAATTTATCACAGGTGTTACAAGATAGTGGCGAGATAGGTGAAATGGAATATAATATATTTAAATTCTATATCAAATCATTAGACACATATGAAGAGGAGTTGATTGTTTGCGAGTCTTAGTAACAGGTGGTGCTGGATTTATTGGTACTAATTTAATAAAGAGATTATTAAGTGATGGTCATGAGGTGGTTAGTATTGACAACTATTCTACTGGCAAAAAAGAAAATGAACAAGATGGTTGTACATATTTAGAACATAGTTTAGAGAGTCTAAATCACCCCTCAAAATTTGATAAGGAACTATTTGGTGTTATGTCTGATCCAGATGTTATATTTCATTTAGCAGCTGTGGCTAGAATACAACCATCATTTGAACATCCAACATATACATTTCATTCTAATGTAACAGCAACACTAAATGTATTAGAATGGGCTAGAGGTAAGGAGTGTCCTATTATTTATGCTGGTTCATCATCATCTAATGGTGATAAGTTTGCTAATCCATATACACTTAGTAAGTCTCAGGGTGAACAGTTAGTAGAACTATATAACAAGGTGTATAATTTGCCAACTGTTGTATGTAGATTTTATAATGTGTATGGTTCACATCAACTTACAGAGGGTGATTACTGTACATTGATAGGTATATTTGAAACACTATACAAAGAGGGCAGACCACTAACCATTACTGGTGATGGAGAACAGAGAAGGGATTTTACTCACGTAGATGATATAGTAGATGGATTGGCATTAGCTGCTAAGTTCAGGGTTTATGATATTAGTGGTGAGACATTGGAATTGGGTAGAGGTAAAAATTATTCAGTTAATGAGATAGCTAACGCTTTTGGTGAGAACTATCCAACTAAGTATATTGATGAACGGTCAGGTGAGATGAGAGAAACATTTTGTGAGGATACTAAGGCTAGGGATATGTTGGGATGGAATCCAAAAAGGGATGTGATTGATTTTATTAAAGAAAATTATATTTTGGACAGATGACATACTATATATTATTAGAGAATGATTCCGTAGAAGATATATGGGATGAAAATATTTTAGGAGAAGAGTCCTTTGGTACGTTTTATACAGGTAATGGTTTTAAGGCTTTGAACAATATGGTTATTAGGCAACCAGAGTTATTGGAGTCAACATCAATAATCGATGAGAAGAAAAAATCATACACAGTAGAAGAGTTTTTGGATTTAATTAAAAAATGGAAAATAATGACTTGACTTGTATGGTTAAGTTTTGTATATTTAGGAGAAGATAGAATGGGTAAGTACGATTATTATGAAGATCTTGAGGAAGAGGCTTATAGAGATAGTGTGAAACCTAAAAAGAAACCAAAAAAACAAAAGAAGGAATGGAAAGAAAATGAGTATAAACCTAGACAAAAATTTGATTATCGTAAAAACGATAAAAAGGGTAGTAATTACTCTAATCACCCTAATAGGGTTTAGTCTATTCGTTGGATGCGAGGATGTCAATGAAATAGACCCTATAGAGTTTGAATTAAACAGCGGATTGGTAGAGGATGCTAATGGTTATTACCATATGACATTAGACACAACTAAGTGGCAAACACTACATCGTATTGAAGGTAGAGTGGTTCGTAACGGCGAGGGTGTAAATATTATTAAGTTCGGCTGGATTAGTAACCACTATTGGTTTATAGGAGATACTCTTGGTTATGTTATAGAAAACACAGGTTCAGATGAACTGTGGTATATTGGATATGATACTACTTATATAACGTGGTATAATGGATTTGAAGTACCTATTGTGAATGGTGCTTCATATAGTGATTTTGATGGATATGTAAATACAATGATAGCACCAGTTAGGTCGATGAAAGGTGATACAGCAACTATTTATTATGGTTATTATGATAATTGGTTAAATGAGGATACATATGGGGAGTTTAATGTAATTTTTAATTAGGAGAATACGATGAAGTATATGCTGATTGATAAATATGATAATGTTCGTGGTACTACAAATACTGATTTAAAAGAGAACGCAGAATATTATTTTATATCAAGAAAAAAGATTGATAAAGAGAGTTTCGATACTCTATGGAGAGTGATGTCAGAGGACGAGTATAGACAAAAATATAGGATGTCTTTGCATAACAGACAAGTAGAGTGGTGGAAGGATGATGAAAGTTATTTAGATATAGACAAATGAGTGATAAATTAACAAAAGAACAACAACAAGAATTAGAACAAATAGCGGCTGAGATAGAGGCTGAGGCTATCCAAATGAGGTTGGATTATGAACAGAATCCATCAGAGGAAAGTGGTAGTGTGGTGTATATCCATCCAGACGCGGAATTTTTAAATGACGAGGAAGAATAATGATGACAACAATAGCTTGGATTTGGGTAGGAATAGTGATAGGTACAGTATTTGGTATTTTAGTATCTGGCATATTGTCCGGTGGGAAACAAACTGAATTAGAGGCTGAGAACTTACACCTAAAGTTTGTAAGAGACTCACTAAAGGAAGAGATATTCAGACTAGACAATCAAGTAAAACCAAAACCACGTTCAAAAAGGCGTAGAAAATAATTTATACACTATATTTATAGGTGTAACGACAGGAGAAACCCTTGTGAATGGACAAGATAAAAGAGACTTAAATGTAATATTAGAAAGAATGGATCAGGCCGATAAAGACAGAGACCAGATTCATCAGGATATTAAGTTTATTAAAGAGAATTTATTCAATCCACATAAAGGTTTGTGGGCTGAAACCAAACAGAATACTAAATTCAGAGAAGATACTAATAGATGGAGAACAACGATTGGTGCTGGTTTTGTAGGGTTATTTTTCAAACAAATCTACGACTTTTTCGGATAGGGTGTGGAACGGACGCGCGTGAGAATACGTGTGTCGTTAGAATTCCTTAACACCTGTCAAAGGGTAAAATCTCTTACGAGATTTCACCAGAAAGTAATACTTAAATAACGGATAGCGGCTCTCCGTTAGAGATGAGCTCCACGAGAGAATGAGTTATCCATAGTTGGAAAATAAAATGAGCGAAGCTCAAGAATCACTATTGCGTAGTAAAGCATTGGTATTGATTGCTCGTAAGGATTGGTGTGAATATGCTTGGAAAAGAGTCGGTAAGAGATTAATAAAATGCTTAAGTAGGAGTTAACTATGATGGAAGCGGTTGCTTTTAATTACAATATAGACTTATATTGGATGTTCTTAATAAGTTTGTTGATGATGGAATTGACAGACTGGATAGACAAGCGGTGGAAATAAGTCATTTTCTAAAATTGACGTTATTGTTATTGTTCCTTAGTTGTGTTAGTCATATCCCGAATCATAAAATAGAAGAGTACCCTTTAATCGATTACAATGGAAATGTGCATTTTTATAAGCACGACTTAGAGAAGATTATATTTGCCACACATAAGAGGAGACTTACCAAGTTTTGTAGAACTCATCGACATTGGGAACATATTCAAGCGGTATGGTCAAAGGATAAAATTAATGGACAATTTAGATGGAATTACTTCGTCACAAAGGATAGGAAGAGCTTTAAGAAATGAGTGAACTTATACTTAATATGACTTTGGTATGCTTAATATTATTGTTCTTAGAATGGTTAATAGATAACTATATAGACTAATAAACTTCTAACAATAAATTCGTTAATATAAGTGCTCATTGTTAATATGTATAATTGCTTGGATGAGGTATTCAAGTATAACTAATAATAAGGAGAAAGAAAATGAGAGCACTAATGTGTTTAATGTTAATGGGCTTATTGACAGCCCAAAACCCACATGACCAAGGGAGTCAATACCCACAACCAATCAAAAGTTTTAAGCTCAATAGTTACGAACTACCATATAATTTAGAAGGCAACGTAGTAGTAGAGTTTATCATCAGTAAGAAAGGAGAGGTCATAAACCCAATTGTTTTAGATACATTTAATATAGAGTTAAATGAAACTATTATCGATAGAGTAATGCAGATGGAATTCACACCACCAATGCAGAACGGCATTCCAGTACAAGTAAGGTATAAACTTCCTATAGTATTTAAAGCTGATTGAATTGTAATCTGATAAGTATGAAGGGGAGAGTAAACCGCTCCCCTTCAATCTTTTTTAAACAAAATTATATTTATTTATATGAAAGATAATTGGAAGAAACTACAGAACGATAAGGTAGTTAATAGCGATCCCGTAGAGAAGAAAATAAATCATTTGAAGAAGGTTATCAACGACCCCGATGGATACAACACCAACTTAGCCTCAAAGGATAGGGTAAAGGAGTTGGAACAAAAGGTTGATGAACTAGCCGATATATCCCACACACCAACCAACTTCACAGAGAAGTTACAGAAACTACACAACAAAATAGATTCCATATATAGTATAATGGAAACACTATCCGATAGACTAAATACTTTGGAATATACTGGCATTGTACGGTATGGAGACAAGTATAGTTTAGGAAAACACGAATCAGTAGTCAAGGTCACACTCAACAGGAAAGAGGATAAAGATAATTCTCCTAACCCTTATGGTGACGATGACTTCGCGACACCTACCTAATTACCCACTTTTAACCACTTTTTGACACTACTACCTACTTATACTATATAAGACTGGTGATAGACACACGAATATATAAAGCGCGTGTGTCTTAATGTCAGACTTTTTTTTATAAGCAAATTGATATACTTCGTGTGTCATTTTGTCACAATAAGGGTATTATGATAGCAAAAAGTAAAATAGCTTGGGCAATTAACGAAACCACTTCAATGAAGCGAGCCGCTCAACTATTAGACATTTCTTACAATACTTTTAAAAAATATGCTAAGATGTACGAATTATTTCAGCCAGCCCCAGCGCCCGGAAGGTATAGGGAAGGTGGCAAGCCTGTCGAATTGTCAGATATACTAGCGGGAAATAATCCTAATTACTCTACCGCTAAACTTCAGAAGCGTTTGTGCCGAGAAGGATTACTAGCAGAGGAGTGTGCTAACTGTGGATATGATGAGTATCGTCCGCAGGATATGACTAAGCCGCTTATGTTGGACTACTTAGACGATGACACCACTAACAAAGAACTAGCGAATTTGAGGCTGTTATGCTACAACTGCTTCTATCTGTTAAAGATGGATAGGTTAGGAGTAGACACGCCCGCGTCAGTCAAATCATTCCAAAAGGCTGTGGTTCAAGTGTTCAGTAAGTAATCCAAGCATATTCTTTACCCAATCTAAATCAACCTGGAATATACACAATTGTGGTGGTAAAGTCAAGGGAAATCGTAAACAATCGTGGATTTAAATACTGCTGAGTTATGATCATATGCCTGGGGAGCTAAACTATTTTAAAATAACCCTTGACTCGTATGGTCCTTTGTGCGTATATTTAGGTATGAGAAAGGGAAAGATAATTATGGCTTGAATTTAGGCTCACCTGAGGAGCTTCAGATACACTGGTGAAGAGCATAGAGCCAGACGAATTAGGGAACTAAGGTTAAGAGCCACTGCTAGTAGGAGACAAAAGATACTCTCCGTAAATCTTCTGGAGTTCCCTTTATTTCAGCGGTACGCTGAATAATATTTTGCTAAAGATAGGATATTTATTAATATGGATAAACACAACCTAAAAGATATAATAAACGACATAGAGTCAGAGATGGTGAAGATGTGGTCACTCAACGAAGCAGCCCACGTCCTGGAGGATGATGAGTCCTACATACAGATGATACTCACGGCTGTGTTCTATGAGATAGAGCACTTTCGACAAATGGGCATGATAGTAGGAGAGGCGTGACACTATGACAGACTTGAAGGCATGCATGGGCAATTAATCGTTAATCGCCGATCGTATGACATACTGACAGAGGCTCATACCAGTTCACGAATCGAGCCAGGTTTTTTTCCCTATAGGAATTGATATAATAAAGGTATCATAAATGATAAAAAATAAAAAGCGTACTTACTCTAATTATTCCCTTGACTTGTATGCGATTTTAACACTATATTACAAGTATGAATAAATGTAAGAAATGTGATGTTGTTCTCTCTGATGGCCGTATACACTTAGGCTATACTGTTTGTTTGGATTGTAGCGATACTAAAAAGTATTCCTCTCATACCATATACCCACA
>NHFY01000083.1 GCA_002170165.1 Flavobacteriales bacterium TMED123
TGGTCCATTGCCAACGCCACAATACGGTCAATCAAAATGGGGTGAATGATGTCCGATAGCGTAATAATAACGCGAGAAGCTGCAACAGAGTTACTGGTAGGTATTTTTGAAGCGAGAGACCTTCCGTCTGATGAGGCGAGGTTGGTAGCTGAGGGACTAGTTTGGGCTGATTTGCGGGGGATTGAATCACATGGTTTAGTGCGGATCCCGCAATATATGCTGCGACTTGATAAAGGTATCGTAAATCCACGGCCTCAGATGAAAATCATCAGAGAAACGCCGGCGGCTGTAGTGATTGATGGAGATCACAGTCATGGGCAAATCGCGCTTAACCTTGCAATAGAAAAAGCACTGGAGAAAGCGAAACAAGTGAGTGTTGGTTGGGTAGTTGTTGGAGACACTACGCATACTGGTGCGGTGAGTATGTACACGAGACAAATTGCAGAGGCTGGAATGGCTTCGCTGTATATGGGCGGTTCCCAGCCAAACATGGCATATTTTGGTGCTAAAGCGGGGGGAGTTTCGACTAGCCCAATTGCGATGGCTGTGCCGCGCTCTAATAAAAAGATATTGTCACTAGATTTGTCCACGGCGATTGCCGGCGTCGGGAAACTGCTACAGCACAAAGTTTCTAATGAGCCACTAGGGGAGGGCTGGGCACTTGATAGTGATGGCAACCCAACGACAGACCCGCAAAAAGCGACCCTGCCGACCCCACTCGGGGGACCTAAGGGGTCGGGCTTATCCCTGATGTTTGAATGCATGACAAGCCTGATGGCAGGACGAGCCATTCTTGAGCCGTGGATTAGAGGCGAGAACCAGCGTCATCACCAAAGCGCTCTGCTTGTTGCGATTGATATATCGCAATTTGGCGATCTTGATGATTATTGTAACCAGGTAGAGTCACTGGCAGAGATAATAAAGACCTTACCGAAAGCCGAAGATGTTGATGAAATTCTGATGCCTGGAGAACGTAGCGATGCATTTTATGAAGAGCGAACCCGCAATGGCTATCGCGTTCCGCTAAAAGTATGGGAAAAGGTAGCAGACGTTGCGGATAAATATAACGTGCAGTTACCGAAGCTAGATAAATAGTTTGATTAGTTAATCGCTGCCGTGGTAGCGACGCTGTCGATCAACTGTGCCCGGCGCATATAAGCCTTAGCTTTTTCTTTGTCTTCGCTAATCGCACGCATTTCATTGAGCCGTTTTTTTCGCATAATAGGATCGCGTTCTTCGAGTTGTTTTTTATTAGCTATAGTCTGTGCTTGAGTAAAATCTGTCGATGCTTTGTGGCGTTGCCGAGTATAAAGATTGAGTAAGTCTGGATCGCTGTCACCTTTCCAAACAGCGGATAGTTTTTTCGCCAGATTGATTGCGTCATGAATGCCACCATTTAATCCCATGCCGCCGATCGGATTATTGACATGAGCACTGTCGCCCGCCAGCAAAACGCGACCTTTGTTGAAGGTGTCAGCGACCCGTTGACTAACTGTATAGACGTTGGCGTATGCGATTTCATAATTTTGATCGCGTTCAAAAAAGCGTTTAAGACGGGCTTGCATAGCCTGTTCGCTTTTAGCTTCTTCTTCTGTCTCATTGACTCGCATTGGGACAACAAAGCGCCATATGTCAGGCTTATCAGGTTCTCCTCGTACCTTAAACAGGTTGCACCACTCATCAGGATGGGAGAAATAATTTCTAATCGCAATTCTGTTATCATGGGCAGTTAAGTCAAAATAAGTACCGATTTTGATAAATTTTTCTGGATAGGTGAAGCCAACAAAGTTGATCTCGGCACCCTTGCGAACGGCCGACCGTCCACCATCACAACCTACCAGATAGGAACCTCGAAATTTCTCAATACTACCATCGGAACATTGGACATTTACTAAAATATGATCATTGAATTGTTCAAAATTTTTCACGGTATGGGAAAATCGGACGTCGAAGGCAGGGTCATGGCCGAATAACGCGATGACTTTGCGAACGAGTTTGTATTGCTCGTATTGCAGAACGTAGGGGAATTCAACTTCTTCTTTTAAATCACCTAAATCGAATTCAGCGATTGTTTCGTGGTTGACGCGGTCATGAAAACGATAGACGGGTGATTTAAGGCCTTCAGCTATCATGTGTTCGGCGAGGCCGAGTTCATTAAGCATTGAAATAGTCGGTGGGTGATGGGAAGCCGCTCGTTGATCAACAAACGGCTCGTCGAGTTGTTCTAGAATGGTGAATGGTACGCCCTCACGATACAGCGCCAATGCTAGCACCATGGCGACGGGCCCCCCACCAGAGATAATCACAGGATCGCGTTTAGACACAAAAAAACCCATTTGTTATAGGCCGAAGCAGTATCAGGACAGTATGAAGCTTGGTCAAGGAATAGACGGACTAAAAAAAGATATAATAAATTAGGGTGTACCCATTAAAGTTTTATGGTTAAATCTGAAGTTCGATCAATAATTATATCAATAAAATAACGTGATCGTCACTCAGGGAGAGGAAAGAGATGAAACGACAACTTTTAAATAAAGTGGTGACCGCCACTGGTGCTGCAGCGCTTTTATTAGCTGTAGCGATGCCGGCGCAGGCTCAGAAGAAAACTCGTGTTACTGTAGGCGTCACCGAGACTGTTGGTGCATATAACCCACATTCAGACAGTGTCGCTCTTATGTACGCTGTTTGGTGTCAAGTTTATGGCTGCCTCGGTTCATGGAATTTCAAGAAAGCCGCGGATGTGGGAATGCTGGCTGACAGCTGGAGTATTCCGGATCCGAATACTTGGATTTTCAAACTTAAAAAAGGACTGATGCGGCATGATGGAAAGGCTGAGCTGACGGCAGCTGATGTAATTCATTCGATCAAAAGGATCGGCACGGATAAACGCAGTAGCCAGCGGCAAAACGTCAAAAAGATCAAATCAGCCGTTGCATTGGATAAATACACTGTGAAGGTNACGACCCATAAGCCAACGGCACCGCTGCTTGCCTACGTTTTCGACCGGGTCATGATCACTAGTAAAGNNTTATTTGNCAAGCATGGCGCCCGTAANGCCGACCGNAAACACCACTACGGCTTTGGGCCTTATATGCTGAAACGTCTNCGCACNGGCGAGTCCGTTGTCATCGAAAAGAANAAGCGTTGGCCAGGNGTNAANAAAGAATGGCCCGACGANGTAATCTTTNGNATTATGCGAGAGCCAGAGCAACGGGTNACCGCNTTGTTGAACGGTGAAATCCANATNGCCCAGTTTATNCCACCTCATTTACTNCCAAAGGTCCGTGCTTCTAAAAAAGCACGTGTTGAGGAGATGGGTTCTGTAGAGACAATGATGCTGCTGATGAATCCCGCCTTCAAGCCGTGGGATAATGTCTTGCTACGCAAAGCAGTCGCACACGCTATTGACCGTGAATCGATCATCAAAAATGTCCTCAAGGGCGAGGCGATTAAACTTACGGGCCCTATTGGCCCCCTGCAGTTTGGCTACAACAAGAATGTTAAACCGACCTATGAGTATAATCCCGAAAAGGCTAGAGCGTTGGTTAAGAAGGCGGGCTATCCGAATGGCATTGATGTTGAGTTGTCGACCCCAGTAAGTCGGTATGTTAATGACAAACAGGTGGCTCAGGCGATGATCCCTATGCTCAGGGCGGTTGGCATTCGGGCAAAGTTAAAGACACCGGAATGGTCCACCCTTTGGTCAAACGTTCGTAAAGGTAAGGTACCTTTTTATTATATGGGCCGAGGCGGGATGGTTGATCCCTCATCGGCATTATCACAGTATTTTGAAACTGGCATTGCGCCTCGGATTAAATTTTCGAGTAAAAAGGTTGATGCCTTGCTGCAGAAGGAACGTCAAACTTTCGATCTCGCAAAACGGAAAAAATATATGAACGACGCGATCAACGCTATAATGGAAGAAGTGCCCGCGCACTTTCTGTGGCATCAAAAAATCCATTATGGGGTCGCTAATGGTGTCGATATAGCCATCCGCCCCGACAAGCGTATTCATGGTTATGAGATCTCGGTGAAATAGACCAAGATTTATAAGAGACAAAATCAAGCCCCGTCCGTTATTAGGACGGGGCATTTTTTTCCGAAGTTTAAAAAAACGAAAGAATTACTAGCGATAGTTTTCGCCTGTTAAACCAGACGAAACTATAATTGCGCGAAGTGATCATTTCCCCTTACCTGTCAAATGCGTTAGCGTTCGGGCAGGGTTTGTCCCTGAGCAAAGGAGATCCATATGGCGACGAAAATGGGCGAGACATATGACGAGTTAGTTGAAGTTCCAGGTGTTAAGGAGCGCGTTTCGCCAGAGGAGTGGGAAACGCGAGTGAACCTTGCAGCTTGTTACAGGATGGTGTGGGAATACGGATGGCACCACCTGAACCTAAACCATATTTCAGCACGCGTGCCGGGGATGGAAGGTCAAGTTCTCCTGAACCCCTATGGTCCAATGTATAATGAGGTAACTGCGAGCAATATAGTGAAGGTCGATCTTGAAGGTAATGTCCTTGATGATACGCCCTATCATATCAATCAGGCCGGCTACACTATTCACAGCGCTATTCATAGCGCCCGGCCAGATATTGAGTGCGTGCTACATACGCATACCCCAGCGGGGATAGCGGTTTCAACGCTGAAGTGTGGATTGCTGCCGTTGCATCAGGAGTCTTTGCGTTTTTATGGTGCCGTGGGATACCATGAATATGAAGGCGTATCGTTAGAGCTGGATGAACGCGACCGTCTGATCGAAAGCCTTGGCGATAATAAGGTTCTGATCCTCCAAAATCACGGGCTACTGACATGTGGTCGGACGATTTCGGAAGCCTTTGTTCTGATGTATCACCTTGAACGGTCGTGCCAGGCACAAATTATGGCGGGGGCAACGACCGAAGATGATAATGTCCATATATTGCCTTCAGAGGCGGTGCGCGAGAANGCTGCNGAGCAGACTAATNTNAACGNTCGTAATGCNGGNNAGTTACGCTGGCCGGCGTTNATAAGGTGGATGGATCGTATTGACCCTTCCTTCAGGNACTGAAGGGANAAATNTAGNAGGTGGAGANGGNGCTTTGGTAGAATTTACAGTNCGCGATTTGGCGCAAGCAGTNCAAAAANAAATGGCCATCCATGGNAANGACGCCAAATCAATTCTTGAAGGNATTCGCGANCCGGTGACNAAAATTCTCAATAGNAATCTTAGAGATATTGGCGTTAAACGTGAGGGNAATCANATCGATGAATCNCGCTATCTGTATTATGATGGANAGATGTCAATTACCNTTGACCTNCTNCCGGANGGNAAANATATNCCGCCGCATGNCCATGGNATNTGGGAAGCTTTAGCGATTTATAGCGGNNANCTGCATCATACCGTTTATGATCGCAAGGATGATGGCAGTAAAGANGGGTATGCCNAACTGCAGGTNATTGATGACAGAGTTTTGCAACCNGGNGAAATGTCTATNGTCGCNCCCCCNGCAGAAATTCATAGNTTCACGGCGCTNACNGATGACACATGGTCCGTCACGATTGTCGGTGGCNGCTATAAGCNAGACCGANATTATTANGACCCTGCAAACAACTCATGCAGAATAGCTAATCCTAAAAAGCAAAAGGTAGTTNAGTAACAAAATGCTATTATCGAAAGCGGATGTCGGACGTCGTTTTGTTGGTCCCTCAAAAACATTAACCGATGCACATTTTCTTATGTTTTCCGCNGTTTCTGGTGACGTTCATCCNATCCACTATGATGTCGAATATGCGAAGAACACGGCGTTTGGCTCGCCCGTGGCGCATGGCTTATTGTTGACTAGCTTGATGGCACTGGGTGCGTCCGATGCCGGNGAGGTGCTCNATGGTATGGCTATGGTTGAACAAGGGACGAATTTTCATAAACCCGTAAAGGTTGGTGATACNGTACATCCNGAGTTTGAAATAGAAGATTTTTGGCAGGATGAAAAAGAGCGCTCNTTCTGCCGTTTTAAGGCGGCTTTGTTGAATCATATGGGTGAGATGATGGCGGAAGGCTTNCATATCTATCGAATTCTGCCGAAAACGGAANATGGCTGAGATGTCAAATAAACGAAAGCCGATTTATACCGGTGATAGGTGGCCGGAAAAATATACTTACGTTCCAGCATTGCGGGTCGGGAACACGGTNTGGCTATCTGGGACTACCGGCACTGATGAGAGTGGTAATATCACAGCGCCTGGCGATATCGTAGAGCAGACGCGGCAGATTTACCGTAAGTTNGAAGCCTTGTTGATTAAAGAAGGTGGAACCTGCGCCNATATTGTTGAAACTAAAGATTTTATTACCACAACAGAGNATTACAAAGGTACCGCTGACGTGCGNCGCGAGGTCTTTAAAGGTAGNTATCCGGCCNCCACGGGNGTACTNGTCGCAGGACTACTNCGAAAGGATGCCTTGATTGAAATTTCCGCGGTGGCNGTTCTTNATGANAANCCCCGCGAGCAGTCNNAAAANGATGGGTAACTCTGTACTTTTTTGGGAAGACTTTNTGGTAGGAGACCGCTACCCCACCTCGACCCGGACTATTACCGAGGACGATCTAAATAGTTTTTGCGAGTTGGTGGGGTATGACGTGCCACTTTTCATTGACGAGGAACGGGCCGAGGTAAGCCCTTATGGTGGACGTATCTGCCCAAGCCATTTGATCATGTCGGTGGCAACCGCGATGACTGGGCGGCTGTTTAGCGAGAGTCTGATTGGATTATTAGGATTAGAAAATGGTAAGTTTCATGCGCCGGTTTACCCCGGTGATTCGCTGCTGACTGAAGTTGAAGTAATTGAGAAACGCCCTACTTCCAAAGCAGAACGTGGGATCGTTATCTTTCGTGATCATGTCTTCAACAACCATGATGTTGAGGTGTTTCAAATTGATAAGATCACCCTAATCAGCTGCCGTCCTGTCTGCTAATCAATATGGAATCCACCCAGCAGTTACCGCTCGGTGAAATCGAGCAAATTCAGAATAAAAAACTCCGGCATATGCTTTCTTTATGTGCGCGTGGTCATAAATTTTATCAGAATCAGTGGAACGAAGCCGGTATCAATATCGAGGATATCCAGACAATATATGACCTCGAACGCTTGCCGCTAACCCACAAGCAGGAATTGATGAAAGCCCCAGATGACTTCCGTCTTAAATTGCCAGACCTTCCTTTACATGAACGGGCTATTTGGGAAGTCCTCTACACGACCGGAAGTACCGCTGATCCGGTGCCGTTATTCAATACAACCTATGATTACCACGCCTACTTGCATCAGTCTCAGGTTGTCGCCGATATTTCAGGGATTAAAGAATCAGATATTATTGCTAATCTGTTTCCCCTAACTCAGGCGCCAATGGGCGCCTTCGTGCGCTCTGCGGGTAACGCTTATGCAGCGGGAGCGATGATCTTTGCAGCATTGCCGGGGGGTGCATTCGGCCCGTTTGATGTCCATCGTTCGCTTGACCAGGTAGTGGCGCGGGTCGAGAAACACCGGGCAACAATCCTGTGGGGTGTTCCCAGCTATATTAGGCGTCTTCTGATCCGCGCTCTGGAACTTAAAGTGGACCTGTCCTCAGTGCGGATGTGCGCGATTACTGGGGAGGCAACATCACCGGCGCTCCGAGAAGATATTCGACGCTGTTTGCGTGAGATGGGCGCGGCACAACCGGTGATTTTTAACCGATACGGGTCAACTGAACTTGGGGCGTTTGCGCAGTGCCGCGAGGAAGGGGACTGGCATAACCCAGCACCTGAGTTGCAGTATCACGAAATTGTTGATCTCGATACTGGTAAGCGCTTGCCAGATGGAGAGCGGGGGGCTCTTGCTGTCACGCATCTTGACAAGCGTGGCACGGCACTGATCCGTTTTGTCGTCGGGGATATTGTTTCAATAGATCATTCCCCTTGTCAGCATTGCGGTCGTACCAGTGAGCGCATCGTTGGACCGGTTGTACGTACTAAGGATTTGATCAAAGTTAAAGGAATGTTAATCAATCCTGATGTACTGCTCGATGTCCTGCAATCGATGGCCGCGATTGCCGAGTTTCAAATCGTAATTCAGCAGGAGGATAAAAATGACCCGTTGTCAATGGATGAGATGCTTATCCGGGTAGCCTTGCAGGATGGTTTTGATGTGACGATTAGTGAGGAGATCGTAGCGCAAGCTAATCGTGCGATTAATGTGACCCCTCGAGTCGAAGTTATAAACATCGAAGAAATTTACAAAACTGGTGCGCAGACCAAAGCTGTAAGATTTATTGATCGCCGTGCGCGTATAGACAGTGCTGTCCGCTAGGATGGAAGAACTGAACCTTGAAAACATCTTTAATTTTTCTTTAGTGATCGGCGCCGGTGCCGCTCTATTCAATGGGATGATCCATGGCTATACGGGGTTTGGTGGTGCTCTCATCATCATCCCGGTTTTAACATTTCTATTTAATCCGATCCAAGCAATTGGCATGGTAGGGATAATTACTATTTTCGGTGCCGCGCAGCTTGCTCGAGAAACCGCGCATCAGGTGAAATGGCCGGAGTTATTTCCAATTTGTCTCGGTATTGCCGCTTTTGCCCCGGTTGGGGCCTGGCTCCTATATCATATTGATGCTGACCTCATCCGAAGGACGATGGGTGGTTTTATTCTAATCTTTGCCTTAATCCTGCTGAGCGGCTGGAGCTATGGTGGAAAACGCGGAAATTTGCAAAGTGCGTTGGTCGGAGTAATGGCTGGAGGAATCAATGGCCTCACTGGCGTAGGTGGTCCGCCGCTAGGTCTCTACTTTCTGTCGTCCCCCCACTCGGTCGAGGTGCAGCGGGCCAATATTGTGATGTGCATAATGGTTCTTGTTATTACAATGATTGCTGCAATTGCTATCGGTGGGGGCTACACCCCAACGGTGATTAGCCGTGCGCTTCTAATTACGCCTGCTTATATGTTTGGCGTATGGTTTGGCGCTCGATTGTTCTCCCTGGCGCCAAAGGTGTATTTCAAAAAAATAGCTCAATAGCTAATGAATGTAACCGACATTTTAGAGCAGATCTGCTCAACTCGTGGCTCAATTGCAAAATCAGACATTCTCAAAGAACATATTGATAATCTTTGGTTGAAGAAGGTTTTACGTTACGGCCTCGACCAGAT
>NHFY01000084.1 GCA_002170165.1 Flavobacteriales bacterium TMED123
AGGAAACAGGGGTGGAAACAAATCAGCAGGAGCAAGAAGTGGAGCTGGAGCTCGTTCTGATAAACTAGGCCAAAGGTCTAAGGGCGCAAGAGGCAAAGGCGGAGCTGTAGATGCAAAGAATATTACAGGTGGCTCAGGGGGTCCCAAAAAGAAAAGCTCTTCTGTAATGCGTGAGGCTACTTGGAATAGCATGCCCAAAGGTCAAAGACTGAGAGAGCATGGAACTACATCTTACGCAAAATACAAAGCTGATAAAGTAAAAATGAGGGCTAACGCATCTTCAGCTCGTTCTCAGCGTGGCGGCGGCGGAAGCCGAAAAGAATAATATGGCAGTAAATCCTGTAAAACGTAGGGGTGGTTCTGTCGTACACAACAGTGTATGGAATACCGCCAACAAGAAAAAAGTTATTGAAATGTTTGCCGGTGGTGCTACCGTTGTTGAGGTATGCAGATTCTTAGGCATTCATAAAGCTACGTTCTACAGGTGGCTCAAGGACGAAAGGAAAGGAGATTTTCAGCGTACTGTTGAGCTAGGTATACAGGCTTCGGAAGCTCACTGGATTCAGGTAGGTAGGGATAATCTAGAGAACAAGTCTTTTAATACATCTCTGTATGCCTTTATGATGGTCAACAAGTTTAACTATCGTTCCACTTATTCAAAGCAGGAAGTGGATAAAACTGAAACCAAAAAGACTACAGTAGAAGTTAAAAAGGCTGTAGATGTTGAATCTATTATTGATAAACTAAACGAAAGTATGGAGGAGAAGCCAGAGCTTCTAAATTAATATGCCTAAAGTCGGAACTAAAAAATTTCCCTACACTAAATCTGGTATGAAAAAAGCTAAAGTCTACGCTAAATCAACCGGAAAAAAAGTAAAGAAAAAGCCCTCTAAGGGGTACTGATATGGAAGTTGGAGCTGGTCCAGGAATTGGTGATGCTGGCGGTCTAGCGCAAGGCGATGATCAGGGAGGAACCGAAGGCGCAAGCGGGGGAATGATAGGGGTAACTCCAGGAGCTGGCCCTGGCACGAGCGATGCAATGACTGTAGAAGCTTTTTCAAAAGCTCTTAATAAAGTTCTTGGGCAACAAAAAGCAGCGCAAGATGCTTACTATGGGGGAACTATAGACCAAAGCCAGCTTGATGACCCAACTGACGATTCTCCAGCCTTTAATAATGAAATGGATATGACTGGCCCAGCGTCTCAGGAAGATGTAGACACAGGTGTACGAACTGTCCGCGCCCACCCATCTAGGGATACACGCATAGGTATGCCAATGGGAGTTGGAAGACCAGCCACTACAGATCAGGAACAAAATAGAGAGCCTGTAGACATGTATGGTCGTGTCGCTCCTATCGAAGATATAGAAAACCCTGAGCAGAGGGCTAAAGCTTACGAAATCCTGGGCGAACTACAAAAAGCAGCTATCGAAGCTAGGACTCCTTTAGGAAAATCTTTAAGAGCTATCATGGGTTACGGAATGAATGCTCTTCCAGGAATTGGCAAGCTTAATATGATAGGCAACGCAATTAAAGCAGGACTGGCTAAAGCAGGATTTAATGTTGATCCTAACATTATAGGACAAGCAATTAGAGCAGCTCACGAACAAACAACACAAGGACCTTTAGGCGCTGGCGGAACTTCAGTAGGATCACGGAATGATTCTTTTATAGAAAACTTTCTTGATAATATTCCAGCTTCATCATATGATGAACCTTGGATGAAAGGCCTTAATGAAAGACAAATTAAATACTATCTTGATAGACCATCAGAATTAGAATGGGTTAGAAATCTTTATAATGAAATGAACCCTATGAGTCCTTCATTAGTAACACCTACTAGCTAGTGAGTTTACCAGAAATAGTTAGGGATGCTTACATTGATTCCAAAAATTCAGAAGCTGCATACTCTTTCGCTAATTGGGCTAGGCATGCTAATTATGATCAAGTTGTTTCTGCATACGCTAATTGTCACAATGATCCTAATATTGACGATACCTTTATTCGCACTCTTGGCCAGCTTGATAGGTATTATCTTGGCGTTTTTTTGTGCAATCGCCACGACATGTTGCATCCTTGGATATATGAAAGATGTCGTGAAGTCGAAAGTGACAAAGATAGAAGACTCGATTTATGGGCACGTTTTCACTATAAAAGTTCTATAATAACTTATCTTGGTTGTATTCAGGAAATACTATGTAATCCAGATATAACAATAGGAATACTATCTTATTCTGCAAAACAGGCTAAGCCATTCCTTAGACAGATAATGCAAGAGCTTGAATCAAACGAAAAGCTTAAAAGTTTGTATCCTGATATACTTTACGAAAAACCAAAGCAGTACGCTCCTAAATGGGCGGAGAACGAAGGGCTTTGTGTTAAAAGAAAATCAAACCCTAAAGAACAAACAGTAGAGGCGCATGGCCTTGTAGATGGCCAACCAACAGGTAGGCACTTTGGTTTGATTATCTATGATGATGTTGTTGTGCAAGAGAGCGTATCAACTCCAGAACAGATAGCAAAGACAACTACTCAGTGGGAGCTGTCATTAAACCTTGGCTCTACACACAGCCCTAGGTATCAATACGCAGGAACTAGGTATTCTTATGGTGACACATACGGAACCATTCTACAAAGAGCAGCGGTAAAACCCAGAATACATACAGCTACTCATAATGGTCAGATGGATGGCATACCAGTGTTTCTTGAAGAAGATCGTTGGGAAGAAATAAAAAAAACTACATCTACTTATACTGTAGCTTGTCAGCAACTGCTTAACCCTATTGCGGGAAGTGACGTATCGTTTAAGTCCGAATGGTGGAGAGAGTGGGAAGTTAGGCCTTACACAATGAACGTGTACATTATGGTTGACCCTGCTAGCTCAAAAAAGAAAGAGTCGAATAGAACCGCTATGTGTGTAGTTGGTGTAGATGCCAACTATAATAAATTTCTTTTAGATGGTGTTTGTCATAGAATGACCCTTTCTGAAAGGTGGGATTTTTTAAAAAAGTTAAGGGCTAAATGGAAAAGATCACCTGGAATTAGAGAAGTAAAAGTTGGTTATGAAAGATACGGCGCACAAAGTGACATAGAACACTTTAATGAGATGATGAGAATAGAGGGAAGCAACTTTCCTATATACGAATTAAACTGGGTTGGTGGAGGCGGATCACAATCTAAAAAGGACAGAATACAAAGATTAGAACCAGACTTAAAAGACGGATCTTTTTTCTGGCCTTATCCAACAGACAAAAAAATGCTTACATCTTTGCAGATGGACGTAATGGATAGAAAACAAGACTTTCTTATTTCTAAAAAAATTATGTGCAAAGATGAAAATGGAAGCTTATATGATCTTACTAAGTGGGTAAGAGATAATGAGTATAATCTTTTTCCAACTATACATCCAGATTTCTTGGATGCTTTATCTAGAATTTATGATATGGATGCTACGCCTCCAATTTCTAGAGTCTATAGAAAACTGGAGCCTGAAGCTGAGGCAGCATATTAATGGCAAGAACTAGAAGAATAGGCAGAAAAACATATAGGTCTAGGCGTGTAGCTTATCAAATGACGAACTCTAAAAAGTTCTACGAAAAACAACCAAGGGCATTTCCTTATGGAGAGTTTCCATATGTTCAACCCGAATATTGGGTTGCTGGATATTGCGAGAATGAACTATGAAAAAATTATTATTAGCTCTAGCATTTGCATCTGCTCCTCTAATGGCGCAGACTCCGCCTATAGGTATTAAACCTCTTAACGTACAGATGCAGTTATTCTGCGCTGATTCGTTTGANTTTTTNATGAACGTNCTTGCGGCTGACTTNAAAGAGTATCCTATTATGATTGGCTACCTTAAAGAAGAGCCTNACAATGCNCACACCTTTATTTATTTTGTTAATAAAGAAATGACTACATCAAGTTTAGTTGTATCGAAGAAAAGCGCAGACAGAGAGCAAGCCTGTATAATCTGGTCAGGTAAATCTCCTAGCGGTATGGCGTTCTCTGTTAATCCTAACCCTATGTTCGCTGATGAACTATGAGCGACGAGGAAACTGTAAAGTTATCTGACAAGACTAATGTTGGATTACCATTAAGGAATCTAATAGGACTGGCATCAGCCGTAGCCATTGGAACTTGGGCTTGGTTCGGGCTTCAGGAAAAACTGAACCAACATGATATGCGTCTTCAACTAATGAGAGCAGAGGTAGATAGTAACTCTGAATTCTCTCAGCAGTTACAGCGTGGTGAGATTAGTACAGCATCTTCACAGGAGATGTACTTACTGCTTGAGCATACTAGCAGACAACTAAGCGCATTAGAAATGTCAGTGGCAGATGGCAAAGCGGTAAGCATAAACAAACAACAAGAACTTACTCTCAAATTTCTAGGTGATAGAGTTAATACTCTTGAAGATAAGATTGAATCCATCAGAGATAAAATGGCAGAGATGAAGGCTAACGGCAATGGAGCGCATTGAATGGAAATATTATTTGTATTAGTTCTCTATATGAATGGTATTGCTAAAGAATACATGGCTTATTGGGAAGATCCAGTTACTAAGGAATGGGTTGAGATGGGACTGCCCGGATGTCTTGCTATGAAACGCACCCTAAAGAGGCAGGGATGGCACGACACTGATGGTGGTAGGTATGCTTGCGAAAAACGCACAGTAGAAACTAGAATAGATTGGGAAGGCAAAAAAGTTATTGCAAGGATTATTGATGGCGGCTAAAAGACAAAAAGCAATACCTAAAACAACTAGAGGTAAAGGCGCTAACTACAGACCTACTAAGTCTGGTGCTGGCATGACTGCAAAAGGTGTTGCCGCTCATCGCAGGGCAAACCCCGGTTCTAAACTACAGACTGCTGTAACAGGTAATCCAAAAAAAGGTTCTAAGGATGCCAAAAGAAGAAAGTCTTATTGCGCTAGGTCAGCAGGGCAGTTAAAAAGATCAAGTGCAAAGACTCGTAACGATCCTAACTCACGAATACGTCAAGCCAGACGAAGGTGGAAATGCTAATGGCTAAAGGAGTACCACATTATTTTAGAGATGGCACTGTTCATAAAGGTGGCACTCATAAAATGCCTAATGGGAAAACCCACTCAGGTAAAACTCACGGCAAGACTTCAAAGCCTTTGTTCCATTTAAAAGACTTGTCAAAAACTGCACAGAAAAAAGCAAGGAGAAAATAATGTACGGAAATAAACCTTATAGAAGACCTATGAAAATGAAGCCTACAAAAAAGAAGCGTAAATAGTAATGGCGCAAAGAGGACTTTACGCCAATATACATGCTAAACGCAAACGAATTAAAGCAGGATCAGGAGAAAAAATGAGGAGGCCGGGAAGCAAGGGAGCGCCCACGGCAAAAGCATTTAAAAAATCTGCTAAAACGGCGAAGAAAAAATGAAACATTTACAAGCAAAAATGGGAGGATAATGAACAGCATTGGTAATAACTCAGAAAGCACAGGAACAATTAAACGCATTGTTAAAATCTGGAGAGTGTTTAGAGATAGGTCTAAAGAGTGGTGGATGCAATGGCCTTATGATAACTTTGGAGAAAATGAACTCGACAGGTATTACAGAATTGAGCATTGGAAAGAACACCAGATTCGCAGACAAGACATCGAAAACATATTTACAAGGCGGCAATCTTGACTACGAAGATAAAGGATTTTCTAAAAAATTTGTGGTCAACCCAAGTGAAAGTACAAGAAGATGCGGATGTGGTGACAGCATCGCTCTTCCATAGATGTAATAACTTTTTAATATTCAGGAGATAAGGATGAAAGAAAAATGGAAAGCACTACCAGAAAAAACAAAAATGTACATCATAGGTGGCGTAGCCGTGCTTATGTTAGCCTCTGCTATCTGGGGATAGCGTTAGGAGTCATAGGATGCGGGACGATCAAGAAGGCAGGAGTAGTAGCAACTGGAGCGGCTGTGGGTGCTACTGCGGGGAGTGTGTTGAGTGGGGGTGCGATTGCGCCGATAGCGGGAGCCATGACAACTGCTTTTGTGACAGATGTGGCGACCTCAACAATGGACAATGTTGGTGGGAGGAAACTTGATATGGATTGTGCGCCGGATAACTTCTGGAGTTTGCTTGGCTCCCTCGCAGAAATGGGAGGTTGGTTGCTTATATTGGTGGTTATAATTCCCATGGTGCTAGGATGGTTTTTACCCGGCCCTGTTAAACTTAAAGGGAGAGAGCCTAAGAGCAACAATCCTTACATAAGATGAGTGAAAAGCCTTTAGTCATAGTCGAATGGCGTGACATCATAGCAACATCAGGGTGGGAGCAGGAGATTTCTTGCCCCACCCTTTTTACCGTGGGGTGGTTAGTTAGTCAGGACGATGATACAATCCTCATAGCAAACACTAAAGACCCGGATGATTTTGAAGGGGATTCTATTCCTCCTGTGTATTATGGGCTTCACGCTTTTCCTGCTGGCGCTGTTGTTCGCGTTCATCCATTCGATCCCGCGCATACTTATACAGAGAAATCCCCTCCTTTCTCTCAAATATCTGCGCCCAAGTAAGAACCTCACCCCGTACATTCAAGGTCTTGTGTTGGTTCAACCAACAGTACCTAGCAAAGTGTAGCCTCCTTTGGTAAGCCCATTCCTCTTCTTGCTCCTTAAATGTTTTTGTCAAGTTTTCTGCCGTCCAAGATATAATTCATTGGATATCCCGGCTTATATCTTTTCTTGGTAGCCTTTTTAATAAAGTCACCACGACTAATCTCCCCGATAAACTCAACTTCTGAAAAGTTGCTTTCGTTTACTTTCATTAAAACATACCTCTCCGGTTGGTTCTCTATATCCTCAACCTCTCTTTGAGTTATCTTCAAATCAATATCCGGCCCCATCCATGTTGAAGTCTTGACCTCCACCCTTCCAACATCGCCGGTATGGTCATCACCCCTGTTGTATATCTCTTTGTTTATCTCTCCACCTGTGGCTTTGGCATAAGCCATCTCACCTAGCAGGCCAAGGAAGTGTGGCTTGTACCTAATATCCCCAATAAAATCAACCAGTTTGGTTTCATACTTACTGGTCATTCTAGGGCCGGTATCCCTCACGCTAACGTGCTTGGCCTCATGCCGTTGAGCCGCAAGGTCTAACGCCTCAAGCAACTCTTTTTCTGATAATTTTATTGATTGCATCTGTTATGGTTCCTATGTTCCAGCATTTAAATAGTTCTGTGCCGCAATCCTCAAACCCAAGGTTACGCATATTGTGTTCTCTGAGCATGGCGTGTACTTCTTTTTCTGCTTTGAGCGCATCTTCAAACCAATACTTTTCCTCAAGTTTAAAACATCCCCACCGCCTAGCCTCTGACAGTCTACTCTGTATACCATCAGGATAGGTCTTACCAATCTTAAATAGCCAAGGGGTTTCGGTATTCCTGATAACGTAGACCCAACCTTGCGGCACTACCTCGCCTTCAACGTGTACAGTTTCTCGTTTGGTCATAGGCTTTGACGGCCCATACTCAGACTTAAAACGTGTGGTGATGTCCACTAACTTGTTATTATTTTTCAAGCGCACAGCCGCCGCACCATACCTATGACACTTTTTACAGGCGGCCTGTAGCCCATCATGGTGGGGACGCTTATTAAATTTTTCTCTTGGAACCATGTGGTCAGGATAATCATCCCCACATTCCCAATGCCCCTTATAACCACTACATCTTTTTACGTTCATTGATCCACTCCATAATACATTCGTCTAGTTCCTCTTTAGTTTTAAAGTGTCTGTTGTCTACATGAAGGTAGGTTAGTTTGTCATCACTCGCAAGGAAACTCCAGCCCTCACCATTCCTGCTTCTTTCCACCCTCATATCTTTAATCCTGCCTAAGTTAAACGCTGATCCCTTGCCCCATTCAATGGACATCTGGGCCTCTCAGTTCTGAGGAAAACCCCACAACATTGCCGCCTGTATCCTGACTCAACATTCGCTTGAATGATCGCCACATAAACTCATGCGCCTGATACTCGCATTGTTTAGCGCACCCCTCAAGCAGTTGCTCCATCTCATCCTTATTGAACAATTCATGTTCCATCCCATCCGTCATCAGTTCCAGTGCCGAATCGAAATGGAACACGATCATTGCCGGTATACTCATCGAAGTTCTTTCATCCTTCTGTGCAATGTAAGAGCCGCTAGAAAGGCTTGAAAGTTTTCTTCGATGGCTGTTGATCTGACTGCTTCAAATCTTCCTGTCGC
Source organism: Flavobacteriales bacterium TMED123 (assembly GCA_002170165.1). Lineage (GTDB taxonomy): Bacteria > Bacteroidota > Bacteroidia > Flavobacteriales > BACL11 > DUAL01. The sequence goes on from NHFY01000084.1 coordinate 8,241, forward strand.
TTTGTCACATCTGAGAATGTAGGTAGCATCCACTGGAATTCCATGTATGTCTTCCACCGCTTTCGCATACGCCGCAACCTGTAGATGATACTCAGGATAAACCGCTTTACTTGTTTTCCAATCAATAACACAATACTCTCCATTAATAATAGCCCTAGCATCAACTGTTCCCGCATATCTATACTTCCTGTTAAATAGTTTTTCCTCAGAGGATTTCCACTCAACTACATTCTGGCCTACCCAATCTTTAAATGCGCCTATAGAATTGACAGCCTCTTCCTGCTTGGGCATCTTGGGTATGTCACCACCCTCAAGTTTCCAGTTAATCGCGGCCTCTACCCATTCGTGGGTGATGTTACCTATGTTAATAGCATCGTGTGATTTGCTACGGTAGGCAGACTTCATACCTTTGATAAGGGGTTCAAGGGCCATGCGCGATTTGTAAACCTTGGTTTTCTTGGATGAAGCGTCCTCGTCAAAGAAGAAGTTCTTCTCTAACCAGTTAGCCCCCACCTTTAAAGCCCAAGGTACAAGAGCGGGTTTAGAAATAATATCCAGCACCTTTGTGGCGCTTGGGATTATTTCATCCCCCACCTTGTATGAGTGGAGTTTACTGTCGAATAACATCTCGACAGTATCCCCATCGTGGTAGTTAAGTTTCAAAACGGAGGAATTTCCTGCGACACGCCGTTAGACGCATTTCTTCCTCCACCATTATACGGCTCCTCAACGCGGCCAGAATACCTCAGTTTACCTGAGTTTTTCTCCCACAAAGAGACACGCTTCTTCTCACCATCTATCCAAGCGTAGCCAGTTAAGTCAGGGCGATTCTCATTCCCCTCCTTATCGTTTACAAACAATGATACATCTCCATCTTTTTCTTGGTAGTCACTCATATATATCTCCTATAAGATTTTGTGTTCCAATCGTCTGTTTGCTTGCTCAGTGCGCCAGACTTCAATATGAAGTTCTGCCACCTTGAGTTCCCAACGTAGACGCTCTTCGTTTTCTATGGAAACCGCGATACCTTCTATTGTTTTGGTAACTTCCGGTTGCATAGATACCCAGTTCTCCTTGTCGGCTACAGTTTTGCCTACGGCTCTACTGTACAACAAGGAGCGTTGAGTCTTTTTGTACTCCGTCAACTGGTACGTTTCGGCCTTGGCCTTTGCGTACTTCGGAGCAGTCTGTTCTATCTGTGTGAGGTATCCCTCAACTTCACCCTTAATATTCATAACTCTATTATACCTGAATTAAATGCAATGTCAAGCGTTCTTAAAATATATTCTCTTTGCCAACTTATAAGGGCGGCATCGCCTGAGTGCATCTGACTGTGGCACTTATGACAAAGCGGCATAGTCAGCCAGTCACTAGCCTTTAGTCCCATACCCCCTGACAAATGACCACCCTCGCCCTTCCAGTGGTGAGCCACAACTGTACCATCCCTTATCTCACAAGAGGCGCATGGCAGTGTGGCTACCCACTCAAGGTAAGGCTTGCTCTTGATCCTCTTGTTTTTGCTTAGATCCCGCATACGCCACTCAGACATTGCTCTTCACTGTTATCCTCATACACAACGCCACGCTTGCTGTGCGCCTCTTCATAAGGCACTGACGTTATAGGCTGACCACCCCTAGCCCCATCAGGATACACTGTCAGACCCCTTAATCCGGGGGCGTAGTTAGCAATGATCTTTTGAAAATCAACCACAGTATCCTCATTGTTTGATTCCGTTCCCCAAGCAGGAAGGTTCAACGTGGAACTGATAGCATGGTCAACGTGCTTCTGTAGTTCATATTGAAACTTCACCCTGCGTTCAGGATCAAAGGCTAGGTCAACAGCAGACTCAATGTTCTCTGGTTTTATTCCTGAGTCAATGAGTTCTTGGGCCGTACCATCAACGACAAACTGATGCTTCCATCTTGTTCCATCTGCAAGGTAGCGCCTGCGGTATGCCACGGCGTAGATTGGCTCCACGCCACTGGTTGTTCCCGCGAGAATACTAATTGTCCCTGTCGGAGCGATTGCTCGGTAGCCTTTAGGACGGTTGAGAAAAAGCCTGTCGCAATGAGCGTCAGCGGATCGTTTGCTTTCTCGTTCATAAGTTTTCATCCATTGTTTAAGTTCATCTGTCATCTCGTACTTATGCCCACGTTTGAGTAACCATTCGTGCATACCCATAAGTCCAAGCCCTATACGACTGTTCTTTTGTCTTACCTCTTCAACTTTCTCATAAGGTAATTGCGCCCTGATAAGTCCACATACCAAGAACTTACTCGCAAGCCCAACCACCTCACGAAACTCTTCAATAGAATCAATGTTTGCAAGGTTGACAGAGCCAAGATTACAGACATCACTGTCATCTTCACTCGTAATTTCAGTGCAAGCATTTCTAAGCGTTTCATTTTCTTTTTCTCCAAAGTTAAAACTAAATCCCGGTTCACCTGTCATCATAGCCTGACGCACATTCTTAACAAAGATGGGATCAGAACCCCGCGCCTCAGTGTTTAGCCACGCATCATCATAGTTCAGACTGACGTTCATCATATCCAATGGGGCAGGAAAGTTAAAGTCTGCCTGTTTAAGAGCAGACAGGGTAGTATCCCCAGCCTTCATGTTGTGCCAGTTCTTGGCCTCAAGTAGATTAGCGGCATCCTCATGTTGCCAGTTCATACAGCCATACAGGGCAGACCTCCGACTGCCACCCTGCATGACATTCCTGCCGACCTCATTCAAGGTGTGCAGAAGGGGGATGGGGCCGGAGGCAACCCCACCTGTGCGCCTGAGTTGTCTGCCTGACGGCCTTGCTATGGATACATCCACCCCAATGCCTCCACCTGTCATCAAGCAGGACATTGCTCTCTGCGTTACACTAGCCCACTCTTCTCTGGTATCCTCTTCCAACCTCAGAAGGTAACAGTTGTTGTAGAACCTAGCCTCTCTCCCTGCGTACCACAGGTATCGGCCACCGGGCATAAACTTAAAGTCAGATATGTACTGAACCAGTTGATCTTGGTCAGACTTGGACATCAAGTTATTCTTTTTACCATCGTATGTACCGCATACATTATTGACTACGGTGTGTGCTTTATCCTCCCACGTTTCATAAGGGTTGCTTGCGTACTTCTGCTTAAAAATAGTTTCGCCTAGTTCAGTTCTAAATTCCATTGTATCTGTATTCTCCACATACTTTGTTTTCCCAATCCCAAGTAGGCCCAACCTTTGACATTGCGGCGTTTTCTTTTTCTCTCTCGTAATGCCAAGACTTGTTTGAGAATTCCCTGTAGGTGGAGTAGTACACATCCCCCTCACACTCAGCAAACTCTTGGGCAAACTTTACAGCCTCTTCTGCCAAGTCACGCCTTGCTTGGTCTAACTGCAACTGATCGTACTGCTTTTCTTTTTTGTTCTTAGAGCGCACTTTCATAATCTTTTCTCCATTGTTCTATGTCTTTGTTGTGACGTTGTTCCATAAGTTTATCATAACCCTCTGGCGTAGCCCACTCTGCGGGTTTCCTGTTTGAATCAAAGGCTGAAGGGTAGTAGAGATAGCGTCCAATTCCCCACAGGACTCCGGCTCTCTTCAAGGCATCGCTAATGCCCCCTTTGTCGCCTTCAATGTCAGTATCACCCGCGCCGTCAGACTTAGTAACCCACTGACCGTCAATCCTGCAAGCCAACTTACAGATCATACGGCCACCTACACTTTCGTAATGTGCTTGCCAACCACCAACACCAAACACCTCATCCAGTCGGTTCATTACATCTCGCGCATCAATATACACTAAGTCTTTACCACCCTTGTAACCTTTACGCCACTTGTGATTAGCAAAGGGTTTCTTCAACGCTATCTCTACATATTTCATATTAATTTTCCTATAAAATGTTCAGCATCTACGACTGCCAAAGGTTTTTGCCTGTTGCGTTTAATAATTAGCAAGGGTTCGTAGCCCCCTGCGTTTGCTTCTGCTTGTTTCCAAGCCTCCCACAAATTTAATTTCTCCACGTTCTTGCACTCAATACTGTATGGGAAGATCGCTCTAGCCTTTGGGGAGAGCATAACATCCTCACCCCCTGCTCCCATACTGCGTGAGTGTACATCATCTGACTCTAGATCAAAGGTACTAATTAACAGACATCTGACCCATTGCTGGAGTCTTCTGCCCTTGGACTTTGCGGATGATGTTTTCATTGATCCCCTCTGTTAGTGCAACTCTATCTAATTCACCCATTATACCACCCTTGGGTGGAGTTTGCAATATTGCTTTTGGTAATTGCCCATCATGGTAATAGTTCATTGAGGCTAAGTCAAGTTTCAAATCTAAATCCATCTCAGCCCCATCAAAATGCCTTGCTTTACAAAGACTTAGGTATGCGTCAATCTCTGGGTCATCATGCACCCTGCCCAGAATGATTACGTTGTCTGCCCTGTTAGTGATATCAGCAGANCCCGCGACACTCCATTTGTCTAGCCTGTCNTTNACTGACTGACCCTTTCCTAGCGTGGGCCACAAGTATAACGTGTACCCCTAACTGTCTGGCTGTATTGGCAAGCCCCTGCACCACCTGTTTTTGACCGTTCCAATCATCGCTGTTTAGATTCATGGTCATCAGGGAGTCTACTAGAAATACATCAATGCCTAGTTTGTCGTAAGCGTACCGCATGACAGACAGCAGGACGCGAGGGTTGACTGTGCCGTGTTGGTCATAGAACCACAGTTTGTCATTGCTCCACTTGGTAAACTGCAACCCCGCNTCCATGTCTGGTTTGTTTTGCAGTGATGCCTGNCGCCACATCCTAGCCANNTGCGCTTTAGGACTCATCTCNAGNGATACTGAGAGGCACTTGTGGCCCTGATCCATAGCGGACAGTAGGCACTGAGAGGCAAGCAGGGATTTNCCCGCGCCATTAATCCCCGCAAGNATTGTCAACTCTTCNCCNCGCAGTCTGAACTTATTGTCAAACTGGTTGAATGGAAGTTTGACCCCCTGCAATTGCTCTTCATTGTAGAAGAAGTCGAAGACTTCGCTGGTAAAATCATTAGACGGCCTGACCTTACGCTCAACNGANCCAACACTATCGTACCGCTTTAATTCTTTTTCTGTGATTTCCATCTGCCGTATCTCCAGTTGCCACCATGTCGGTAGTATTGATCGAATGGTTTAAGGTGNGTGTTGTAAAACTTGCTCCAATCCATTCCCTTGATCCTGACCTTGTTTGAAGTCTCCACCCGCATAGGGTTATTGTGGTCATTGTCTAGGAACTTTTGAGGTATTCTACCAGACATATTCTGGACACGCAAGTATATTTTCCACGCCTCAATCATCATCTTGTTCGTAGTTTTGTGGGAGCGGGATAGAATGTTAAGACATTTGACCGCACTCTTCATCATTGTCTCAGACTCCACATCCCCTTGGTGGCGTACAGTCGCCACCATTCTTTTGGGGATGTTTCTGAGTATCCTTAATGCTCTCTTCTCAATCATAATTAAACTGGACGTCTAGTGGGGGTGAAATGGAGGTCGAACTAGCGCCCCCACCAGACTCGCAGATGCCAGCATCACCTGTCAATTACCGCTAGTCCCACTGTCTTTGCTTGTCATTCTCTTCTGACATGGCATCATCGTATTCTTGGAGCAGGAATCCCCCGTGCTTAACCAGTTTCTCTAAAGCCTCTGGNGTTATCCTGAACCCATCGCCATCCAGTTCAATTGTTAGTTCATTNTTGTNATCCATGTATGCNTTAACGTCACTGACNATGAGATTGTCAAAATACTTGNCTACNTCCTGTTGCATTCTTTCATTCACGGCCTCATCAAAATCNTCNGCATAAGACTGTGATTTNNANAAGGCGTTNAAATCTCTTNCNACTGCGTCAANCAGTTTAGTCATTTNATTCNCCGTAGTTNTCNNANGTNNANTCNNCAANNTCTTCNNANTCAATNTCNTTNTCAAGNAANTCCCAAACNTTTTCNATGGTAGATTCNTTGATNTANNTGTGCATTNNNTTNGTGGANTANTNNANCANATCCCANTTGANNTTATCNNANTTTTCTTTAGTTAGCATTTTCTTTTTCCTCTATTTGATCCATCGTTTGATTCATCAGCGCTAATACTGCCACCAATTGTATCATACCTTCTTCCAGTGTGTCAACCCTTATATTTTCTTTTATCCTCTGCCTTACTTTTTTTTCAAGATCTGACTTGAGGGTTGATTTTTTCCATGCGTAATTGTAACCATCTAAGTTTGCGCCGCTCATTAGTCTAACCTCGACTGTGCGTAGCATTTCACACCGTTGGCCTCAAGATGCCTAGCGTAGGCGACAGCACCCTCCTCTTTTGATGATATGTTTTGGGTGGCGTGGCCAGATGGATTCCAGATATCATACCCGCCATTCCATGCCGTGTTTTCCACGATACCCGCCTTCTTTAACTGTCTGGCGAATGATTGAGTAGCGGGGGTAATCTTGACCCATGCAAACCCGCAAGCATCCCATTCCCCATGTTCTTCATAGTGTTCCTGAGTAGCCTTTTGCGCAATGGCTACCGCCTCATTGTGAATTCTAATAGCGTCTGACTGTTTCATTTTTCTTTCCCTGTTTTGAGTATGTAACCGAATGATACAGGATGGATTCAGGTCTGTCAACAACAATCTGCACATTTTTATCTAATTAATTTAAGTCATTGATATTAAAGGGATAATCACTAATAGATAATAGTATTGAGCATAATATCTTTTTCGTGTATAATACGTATTGTAGTGGTAGACTATTTAATTATGTGGCTCCGTTCCTGCCACCATCTGCCGACTAGGGAATAGGTTTGGGACGCGCTTGACTGACAACCCCGGCGCGATAACCGTATCCTGCAATCAAGACGTAAGCAGGGAGAAGTGTCAAATCAGGTTTAAGTGATGTAATTCCCGCAAGGGATCACCGCCCTCACATATGGCGTGTATTATATGTCCCTGATAGAATCCCAGCCTTAAGGTTATATCCTATCACATAGGGGGTTGTCCTGTATTACGTCTAAATAATAACTGTTGCATAAATACAACAATGAGTAGCGATAAAACAACACGGGCCAGACGGCGAAACCTAGTGCAGAAACATTCCTATAACAACTACAAGGGATATAGGCACAAACCTAAGACCGTCTATCAGCGTGATTCTAAGGCCGTCAGACGCGAGATAGACCTTACCCTATGGGATGGTACTAAGGGGTCGTAATCAGGCCGTGCAGGCCAACTAAGGGCCTTGCAGGGCGTGTTACAACACGGTTTAACAGTTATTCAGAACGCAAAAGAAAAACCGCCCATTACAGGCGGTTCAGTGGTCAGACCAGTTTCTGATTTAGTTACTTTACCGCCTCAACAATAACATCCGTTGCGGAACCCTTGCGGTAGCACAGTAGGCAGTCCATACATTTCTTCCCGGTGCAGTTTTGTTTTATATTACTGTCTGGGGATACGTTATTAAAAACCTTATGGAAGCCCCTAGGTATATAAATAACCTTATCAATCCTAGGATTTGAGAATACCAGAATCAGGTTATCCGGTAATTCCCCTTTAAACTGGCGAACAATTGAGGCGCGTTT
>NHFY01000085.1 GCA_002170165.1 Flavobacteriales bacterium TMED123
AGTATCTTCTAGCAAGCACTTCTCTGAGCATGATATTGCTACGATGAATGCAGCTATGAACAACAAACGCAAAAGGTTTACACGTTTGTTGGACGGGACTTATGCAGAGGGGAAGGGATGCAATCAACTATTAAGGGCAGTGGAACATCCTGAAGACTTAACTTACAACCAATGGTTAGCTACGTTATCTATTGTAAAAGTTTGTGAAGAGTCAGCGGTGCTTGCCCATGAAATTTCTAAAGGTCACCCTACTTATACAGCGGAAGAAACAAACACAGTACTTGCTTCTATTGAAGCCCCTCATCACTGTACTACGTTTGAAGAATATTACCCTGAAGGGTGTAAGGGGTGCGTACATAAAGGAGAATTAAAATCCCCTATTAGTTTGTGCATTGAAGTTATGGAGGCCACAGAAGAGGAAAGTGTTGTGGACTCCAGTGGTAAGGTGGTTGCTTTAGACCCTAATCCTAATTTGTTAACTCCTGTACCCTCAACTTACAAAATTCCTACTTACCCTTTTCCATATTTTAGAGGCGCACATGGAGGGGTGTACAAAAAGGCTAAAGACAAAAAAGGAAACCCTATAGAAATAGAAGTNTACAAAGAAGATATCTACCCTGTAAGACGATTGCTTGACCCTGTAGATGGCCCATGCTATGTATTTAGACACCATACAAAACGAGAGGGAGTTCGTGAGTTTATGGGGATAGGTACAGAGTTATCATCACCTGAAAGTTTTAGAACTGTTATGGGGATGAATGACGTATTTTTATTAAGGAAAGATGCGGAGAACTTAATGCAGTACGTTAAAGCTTGGGTAGAAGAACTCAGGGAAAACATGGATCAAATAGATGTACGCACTCAGTTTGGGTGGACTGAAGATTGTGAATCTTTTGTAGTAGGTGATAAAGAAATTTTTGCTCACCAAACTTTATCTAACCCNCCGGGNGCACGTACAGCTCAGTACTTTCCTTTTTTTATGGAGAAAGGAAATTTAGAAGGATGGAAACGGGTTACTAAATTTTATAATCGCCCCGGATTTGAAGAGCATCAGTACATGTTTGCTTTATCATTTGGTTCACCTTTAATGGAATTTGTGCCCAACATTGCAGGAGCTATTTACCATTTAACGAGTGCGGAGTCTGGGTATGGTAAAACCACAGGTATGTTTGCAGGAGCGTCCGTGTGGGGTGACCCAAAACGGTTAGTTCTTAAAGGNAAGGATACAGGTAACTCTATTTGGAATCGTGCCGAAATATATAAAAATATTGTTTTGTACGTAGATGAACTCTCTAACCTTGAACCTAAAGAGTCTAGTAACTTTGCGTATGCAGTCAGTGACGGTGAACAGCGTAATCGTCAATCCAACTCCCCTAATAATAAAGAACGGTTTAGAGGAGAAGGGTGGAGCTTTTTATGTGGTTCTACTGGCAATCAAAGTTTATTGGACAAAATAATTAAATTCCGTTCATTACCGAAAGGAGAAGCCCAACGAGTCATGGAAGGAGCTGTCCACAAAAAATTGATTTCAGCAGACGAAACTTTATTAGCACGGGCGTTAAATGAGGACTTGTATAATAACTACGGTCATGCAGGGGAGATATACATACGCCATCTTTTACAAAACAAAAGCAAAGTAAGTGAAGAAGTTAATTCTAATATAGAAAAGATAATTTTGGATGCTGGGTTAGATTCACAAAACCGATTTTGGTCAGCCCAAGCAGGGGCAACATTTACAGGGGCGATGATTGCTAAACACCTTAAGTTGATTGATTGGGAGTTAGATGATTTTTATACTTGGATAATAGCAAAGCTTAAAAGAATGCGTCACGACATGAAAGACATGGAAATAGATATAGGGGATTTGATAGGTCAATTTTATCAAGATCACCCACGTGGATTTCTGCGTGTTAAGAGTACAGACGATAGCCGTGGGGGTAGTAATATGGAGCACCTTATTACACCAGACAATAGCCCTATGTTTCAGTGGGTAGGACGACACGAATATGACATTAACAAACTGTACATATTACCAAAACCATTTAAGGAATGGGTTGTAAAACAAGGGCATCATTACAATGCCATTAGAGGGCTTATAGTTAAAGAATTGGGTGGTCGAAGTATGAAAATGCGGTTAGGTAGGGGCACTAAAATTGACCTCCCCACACAACATGTTTTAGAGTTATCGTGGAACCATGACAAGTATGTAGCTACGGATAATGAATCTACTTCTTTGTTTGAGGAAAAAGTGGATGAGCAACACACGGTTAATTGATATTGCTCCTGACGGTATACCAATTAAAGTAGAGTGGGATAAGTTTGTGCCGGGGTCATCTGTTTTTATTCCTGCTATAAATACTGTTAAAGCAGTCAATCATGTGGTTCGTGTAAACCGATTTACTAAACGTAATATTATTTCAAGGGTAACGATTGAAGACGGAAAATATGGAGTGCGAGTGTGGCGTAAAAAATAAACTTTTAAAATGAATCTCCTGCATCGTACATTCGTTCCATAAGCACTTGTAGTTGGCGAGGAGTAGAAATACTTACCCCATCAAACAAATCCATTGTGATATCCATACGAGTAGAAGCCGCATAAGACCTGTCTTTTGATTCAGTCGTTATAGGGTACTCAGGATGCCTCATATTGAAATCGTCAATGTCAGCGTCCAAAGAATTATCAGGGATGCCTAAACGCATTCTTGTATTATTTCTTCCTAGTAGATTAGTTCTTTCTCTACTTACAGCTATGTCAATAGCTTTGTCACGTGCATTTTGTTCTAGCTGTCGAGTATAAGACGCAGGAGCAAAGCCAAACAACTGGCCTATCAAACCTCCTGTAGTTACATCTTTAAGAATGTAATCACCTCGTAAGTTTTGTGCACCCCCTTCGCTGACGTAACGACTAAAACGCATAATGTTTCCACCAGCGGCTGGGGCAGCTCGTTCTAACCCACGGTAAAAAAGATTAGGGTCATTTTGTTCTGCCCCGTCTTTCCACAATTCTAACGTTCCATTTTCCCCAAACATCCGTGTTAACAAACTTAATGCAGGGCCACCTAATTGTTCGGCAGCAGTTTCCATTAAACTTTGTTCTGCTTGATTAGGCATTGTGCGATACAATAATGAGTTCATAGCAATACGTGGAGCAATGTCCATTCCAGTAGTTGCATTAAGAACCCCTTCATAAAATACAGGTTCTCCTCCTACCCATCCTTTTAAAGCACTATCAAAATCTTCGTCATCATCGTCTTTTGTTTGATTCCAAATAAATCGCACAGTTCCAATTAAAGGCACACCTTGTGCTCCTGCTAGTAGTGCACTACTCGCAAATAGCATAGCACCTTGGCTTAAAGCTTGTTTTCTTTCTAAAGCAATTCTTTCTTGTTCTGATAAATTTCCATCAATGTTTTCTGTACCTAATTCTCTGCCACCCAAAGTTGTTGTGGCTGGCCCTTTGCCAAATGCTGCCCTGTAAAGGTAATTTACAGTATCAAACAACGTTCTTATTTGGAAAAACATCATTGATACACCAAAACGTTTGTACATAAATGCTAAACTACCTACGTCACTTTGACTAACAGTAGGAGCTGTATCTATGGATGCTCCGCTATTAGTGTACTCGGCTTCAAGAATAGCTGTTCTGGCTATGTCTCTTTTTTGGTCGTCAGTAAGATTAGCTGCACCACCTTGATTTTCCATTTCTAAATCGTAATAAGTCATAGCAGTAACATGGCGGTTCAATCGTTCAGTTTGATTGAACACGTAACCCATTATATTGTTAATACCTGTAGACACAGGAGTGTCCGTGTCTAACATGTCTCCTATGGTAGTTTGGTTGTCATAACCTTCCTGTATAAGAACTTGTTGGAGGATGGAGTAATCTTCAAGACCTTGAGGCACATCCCCTGCACTGTAATTCACATTGCCTAGCCCCGGCCCTTGGTATGCAAAAGATTCAATGGGGTCACCACCAAATCGTTTTATATCTCTACTTGTGCCAGTGTTAAAGTAACGCCCTGTATTTCTTATCATGTACCGCATAGTTTTAGTGTAGCCGTACTTCCCACCTAAATACGCAAACACAACGGTGGGTAGAATAAATAAGTTTATGATGGCCGAAGCTACGTTAAACCCAAGCGTCCAAAGGAAAGTTAATGACTTACCAATTTTACTCCAGTTAGAAAGGTTAGGATTTTGAGCAAACGTTATGTATTTTTGAACATGGTCTGCTATTTGTTTAGCATACTGTTGCCTATTCGCAGACCCTACTCCTGACTCGGCTATTGCTGCTTGGTTTATTTTATTGCCCACTTGCTCCAAAGGAAGAGCATACCGTAAAGTGTTTACCTGATTAGTAAAAATTGGCATTCGTTCTTCAAAAGTAGTGATGGCATCAGTTTCATAACCTAAAGTACCTGCACGTGGTTGAAAGGTGCGTAACAAAGAGCGTTCAGGTGCGGCTCTAATAACAGCTTCAAGCACTATCTTTTCTAGCTGTGCTCTCCCTTGTGAAGTTTCATTAGCAGCAGCATCAGCTTCCGCTTCACTTTTTCCTGCGTCTAGTGCATCTCGCCTTACTTTACTTATAGCTTCGGCTCCAGCACCTTTTACTTCTGCGAGCAATGCCATACCAAAAGCTGTTTCACCCATCCTTTCAAAGGTTTCTTTTTCACTAATGTCTCTGGTTGCAAAAAAGTCATCATTATCAACACTTGCAGCTAACGCTGGTGATATTTGAGCTAGTTCTTGTCTAAACACAGGATCAGCGCGTAATTCTCTTATGCGTCTATTTCTGTCTATGTCTGTAGTAAACGTTTCTTTAAATGTACCAACCTGTAATTCCCCATTAGCCCCTCTGGAAAAAGGATCAATCCCTTGATAGGTAAGCCACAAATTACCTTTACGAGAAAGTGGGAAGTAAGGGCTTATCTCTTGGCGGTAAAGTACTTCGTACAGTAGCTTGTTTCTGAAATCTTTCTTTAATGCAGGGTCAGCTTCAATACTTTCTAATCGAGCAAGAAGTGTAGCCTTAAGGTCTTCAAAGACTTCTGAATAGGCATCACGTAGAGTTACATAAGCTTGTTGTTGTGGCCCACTAAGCTTGTTGTACATATCCTTTACATAGTTGTATTTTTTTCTTGCCTCGCTTTCTTCTTCCGGGTTGCGTCTAAGGAAGCGCACATCTTTTAATTCAGGTTTTGCTTGGTCTTTCTTAAGAGCAGCATTACGTTCAGCTTCAGTGGTATACCCGATGCTTGATTTTTTCTGGTTAGTAGTGGGATCAAAATAAGTGTAGTAATACTTTATGTAAGTATCTAAATCACGAGTAGGGTCATAGCCTAATCGAGTGCTTTCGGTAGCAAGCTGACCAAAAAGTTTTCGTGCTTCAGGATCATTTTTAAAAGCTGCTTTTATTTCTCTGGCTGTACCTCTTATCTTTTCAAGGTACTCATTCCTGCTGCCACGTTTTTGATTAATGATGCTAAACAACTCTCTGATAGCTGCGGCCAACACAGGAAACTCTCGTTCTGCAAGTCTAGCAATACTGTCTAAAGGCAATATATTTAATGTGGCCTGTCGTCTTAACGCATTAGCAGAGTTTAGATAGTCTCCCACTTCTTGGACATCTGTGTTAGTTACTTTACCTGCGGCTGCTGCCATTGATCGGGTAAGTATGTTCTGTTGTTGCTGGGGAGTAGAGGCCAGAAACATATCATCAGCATTACGAAATTCTGGTGCGGGGGCAATTAACTCATCCATCAAGGCATCGACTTCACTCTGTACAGAGTTAATAGCACGAGAAGGCAACCCTCTTAGTGCTCTAATCATATTCTTAATGATGTTAACGAACTGCTGAAGGGCGTTTCCTCCTTTAGTATCCCGACTTATTCGGCCTAACTCTGCACGAAATTCTGGGTTACCCAATGCTTCCGAGACAAACTCATCCACATCCTGTGCACCGTAAGCTGTACCTAACCTGTCTTTAACAGCATCAAACAACGCTCTCATTTGTCGTGCTGCGGGACTTGCAGGGTTAGCTAACTGAGCTGAAGCTACTGCGTGAACTACTTCGTGTAAAAGAGTGTGTGTAGAAACAGCCACGTCTTGATTAAGTACAATGGTGTTAGTGCGTGGAGAAAAATACCCGGCTGCTGGCCGACCAAAGTTATCTACTACGTTGCTTCTTAGTTCAACTTGAGTTGTGCCTATACCCTTTGACAGCGCGTTAATGATTCGCGCCACATCCCTGTTACCTCTTCCCTGACTTAACCGTAGGTTAGTCAATGCCTGTGTTAGGTTACCATCCTGCAAAGACTCCAACACATTAGGGGCAACTGGAGGGGCTAATTTAGAAACCCCTTCTAGTAAAAGAAAATCCTCATTACCATCTAAAAACCCCTCCTTTATCAAGTCTTTTTTCATAGCTTTTACAGCGTTTATGTATTCTCTTCTAGTTGTTTGAGAAAGGTTTTCCTTAATCCATGTTTCTACACGAGCCTTTTGTTCAAAATCGGTTGCGTGTGTAACGTTAGTAATAAACCCACCTACAGAAGGTATTTCATCTTTAAAATAAGCTGCTACATCTCCATCTGGGTTGGTAGTTAATTCACTCTGTAGGGCCACTAGGTCAGCGGCTACTACCTCTTCTTCCACGTTAGAAGATTCATCTGTAGGAGAGATTTCTTGGTCTCCTCTCACTACATCACTGTCTTGCTCTTCCTCTGCTCCTCTCTCATCAACAATGGCAACAGCTTGGCCTTCGTCACCTATGATTTGATCTTCAGGCACTTTTGCACGGTTATCTATTTCTGTAGCAATCCTTGCAGCTTGAGCAAGAGCCGCATCACTTTGTTTTTTAGAAACCCCATTGGCAGCATACGCTGTTAAATCTTCTTGTTGTCGCGCTAAATTTTCATTGGTAGATTCTAATCCCTCTACAAAATTAGCAATGCGATTGGTTTTCCTATTCTTGAAAAACTTGTCTATCCCTGTCTTACTTATTCCTGCATCCAATAATCCTTGGGGGGTAAGTAAAGGGCTAACGTCAAGCGAAGTATCAACTGGAGCAGTATCAACTGGAGGGGTGTCCACATTGGCCTGTTCTTCATCTACCTGTGTTTGAAGTCCGTCTGCAAATTCTTTGTCAAGTACTTCTGTGTTTAAATCTGCTTGATTGTCATTTTGGTTTTCACTAACTACAACTTCTTCATTCTCACTAACTACGACTTCTCCAGCCGCATCACTTACATCAACTTGTTCTTCATCCCTTAAACTTATAGGTTCGTCAAATCCAGAATAGTCAGGTGCAAAAAATCCTTTTGTTTCTGTCCTACCTTCAGGGGCTATTCCCCGACCAGCCGCTTGTCTTCTAGCCGCCATGTCAGCCGCATACTGTTGTTCGGCTGTGCGTTGCTCTGGTGTAACTTCTTGAGGTGTAAATTCTTGACGTGCAACATTTTCTTCTGTTTTAACTACTACCTCTTCAGCCGCTTGTGCTTCTTCTGCCTTGCGTGATTCTTCTTCTGCTTTCCTAGTGTCCTCACGAGTAGCTTCAGGTGCAGCTTCAGTTTCTACGGTTTGTGTATCAATAGTTTCTGTGGTTTCTGTATCAGTAGTTTCTGGAGCAGTTTCAGGTGTAGGTTCAGGAGCCACTTTTTCCCCAACAGTAGTCTCTTGCCCTGTGGCTTGTGCTACTGTCTGCTCTGGGGCATCAGGTTCATTAAATACTTCTTCTAAAACTTGGGCTGCTTCTTGTTGAGGAGTGGGGGCTACAGCTTGACCAGCTACTAATCGGTCAGCAAAACTACCCGTTACACCAAAGGAACCACCTACTAGACCAGCCAAATACGCCGCTTCACCGTATTCAGCTAACGCTTCATCAGAAGTAAGGTCTAAACCAGCAAAATCACGCTCTAAAATTTGTTGACCTATTTCTATTGGTATTTCAGGAGCACCCCTTGCTAAACCACGAGCAGTGGTTCCTGCCACACTTCTTTGTGCAGCTTGACGTAACGCATCGGCTTGTCTTGCTGTATTGGTTGCAGAAGAACGCCCTATTCCGGTAATAGCACGAAGTAAATTTTTACCTAAAAATAAAGCTGTACCACCTGCCTCTAATGCAGCTTGCAACCCTGCGGTTTTATACGCATCCCCTACATCAACGTCTACTTCTTCCCCACGTGCTATCTGCTCTTGTGCTTTACGTTGCATACTGGAGGCGGCTAAATCAGGGGTAAGGGCAGCTACACCACCAATAATGCCAGCAGGAACTTTTAACATACCGGGGGCTAACATTGAGGCTGCTCTTGCACCTGCACCCATCGTAGCTAACACACCTGCTTGTTGACCCGCAGCTCTTGGTATATCAGTTACAGCTTCACCCACAGCCCTAAGTGGGCCATCTTCTTTGGCAATACTGGTAATTCTGTCTAAAGAAGGAGGGATACCTAACCCTTCGGCTGTTTCCCGTTCACGCTGGATGGAATCTAAAATAGCTTGGTTAGAGTCATCCCCCAACAGTTGCTCAATACCTAATCGTTTGGCTTCTAAACTACGTGTGACACCCCGCTCAACTTCTTCCCCAAAAGTACTCTGGCGAGTAATGGGGTCGGGCATAGC
>NHFY01000086.1 GCA_002170165.1 Flavobacteriales bacterium TMED123
TGAAGCAGAAGCGCAAAGCGCGGACGCGCCAGAAGCGACAGACCCAAACAAACCCGATTATTTTCCGCAAAAGCTTTGGGGTGACGGAACTCAATACCTTCAAGAAGACGGATCGCTAAATCACGAAGCAATGGGTGCAAGCTTGTCGGAAGCTTATACTCAAGCAGAGCGCCGCATTTTTATGCGTACTGAGGATTTGCGAGAAGAAGTTGCAAACGACATACGGTCTGAAATCCCAAAAGGCGTCCCAGAAGAAGCCAGCGGGTACGAACTCGACCTTGATCCGTTGATATTGCCAGACGGATATAATTTTGAAGTTGATGAAAACGATCCGTTGCTCACGACAGCAAAGGATATTTTGCATCAATACAATGTGCCTCAAGCTAAGTTTAATGAGCTTGCTGAAGCCTACATCGGATCATCTTTGGCTAAAGTGCCGGATTACGATGTTGAAAAGCAAAAATTAGGCGAATACTCCGATATGCGCTGCGAGCGTGTTAATTCATGGTGCCAACGGCATTTATCGGAAGGCGCATATGAAACCATGAGCGGCTTGGCGGTTCAGTCAGAAATGATTGAAGCGGTTGAAGAAATCATGGAATTAGCGGGCGAGCCTAAATTTATGGTCGGTGAAGACACTGGTCATTTCCAAGAACGCTTAACTCGCGCAGACATAGCCGAGCTACAAAACTCTCCTGAGTACAGGCGAGGTGACGCGGCGACCCTGCAACGTGTTCGATCTGCGTGGGCATTGTTGGCAGAGCGCGAAGCTCGCGGATAGCAATGTGAATAGACCAAGAGGGGATGTTGGGGCCAATTTTATTTCAACGGCCCCAATCGCCCCTCTGAGCCCGAAAGGATTAACTCACGAAGACGCTGCGGGATTAACCGGATTTTAATCTTTAACTCTCAGGAGCTATAACGATGGCAAACGAAAACACCATCTCAACTGCTTTTGTGGAAGAATTTGAAGCCGGAATTAAGCTCGCTTATCAGCGTATGGGCTCCAAGCTTCGCAACACGGTTCGTACCCGTAATTCTGCCACAAAAAACAAAGTAACTTTCCAAAAAGCCGGTAAGGGTGCCGCGAGCCAAAAAGCTAGGGCTGGTGACATCAAACCTATGAATATCAGTCACACAAATGTGAACGTAACCCTTGAGGATTGGTTTGCAGGTGAGTGGATTGACGACATGGACCTGCTTCGCGTCGAGCATGATGAGTTCATGGTTGCCCAACAAAGTGGTGCTGCTGCTTTGGGACGGAAAACCGATGACCAAATCATTGACGCTTGTGAAACTACGTCAAGCGCGGCTAACGAAACCACTAACGGTATCACTTTAGCCTATTGCATGACGATGCTCGAAAACTTCGGCAACAACGATGTTCCCGATGATGGAGAGCGTTTTGCAATTGTTGCTTGGGAAAACTGGACGCAACTGCTCTCTCTCGATCAGTTTGCTTCTCAGGATTATGTCCCAACCGACGAAATGCCTTTGAGCGAAGGCACTCAAGCTAAGAAATGGCTTTCGTTCACTTGGATTCCGCACTCTGGTCTTGATTCAATCAATTCCGACGCGGATCGCCGTGGCTTGTTCTATCACAGAACTGCTGTCGGACATGCGGTGGGTAAAGACGTGTCACTGAACCTTCAATACTACAATACGAAGGACAGTCACTTCAGCCTCGCTAAAATGCAAATGAACGCGGTCCTTATTGACGCTAACGGCTGCTTCAAAGCAGACCTCAAAAAATAAGGAGTTTGTTCAATGGCATATGTAACTACAAAACTAGCCTTGTTGGCTTATGGCGACGGACGGTCGATTTGGTCGTACCGGAGCGATGATACTGCGGCTGTAATTGACAGTGCAGGTTACTTCAATGCATCAGCGGATATTTTGAATGTTGGCGACATCATTTATGTATCTGCCGATGAAGACGGCACCCCGGCATTTGGTCACATGATCGTAAATGCAAACAACGGGACTGTTGTTGATGTAGCCGATCTTAATGCTCTTGGCGGAACGGATACCGATTGATGCCAAGACGGAAAAAAGCAGGGGCGAAAGCCTCTGCTGTTTCCCGCATACGCAAGTCGAAAGGCGGCGCTGCGCTGGAACTGTTCAAGCCGAACAAAGTTACTTTTTTACGTCCCCAAAAATAGAGAAGTCGAATGGCTTTAACCAAACCGGAAGTTGCTAGTAAGGCTCTGGTCATGGTCGGAGCTAACCAGATCACATCCTTTGATGGTTCTGAAATCGAAAAAGTTGTCAGTCGGCAAATCTATGAAACAGTCATAGAAGATTGTCTGGCCGCCAATTATTGGGACTTTGCCAGCGGATCACAACAGTTGGTAATGGTCACAGGTACGCCACTCGTAAACTTTGATAATGCGTTTCAGCTTCCCACAAGTCCCGCGCCGATGACGATTGAAAGCGTTAGAGTTAATGGCGTTGAGCAAAAATACGACATTTTTGAAGACAAGCTGTTTGTAGATGCAGACGAAGAAAACGAAGTAATTATAGATTTTACATACCGCGCTGATGAAAGCACTTGGCATCCTGCGTTTACCATGTGGGTTGTCCTCGCATTGGCTGAAGCATATGCGCTTTCTATTACGCGAAAAGAAGAAATTGCAGAAGCGTTTGCCAAAAAGGCTGAAGCTCAATTTGCCAAAGCAAAAGCGCGTGTTGGGAAGCAAACCAGTAACAAGTCTATTAGACTGACTCGATTAACTGCCCAGACGAGATAATAATGGGCAGAATTTTTAGTTTTAGGACAAATTTTTCTTCCGGGGAACTTTCACCTCGCATGTCGTCGCGCATTGATATGGCGGCATATGAAAATGGTGCAAAGCAGGTAAGAAACCTTAGACAGCTAGTGCAGGGCGGCTTAACCCGCAGACCGGGCACAAAGCATATAGCAAAGCTGTCCCATACCAATGCAGTTCAAACTGCCAGTTTTCTTTTTAACATCGATCAAGCCTACTTTTTTATATTTTCGGCAGGTCGGGCGGATATATTTCACAGAGACGGAACAGCTTGCACAGCTTTGACAAGCTGCCCTTGGACAGCATCAGAAGTAGGCAGTCTGTATACTACGCAATCCGGCGACACGATGATTGTTTCCCATCCTGACATGCCGATGCAGAAGATTAAAAGAACAGGCGCTACAACATTTAGCTTAGAAGCATACGCTTTTGAAGAAGACACATCAGGCGCACCATTGCGCCAGCCATATCACAAGTTTTCAGATGCAGCGGTAACGCTTGCCTTTAGCGCGACAAGCGGCACCATCACGGTTACAGCGTCAGCATCGTTGTTCACGTCAGACCATATCAACACAATTTGCCGTGTTAATTATGGAACGGGAAGTGCTGCTGCATATAAAGAATTTAAAATTACTGCGGTTGCGAGCGGTACATCCGCAACAGCATTGGTTAGAGAAACGCTTGGCGGTACAGCGGCTCAAGCAGACTTTGAAGAACAGGTGTTCTCTGCTGTCAGGGGCCACGCTAGAGTATGTCTGTTTTCAGATCAGCGGCTTCATTTCTTTGGATCACGCGATCTTCCTAACTTTCACTTCGCCTCAAAAGTGTCGGCATTCTTTAATTTTGATGCTGGTGAGGCTGAGCCCGCCGACAGCATTCAAGAGCAGATTTCTGAGGATCAGGTGCTGCAAATTGTCGGTGCAGCTTCTCTTAATCATTTGGCGATTTTTACGGAATCAATGGAAGTCTTTATCCCAAAGTCGGATGAAGCCTCTATTAGCCCTGCGGATATTGCCTATAAAAAACAAACCCGCTACGGCAGTGGCAAGATACCGCCTAAAGAGTTTGATGGCGGGGTTATATTCCTAACCCGCAACAAAGCAACAGTGCGGGAGTTTTTGTTTGATGACATACAGCAATCGTTTCGGGCAGATGCATTAAACTATCTATCGGAACATTTGCTCGTAGACCCTGTTTATTTTGATGTGAGTCTCGGCGAAGCAGGACAGGCAGAGCAATACGCTTACTTTATAAATTCTGACGGCACCGTGGCGGTGTTTATTTCCGAGCGTCAAAATAAGATCGCGGGTTGGTCTCAGTGGTCTACGACAGGATCGTTTAAATCAATCAGCAACATTGCTGACCGCATGTACCTTGTGAGCGAACGCAATCTAGGCAGCGGCAATGAGCTATTCGTTGAGTATTTTGATTTATCACTGGATATGGATTCAGTCGTTTCCTTAACAAACGGAAGCGTACAAAGCACATGGACAGGCTTATCGCATTTCGCCAATCAAACGGTGCATGTCACTACTGACAGGTCGCTTTTTCTTGGCACCTTTACGGTAGATGGCAGTGGTAATTTAGACCTAGGATCGAGCAATACCGTTAATAATATACAAGTCGGGCTAAACTTTACGTCAACAGTTGAAACGCTTCCGGCCTTGGTGAGTTTAAGGACCGGCCCCGGCGTTGGTGATCCTGTGCGGCTTGTTCGGTGCATAGTCGATGTTGTCGAAACCTTTAACATAATTGTCGATGGAAGTCGGTTGTTGATCCGAAACACAACAGACGATCTTTCAGCCGCGCCAGTGTCAAAAACAGGACATGAAGAGTTTTATTTATTGGGATGGAAGGGGGCAGATCAAGCGACTGTAACTATTACGCAGGACGTGCCTTTGCCTTTGACGCTAAACGGCGTGTTTGTAGAAGTGGAGATTTAAAATGCCNAGCGCCGAAATTGCAATGATTGCTGTTGGCACAGCGATGTCAGNGGCTAGTTCNGCACAACAGGCCAAATATACCAAAGCTTCGTTAGCAATGCAGCAAGCTGCACTGGATGACGAAGATGATATGATGGCTATACAGGCGATGCAGCAAGAAGCAGAACGCCGCGCTGAGCTATCTGAAACGCTATCTATGCAGCAAGTGGCGCTTGCCGGAAAAGGGCGTGTTACCGATGGGTCAGGCACGACCAAAGCAATTAAAAAGCGGACATTTGGTGATGCAGATCGCGATATCAAAAATATCAAGCTGACAANAAGCTTTCAAAAACGAGGCTTTCAACTGCGAAGCGCAGATAATGCTTTGCAAAGAAGCGCAGCGAATTCTAAGCGTAATTTTCAAATAGCTAGCTCCTTGGTCAGCGGCGGCAGATCAATGATGGCGGCAAGAAGCTAATGAGCGTTCCATTAAAGCCAAAGGGCAAAGGCTCCATNCTTACTGGAGTATCTATGGGCGGCGTTGGCTCTGGCGGTGCGGCTATGGCTAATTCATTTGCTGGNATGTCTTCATTAGGCAAACAGTTTGTGGATTGGGGTGTAGATAAAGCCGTTGAAAGAAAAAAAGAAGAACAAAGAGCAAGGTTAAACGCGGCTGAAAGGCTGGGACAGAGTTATGGAAGCCGTTTTGATGCGAGTACGGAAGATTTAGAATTAGGCGGTGTTAATTCTTCCGGTGTTCAGCCTTTAACTGACTTAAACTTTTATGACAGTACAGATAATAACGAAATCTATGAACCCGGCACAATAGAACAAGAGGTTTATCAAAAATCGGCAATACGTGCGTATAGCGCAAATATTAAAAACCAATTTCGCCGTGAAGCTAAAGAAGCATTATTAAATAATCCAAGCGATCCAGAGCTTATTTTAAATACGCTCGACAAGAAAATTGCTGCTATTACAGGAAATGCGCTGCCAGCGGTTGCAGACAGCATTAATCCTGATTTGGTTCATATACGGGATACAATACATGCTTCTGCGCTAGAATCCCGTATAAAAATTCAACGCGAAAATACTAACGCGCAATTAAACGAAGACACGCAAAACGCAACTAACGAATTACTAAGGTTATATGCAACTGGAGGCAATTTAGAACAGGTTGATAAAGATGGCGCTCCAATCGATTCATCAAATCGCATTGCTTCTCTTAGAGCCAATATAGAAGAAAATATAAACACCCAAGTTAATGACGGGTCCAGAACTCAAGACCAAGCAAATGAGCTTTTAAGCAATTTGGATTTGCTGTCCGAAACTGTTTCTAAGCAATTTGCAGTAAAAAGCACTTTTACGCTTCATGGGCTAGAGGCAGCTCTTGCTGAAGCAACAAAACTATCGTCATTAAATATCAGCCCAGCAGAACAAGAAAAACAAACCCGAAAATTAATGGGCACAATAAAAGACGTAAAGGCTCAGCAAAAACTTATTGCAGATGCCAAACTTGGACAGCAAAANNAAGTCCANAAAGCNAACAANGAGCAAATTCAAAGAGATATTGTTAANGGTTCCCATATTTACACCAGTGCTGAATTAACTGATTTATATACAAAGGGCTTAATTAGCCATGATTTCTGGGTCAAAATGGCAGGGCCAGATGGAGATCTTCAAAAGTCGGTAAACAAAAACTGGAAAGAAACACTACTCAGAAACATTGAGCTTCCGGGTTCAGACGGCGGTGATCCTACAGGGCAAGTAGATCGTCAAGGATGGGCATGGGCAACGGCAAATCAATTGCGGGATGAAAACGTAATATCCCAAGACGTTTTTGCAGACGTAAGAAAAAAATACACAGAGTTTTGGGAAAAACGGGCAAAAGAAGGAAAAGCCAGCTTTCACAATACTATTGATATGTTGGAAATCAATTTGGTTGAAGGCAAACCTGCGTTTAAACCTGCTGATTTAGTCCGCATGGCTAAAAATCTAGGGTATAGCTCCGATAACCCAGATTGGCAGGATACNNNNAAAAAATTAAATTCCTACCAAACTGCTTACGCAAAGGCTGTAACGGAAGAGCATATTGCCAATAGGATTGGAAACCGAAAACAGAACGGTCCTCCGCTAGACCCACAAGCTTTAGAAAGCGTTTCAAAAGAGTATGAAAACCAAGATTTAAGCGACTCTCGAACTGCCGCAAGGTTTTATAATGAGACAGGGCATATTCACCCTGATTCTTTAAAAACTATACAGGCAGGTATTAGCGCAATAGATTCGGACGATGAGGTTTTCCAAAACTTCCGCGAACATTTTGGTCACATATTAAATGATCAGCGAGGCGTTAAGACGCTCGAAAAGACGTTAGGCCAAAAATACGTTACGTTGCGAAACCTGTACGATTTAACAACATATGGAACATTAAACGAAAAAGAATTTAAAGAAGCCTTAAAGTATGACAACACTGCAGCAAGCAGACGGGCCGCAACATCAAATAACGGCGATGGCGAAAATCAAGAATTGCCTTCAGATAATGCGATACCTGTTTTAAAAAACGTTCCTTGGTTGGCAGACAAGTTATTTGAACTGCAAGTTCAAGCCCTTCGTGAAGAGGCAATAGCGGCACTTGGAGGAACGGGGTTTGCCGCTTCTTTTTCTGCGTTAGGATTTAGCCTTCCTTATTTGCCCGGAGGCATAAACGCTACAGATATACCCCCACTTTCTGATGAGGCTAAAAGAGACTTTAATGAAATGTATAGAATTGTCTCAGGCAGCCGTTTCGTTGATGAAAATACAAAAATGGAAGCGGTTTGGGGCAAAATGTTTAATAACCTTAGATGGGGAATAGACATAGACCCTAAAACTGGTGATGCCGTTTGGATTAAAGATCAACCAGTAAACCATTCTTTGCCTGTATCTATCGGAAATGCCGAAGACCCTGTAAGTCAAAATGATCACAGGCGGCAAGCCGCAAAGATGTTGTCTGTTTTAGGGAAAAGGGATTCTAACGGAAACTTAATTTCTTTTGAAAACATTCGGTTTGAAAAAACCGGGGGAAGAATCCGCTACAAGCAATACGGACCGGACGGAAAAGCAATAAGCGAAACTCCTGTGCCATTATTCCGTGTCCTATATATGGATTCATCTGGAACAGAAAAAGAAGTTCCTAATTTTAATTATATTGCTGACGATCAAAGAATAATGAACGCTTCTATATTGGCGGCTCGCAAACAAGTTCGCGATGGAGAAATACCGTTTACACAATTACCAAGTTATCTTTGGGGCAAAATAACGGGTAATTCGGACAGCACATTAGCCGCAATAACCGACATTAATTTTGAAGCTTTTAAAAGCATGGAGGACGTAAAGGCTTTTGAAACGCATTTAAACAAATTTTTACGATGGACCGGAAACAAGGAAATAAACATAGAGTTAGATTATACAGATTATCGAAATGCTTCTTGGGTTCCGGGTGATATCGCAGTTCGAATGGCTATAGATTATGCAAAAATGATTGGCGCAACGGGTATGAGCGCAGGATCAGGCTTGGCAGAGCTTGTAGCAGGTGATGATGAACCTTCATTCCAAGGATTTACTGGAGAAGACTATTTAAACGCAAACCCCGACGAAGACATCGATTATGATGTTGATGCCCCGTCTTTTGTTGAAGGCAAAGATGGTAATTGGGAACGTGGACCGAATTTTATGAGCCACCCCAACATCCAGTCATTAGATTTAACAACGGGTGAACCCAATAAGTGGGCTAGGCGTTACAATTCAATGACCGCCTTTGGGAAAGAAGAAACTGGGTACTGGCCCGATCTTATTGCTGCAGAAGCATCCGGTGAGAATATAACTCAAGTTTCTAGTTTATACGCAAGCGAATTAATTTATGAGGCTACAAAAAAAGTTATACCTAATGAGTTTCTTGAAAATATTGCTTTGGTTGAAAGCAACTTTGGAAACCATCCTAATACGTTTAATGGCTTAGCAGATAAAGGCATCTGGCAGTTTACTAATATTGGCTTAAAGGAAACCAAGTTAAATAAACCTGATCTTAAAAAAGCGCGCAAATTAATTAAAGAAAGGTGGGGTATTGATTGGACAAAAGTCGAACGAAGTGATTTAGACACGCCTCTTTATAGTGCATTAGCAGCCGCGCTTTTTCTTTTATCTAAGGTTAAAGAAAAAATTCCGCCATACGATGTTAATGCTCAAGGATTAATTTGGAAAAAGTATTATAACTCATCAATAGGTGACGGAACAGTTGAAGCTTGGAATCGCACAATAAACAAGTTTAATTCATGAGCGATTTTAGCAACACATTGCGCTATCGAATGGGTACTACCTCTTTGGGTAGACCTATAATGATGGGCGCTAATGGCCTACCGGAAACAGAAAAATCTATTACAGTATCCGATCCACGTCGACCTGGAGGGTTTATGAACATCCCTTCTATCTATAACGGCAATCGAGTGCGAGAACAGGATGCTTTTTCAACAATAATAAACAATGATTATGTTGATCCTGACACTGGGCGAGAAATTACTGGCTATGGATCAATGGAAGAAGCGATTGAAGCGGCTAAAGAGCGGTCAGCTTCATTAAGCAATGATCCGGGTATGTTAGAAATTAAGGGTCGGCTTGAGTTTCTAAGGCAAGGAACACAGTCGCCAGATGTGTTTCGTTCTCAAATTGGGCCAGATTATAGCCCAAAGCATAATGACGTTACCTTAAAGCAATCTATTATAGACGGGTTTTATTTAGACAATGAAGTCGCGGCTATTATGAAAATAGCCAATAAGCCGGATTTTCCAAATGAGCCGGGATATGACGTATTTGCTGATCCTGCTTTAAAAGAAAAACCTAACTACATTCAATACACAATCCACAGCGAAAGCCGTGCAGAAACAGCACACATAATTGCAGACGTAGATCAGGAGATGGAAAGACGTAGGCGCTCTGGAGGCGAGTTCCTTGGACGATTTATTGGTGGGTTTGGCCCTACGGATGTAGCCGCATTATTTGCACCTATACCGTTTTTATCTGGAGCAAAAAACGGTAACCGATTGAAACGGGTTTTAGCGGCGGGGGCAGGGACCACCCTTGTTGCAGCACCAAAAGACATATTGCTAGAAGCAACACAATACGAACGTCCTTTGGTAGAGACGGCTATGGGGTTAGGCGCTGCATTTGTGTTAGGCGGAACATTGGGAGCGTTTACAAAGCGTTCTCCTATTGAAGCGCGGGCTACACCGTTCAATCCAGAAGACATTGCTGATGCTGCAAAAGCTAGAGGATCAGTTGGCGCAATGGGCGTCAGGGCTGAAACGAGTATTCAGCAAGAAATGTACGATGATGCTTTACAAGCAACAGGAATAAAATTGGAACGGGGCGATTGGAACCCGATGCTTCGGATGCTGAAGTCTAGATTTCCACATGCGCGTTGGATGGTATCTGACATGGTTCCGCTTGGCGGAATGAAACAAAACAAAATTAAAAAAGGAGAAGCGACAAGCGTTAGCGTTGAAACCGAGTTTGCGGTCAATTACCAGCACACACTAGCAAATAGTATGCGCCACCTTGATGAGCAATGGAGAGCTTATAGACAAGGAAGAGCCGCTGAAGAGGTGACGGACACTAGCGATTTTACGCGCAGTCTTGATATTGGAAAGCTTCAAGCTGGAGATTTTATTGATAACATTCGATATGGATTTAACCGAGTAGATCAACCGGCTCAAGCAACGCATATGTCTCACGGTCAATTCCGTGAAGCTGTCGGCAAAGCTATGAGGCGAAATGACTCGTCGGCTGAATTACCAATACCAGAAGCAGCAAAACCGTATGTAGACGCTGCTGCTCGCAGATATCGTGCAGAAATTTTTGAACGACTTAGCAAGGATGCTCAAGAAGTTGGTCTTTTTGAAAGGGCTTTAAAAAATAGACAAGCGGCTCTTTTGAAAGAAAAGCGCATTTTGGGCGAACGTATACGCAATCAAAATAGAACGACAGGAAGCCAAGCAACAGATTTGAATGATGAGCTAATCCAACTGCAAGGGAAAATAGATGCTCTTGATGTGCAGATGGCTAATTTAAATGCTTTTGGCCCAACAATTAACACAGCGCCAAGTTACCTTACTCGTATGTGGCGACACGATGAAATCGTAAATCGGTATGATGAGCTACATGGCATAATTGCAGGATGGCTTCGTACAAGAGGCCACACACCTCAAGAAGTAAGCGATCTTGCTACCGAAATAATTGAGCAAGACCTTCTTAGACAAAAGCCATACACCCGTATTAATGAAAACGACCAGTTTGATGATTTTGTTGGCGATGTTGGAATGGTTCAGCAACGGTCTTTAGACATACCTGACAAGCTTGTTGAAGATTTTCTTGAAAGCGACATCGAAGCAATATCACGGTTTTATACAAATTCTGTCGGCATGGATGTATTGCTAGCCAGAAAGTTTGGCGATCCATCATTAAAAGACCCAATACAAATTGTAA
>NHFY01000087.1 GCA_002170165.1 Flavobacteriales bacterium TMED123
AAAAAGGAATAAAAAATGTCTAAATCTGTCCGTGACCAAACGGCCTCTGATCGCGGTTATGTTGATCTCCATGAACACATAATTGCGCTGCGTGAGGCGGGATTACTTTTTGAAGTTGATCGCAAAATCAATAAGGATACTGAAATGCACCCTTTAGTGCGGTGGCAGTATCGCGGGGGGGTTGAAGAAGAAGATCGCAAGGCTTGGATGTTCTCAAACGTCACAGACTCAAAAGGACGAGAGTACGATATACCCGTTTTGGTTGGAGGACTTGCCGCTAATAGTGCCGTTTACAAGCTTGGAATGGGGTGTGAGTTAGACCAGATAAAAGAAACATGGATCAAGGCTCTGAATAATCCAATTGATCCTAAGGAGGTCCCCTTTGATGAGGCGCCATGTCATGATTTGGTCTATGAAGGTGACGATTTATTAAACGGCTTCGGCGTCGATCAGATACCGGTGCCGATTTCTTCGCCAGGATGGGATAACGCCCCTTATTTTGCCGCCTCGCATTTTATTACTAAGGATCCAACTAACGATATCCAAAATATGGGTAATTACCGTGCAATGGTTAAAGCACCTAATCGGGTTGGATTTAACCCCTCGATTGAGTTGCGGACGGGCGGCTATATGCATTGGGAGGAGTGGAAAAAACTTGGCAAGCCAATGCCTTGTGCCATTGTTATCGGAGCCCCGCCAATCGTTTCATTCACCGCAGTCCAGAAAGTGCCTGAAAAGTATGATGAGTTTCAAGTCTCCGGTGGTTTGTGCGGCAAACCATTAAACGTCGTTAAGGCCAAGACAGTTGATCTTATGGTCCCGGCAGAAGCAGAAATTGTCATAGAGGGGTATATTTCGACAGAGCTCTTGGAACCGGAGGCGCCATTTGGGGAGAGCCACGGCCATGTGAATCTTCAAGAATATAACGGCTTTATGGATGTGACGGCGGTAACGCGTCGTAAAGATGCCGTAATGGTGTCCTGGGTCAGTCAGGTTACGCCGTCTGAAAGTTCGGCGATCAAACGCCCCGCCTATGAGGCAGCTCAAATCGAGCATCTCCGAGACCATTTGGGGATTAAGGGGATTAAACACGTTTGCACTCACGAGCCATTAACATCTTTGCACAAGCTCATCATCGCAGTCGTTGATCGTGATATGCCGCGAACAGAGATTTGGCGTGCACTTTACGGTATTGCTTCCCTGAGGCGAGCAGAAGGTAAGTGGGTCATTGCTGTAAATGAAGATATCGATCCTGACGATACTAACGCCGTATTTTGGGCGATGTCCTATCGCTGTAAACCTCACCGAGATGTTGAGATTCTCAAGAATAAGGACGAAGGGCATGGACCTCGCAGCCTTCAGGATTCTAATGATTCCGCTGTTTTGGTTGATGCGACGTTAAAGGAGACTTACCCACCGGTATCTCTACCCAAACGTGAATATATGGAAGGGGCTGCGGAGATTTGGTATGAACTCGGGTTGCCTAAACTAAAACCACAACGCCCCTGGTACGGTTATGATATGGGTGAATGGAATGAAGATTTGGAAACTATGGCGCAGCGTGCTGTAAAAGGTGATTACTGGCAGACTGGTGAGATAATTGCACAAAAGCGCCGCGGTGATTTGAAAATGAATACCGAAGTGCGTACCCTCGGTGAGGGAACGCCGGGCGCCGGCGATAAAAAAGATAGGGGAGATCTGACATGGGACGGCTTGAAGGACGCGTCGCACTCGTTACGGGTGCCGCCCAAGGAATAGGGGCAGAATTCGCTAAGGGACTTGCTGCTGAAGGCGCCAAAGTTGCAATTTCGGATCTCGATTCCGGCCAAACAGTTGTTGATATTATTAAACAGGCAGGAGGCGATGCGATTGACGCACCATGTGATGTGTCTGACGAGGCGTCGGCACGGGCAGCGGTACAAAAGACCGTTGATGCATTCGGACGTCTAGATATCTTAGTCAATAATGCCGCGATATTTACAATGGTTGACCGCGCGAAATTTGATGAAATAACCGTCGATGACTGGGACCGCGTTAGTTCGGTGAATATCAAGGGCGTTTGGATTATGTGTAAAGAGGCTGTGTCCGAGATGCGGAAAAATAATTACGGGAAAATTATTAATATTTCTTCCGGTCGTGCCTTTAAGGGTTCGACACATTTTCTGCATTACGATGCGTCAAAAGCCGCAGTGGTTGGGATCACTCGTTCTCTAGCGCGTGAAATTGGTGGTGATAACATTTGTGTTAATGCTATCGCGCCTGGAGCAACTGCGAGCGAAAATGTCTTGAAGCGTGACACTGCGTTAGGCGCTTCTATGGAAGGCACGATGAAGACGCGCGCACTAAAAAGAATTGAAACGCCGGAAGACCTTGTTGGCGCATGTCTATTTTTGGCGTCCTCTGATAGTGACTTTATTACTGGTCAAAGCTTGGTTGTCGACGGTGGTTCGGCAATGCATTGAATAAAAAATATTAAATGCACCGACTTTTTAAATATTAAAAACCTTATTTTTTACGATACGCTTATGACTTTACTATCAAAGTAATTGGGCTATTGACGTTGGAGGTAGGTAGAAGTCAAGATCAACGGCATGTTTGCTCCGCAATGCCCTGCAGGTCGCTGATATGGGGGTGTCCGTTTTAGGAGGTTAGTCATGGAGATAAGTCCTCTGTCGGATGCCTTAGGTGCCTCGGTTACAGGTGTTGATGTCGGTAAAATAAACCAAGCCCAATTCGCAGAAATTCACCGAGCATTTCTTGCTCATCAGCTATTAGTTTTTCGTGAACAACGAATAGACGCTGAAACTCAAATTGCATTTAGCAAACGGTTTGGCCCAATCGAAACTCGAGCTGATAGACCGTTTACATTACCCGGCTACCCGGAGGTGACGATCCTTTCTAATCGTTTAATTGATGACGAACCTGTTGGGGTTATCAGCGCCGGTGATTTTTGGCATACCGACCTTTCTTTCGGTGAGGTTCCATGTCGAGCGACATTTTTATATGCCCTGGAAGTTGCAAGAGAAGGTGGTGATACCGAATGGTCCAATATCCACACCGCCTATGACGCGCTGTCTGATGACACGAAGGAGCGGATCGCTGAACTGCGTTGCATCCATGTCTTTGACCGACGCCGTAATAGGCGTACCAAGGTTGATACACAATTTGTTGATAAGGCTGATGAGGTTTATGGGGTTTCCCTTCCCGATGCTGTACATCCAATGGTTCGCCACCATCCGGAAACTGGTCGAAAGTCACTTTATATTTCCCCGCGTTTTGTTGTCGGGATTGAGGGTATCGATGATGACGAGGCCCAGCACTTACTCGACGAATTATTTGAACATCAAATTCGACCAGAGTTCCGCTATCGCCATAGATGGCGTCGGGGTGACCTTTTAATGTGGGATAACCCCAGCCTGATCCATATCGGGCGCGGCAACATCAAATCACCTGGCATTCGCCACATGCATCGCACCATGGTGCTCGGCGACAGGCCGCACTAGTTAGTCGGTGATGATTAAATACTTACGGACTTGAATGTCCCTAACTGCCTATGCAAGCATCTGCCTGAAACCGTCCCAGAGGATTTCTGCTATGAGTATTGATGAAGAACGCGGGCAAAGCGAATTAACAGAACATTCGCATAACCACTCCCATGAGCATGGTGAGATGTCAGAACTGTCCGATACGCAGCTTCGGGTTCGGTCCTTGGAAACGGTACTGGCGGAGAAGGGGTATGTAGATCCTGCCGCGCTCGACGCCATCGTTGAAGCCTATGAGACCCGCATCGGGCCGCAGAACGGCCAGCGAGTTATCGCCCGCGCATGGGTTGACTTAGACTTCCGCTCAAAATTGTTAGAAGACGCATCCACAGCCGTTAATACGATGGGTAATGTAAGCGCCGTCGGTAGCCATCTGATCGCAGTGGAGAACACACCAGAAAGGCACAACATGATCGTCTGCACTCTGTGTTCCTGCTATCCGTGGGAGGTACTAGGGCTGCCGCCAACCTGGTATAAATCTGCCCCTTATCGCTCGCGTGCGGTTCTGGAGCCGCGGGCGGTGCTCGCCGAATTTGGCGTAACGCTTCCAAATGAAACTGAGATTCGGGTTTGGGATTCAACTGCGGAGACGCGTTATATCGTCCTACCCATAAGACCTGCAGGGACCGAAGGCTGGAGTGAAGAACAGCTCGGAGCATTGGTCACCCGTAACTCAATGATTGGCACCGGCCTTGCTCAACGTCCCGATGAGAAGACGGGGTCTAGCTAATGTCTAACACGATCCACGACATGGGAGGTATGCATGGCTTTGGTCCTGTCGAAGAGGAGGTCAACGAACCAGTCTTTCACTCTAATTGGGAAAGTCGGGTCTATGCCATGAACCGGGCAATGGGTCCGCTGCGTCTTTGGACGATAGATGAGGGGCGGGCGGCGCAGGAAGCATTGCATCCAGCAGTTTATGCCAGTGCCAGCTATTACCAGCGCTGGCTGTTAGGACTGGAGGCACGCGCCTTACAGCATGGACTTGTCACGTCGGAAGAATTGGCTGCCGGTAAGGCAATAGAAGTGAATGACCGACCCAATAAGATTTTTAAGGTCGAGGATGCGGCTGGTCTTACTCGCTCTAATTTCGATCGCGCCCCAGGAGGAAATGCAGTGTTCAAAACCGGTGACCGGGTCCGCACTCTCAATATTAATCCGCAGGGTCATACGCGATTGCCGCGCTACGCCCGTGATAAAATCGGAGAAGTAGAGGCGGTGCGCGGATGTCATGTCTTTCCTGATTCAGTCGCAAACGGTATGGGCGATGATCCGCAATGGCTATATACGGTTGTATTCGATGGCAAGGTGCTTTGGGGGCCCGACGCTGAGCCCGGACTGAAGGTCTCTATAGAAGCATTCGAGCCCTATATTGAAGCATTATGAAACCGGTAAGGGCATGAGCGCAGAAGACGCTACAACTGAAGCTCTCGATACGATACCAGAGATTCCTCAGGATGATGACGGGCCCGTGTTCCGCGAACCGTGGGAGGCGCAGGCCTTCGCCATGACTTTGCGGCTTTACCAGCAGGGTTTGTTTACCTGGCCAGAGTGGGCGGAGTTTCTGGCAGCAGAAATCAAGCGCGCGCAGGAAGATGGCGACCCCGACAAAGGTGATACCTATTACCACCATTGGCTTAACGCGCTGGAAAGTTTGGTTAATAAAAAGGGGGTAGCAGATACGGAGACTCTAGACCGTTATCAAAGGGCTTGGCGTCATGCCGCAGCCCGTACCCAACATGGAGATCCAATCGAGCTTAAAAAACGAGACTTCTCCGATTGAGGAGAAAAAAAGGAGTTTGTGAGCTTGAAGTGGGCGGTAGTGGCGGAACCGCTGTCATCGTTTTAAACTGTTTGTAATGATTGAATTTAAGGGAGAGAAGAAATGACCGCCGATGGCGCCATGCTAAATGCAATTTTTCGGGAAGGCCGCACCTATGATGCGTTTCTTGATAAACCAGTGTCAAAAGGTTTGCTGCAGGAGGCATATGACTTAGCAAAAATGGCACCGACCAGTGCCAATTGCCAGCCGATGCGGATTCTGTTCGTAACGTCACAAAAGGCAAAGGACCGGCTTGTCCCAATGTTGTCCTCGACCAACCGCGAAAAGTCGTCAGTGGCCCCTGCCGTTGCTATTATCGCTCACGATCTTGCCTTCTATGATAATCTACCAAAGCTATATCGTATCCCAGGGGCCGAAAAATGGTTCATGGGACAAGACGGGCTGATTGAAGAGACCGCCTTTAGAAACGCAGCATTGCAGGGGGCCTATTTTATGCTAGCGGCACGCGCAGTTGGCCTGGGTGTTGGGCCTATGTCAGGGTTTGATAATCTGGCAGTGGATGCTGAGTTCTTTGCGGATACGACTTGGCGGTCAAACTTTGTCTGTAACCTTGGCTTTGGAGATGATAGTCAGGTGCCTCCGCGTGACCCTCGACTTGATTTTGCTGATGCCTGCAAACTGATCTAAGTTATTTGGACAGTCCTGCCATGCGTAGTTTTGATCAACATAAACTAAAACTTGGTCTGTTTGGACTCAACTGTTCTGGGGGGCTTTCGGCAACATTGGTTGAGGAACGTTGGGAAGGTACTTGGGCGCAGAATTTGGAAATTGCGAAAATCGCTGATGATGCCGGTCTTGATTTTTTACTCCCACTGGGTCGGTGGAAAGGTTATGGCGGTCAGACCGATCATAATGGTGGTAGCTTAGAAACCCTGACATGGGCGGCGGGAATTCTCGCGGCGACAAAAAAAATAATGGCTTTTGGTACGGTACATGTTCCCCTGTTTAATCCAATCGTAGCAGCTAAACAGATGGTTACCGCGGATCAAATTGGCAGTGGCCGATTTGGGCTGAATATTGTGTGTGGCTGGAACCTCAATGAATTTAATATGGCAGGGGTTGAACTAAATGCTCACGAAGAGCGTTATGAGCAGGGGCAGGAATGGGTAGATATAGTAGGGAAAGCTTGGGTATCTGAGGAGCCATTTGATTATAGTGGCGAGCATTACACCGTTAAGGGAGCACTCATGAAACCGAAGCCTGTTTCGGGTGCTCGTCCCTTAGTAGTGTCGGCGGGGAACTCGGATCGTGGAAGGGAATTTGCCGCCCGCAATTCTGACATGATGTTTACCGGCATCCGCACATCGCCAGAGGAAATTAGCGACGATATTGCCCCACTCAAGGAACAAGCAAGGTCATATGGCCACGAGATCGGTATCTTTACCAACTGCTACATTGTCTGTCGGCCAACTCGCAAAGAGGCAGAAGAATATCATGATTATTACGCATTAGAGATGGCGGATCATGTTGCGGTGGAGAATTTGATTGAAGGGCGAAGTGCACGCGGTCGATTTGATGAATTGCCGGAGGCAATGCTGCGGAATTTAAAGCAACGCGCCGGCGGCGGTAACGGGGCCTACCCGATTGTTGGCGACCCGGATGATGTGGCCTCGTTGCTTGTTAAATTAAATGCAGCGGGGATCGATGCGTTTGCAATGGGCATGGCAAATTATCTTGAGCATTTCCCCTTCTTTCGTGACGAGGTTTTGCCCCGTTTGGAGGAGGCGGGGGTCCGTTAGTTGGTCTAGTAGAAACGAGATAGTTGCTGGAGGTCGAAATTCCTGTGTGGCGGGTAATGTAATGATCAAATTATGACCTCGAAGGAATTAGCCTCTTTATATAGAGTGCGATAACGCAATTCACGATGGCCAGCAATAAAAAGACTTCTGGAATGGTATAATCTAGCGCTAGCATAGCTGTCGCGACGACGGCACCAAAGACCATAAAAAGTGCATTTAGAAGGTTATTTGCCGCAATGATACGGGATCTTTTTGTTGGATCGCTATCGTTTTGTAAAATGGCATACAGCGGAACGGTATACAGGCCGCCGCAAATAGAGATTCCTACCAAATCAAAAAGAATACGCAAGTTTCTTGGGCTACTCAAAAAGTCGCTGGCAGTGATTAAAACGTCAGGTGGTGGGCTTAGATTGACAGATACAAAATATAGATCGGTAATAAAAGCAGACAGGGCAAAAGCACTTAGGGGCACATATTTTGCGGAGATCACCCCTTTGAGGAGTTTGGTACAACCGTATGAACCAATGCCAATACCCACTGAGAAGACAATCATAAATAAAGTAACAACGCTTGCATTACCGCCAAGTAAAGTTTTGCTGTAGTTGGGAAATTGCGAGAGAAATGTCGCACCCACAACCCAGAACCATGAAATCCCTATAATAGAAAGAAACACAGTCCGGGTTTGTCGGGCACGCCCCACCATGCGTCCAATTTCCTGTAAAATATTGTAATTAATTTTTAAGTTGGGATCAGCCGCTGCCGCTGTGGGAATAGACCGGCTTGCTGTCCAACCCACCAGTGCGATTAAGAACAAAATTGTGGAAATAATTACAACACCATTCTCAATAACAATTAGAAGACCACCAATAATGGTGCCAATTAAAATTGCAAGAAACGTGCCGGCTTCAATCAGTGCATTTCCTGCGAGGAGCTCTCCCTCTTTCAGATGATTTGGCAAAATTCCATACTTTAAAGGACCGAAGAATGAGGATTGGGTTCCCATTAAAAATAGTACAAGAATTAAGAACCAGGTGTTTGATAGGTAAAACCCGAAACAGGCTGTAGCCATNATAAGTATTTCTACAAACTTGATACGTTGGATGCTAGCTGACTTCTCGAATTTNTCAGCTATTTGTCCGGCGNTCGCAGAAAATAGGAAAAACGGTAAAATAAAAATACCGGCAGCAATAGTAACTAAAATTCCCGGGTCCATATCCGAGGAATCCAATAAACTAAAGATGATCATNACAATNAGCGCTTGTTTAATTATATTGTCATTCATCGCCCCGAGGAATTGGGTTATGAAGAGNGGNAAAAATNTACGTGTCTTNAAAAGATTGGGTGCTTTGACCGTCACGCCGATAAAACTTCTTATTTTTGTTTTGTCACTGCGGTGACAATAAAGAGTGGATCGGAATTTNCTGGGGCTGGCGAAATATTTTCAAAACCTGGTGTCTCAAAGGCATGTGNCTCATTAAAGTAATNNCCCACCAGCTTTGCGTGGTCGATGTCATTCATGTGCTGCCAAAGTGCAATAGCCTTGGTTGGAAAACACCGATTAGAAAATGAAATAATGCAACGGCAGCCCGGCCGCAAAACTCGTGCAATTTCGCGGAACACTTCGATCGGTTGGNTTAGATACTGCACCGAGACCGTTAATATACAGGCGTCGAATGAATGATCAGAAATCGGCAAATTAGGGTTTTTATTTAGATCGTGAACTAGCCGTTTTGTAAGCTGTTTATTATCATCCAGTTCAACTTGGTTCATGCCTACCCCTGTGACACTTTTATACTCAAGGTCCCAAGGTAAATGAGAAACGCAACTCGACATTAAATCNAATAAATCTCCAGCCNGAGGTAGGTGCTTNCGAAAATAGTTATTTAGCGCNTCACANGCAGGGTCGTCGATATGAGTNACNAAACGTGGTTGATCATAAAAGAATTTATCATCGGNCTCATCGNTTCGCAAAAAATGCTCAGGTTTTAACTGATCGTTTGTATCCGTCACGGTTTATAAAGCCGTCGCTTNGGAAAATGGTGGTTCGCCAGCGAGAACGGGGTGATCGTCTTCAAGCGTTATCCTTCTCAGCATTCGCCGNTNGTCGCTTGGAAAGTCTGTACGNGCATGNACACTGCACCGATTGTCCCACATNANAATATCGCCAGGGCGCCATTGATGCTCATAAACAAATTCTGGTTTTCTTTGATGGGTNAATAAAAAATNCAGTAATTCNCGGCTNTCATCGNGNCTNACGTCGAGAATTTNTTCAGTCATTAACTCGCTAACAAATAGGGCGGACCGACCGGTTTCTGGGTGCTTNCGAAATATCGGGTGNGCAAAATGTGGGTGGATTNCCTTGTCATAGCTATNAGCCGTCTTNTGTTGATTGCCATAATCGTAAATGTGCAGNGCTTTTTTTGTATTTATCCGGTGCTTGATATCCTCGGGCAAAGTTTCAGCCGCTTTATAACTATTTGAAAACATNGTGTTTCCNCCATGCGACGGGATTTCTACNGCATAAAGGAGTGTCGCTTTGAGCGGGCTTTCGTAATAGGGCGTATCCGAGTGAAACATCATCTCGCCATCCGGGAGGGTACCGATTGGTTTCCCATTTTCCCTTACGTTAGTGATNAACATAATAGTGTTGCTGGTTTGTTGCTCGTGCTTGGTTGCCGTCGATTGATGGCGCACAGCAACCTTGCCGAAATTGGCGGCGAAGGCTTGCTGTTGGCCTAATGTGAGGTCTTGGTCACGGATAAGGACAATGATGTGGTCGTACCANGCTTGCTCAATTGCTTTAGNCANATGGGAAGTTAGCGGTTTNCGCAAGTCTACGCCGAGTATCTCCGCTCCGATAGCATCACAAATTGGCTTAATTTTGAAATCAGTCATGCCTGCACCTGTAATTTATAATTTTTATGATTGAACGCNATCGGGGGCGTTAACTCAAGAAGTCTGTGGCCATTTGACGACATTCCAGAGCCACAGTAAGGTTATTTAAAAAAGCAGAAGATGANAAAAATGNGGAAATTAAAAGGGGGCGGCNATGGAGGTNACACGTCTTTCGGATGCGTTGGGGGCAAAAATTTCTGGCGTTGACCTGAGTAATGTCGACGCCGGAACTGCTGAAGAGATTAGAGAATCCTTTCATAAACATCAGGTGCTCCTGTTTCGTAATCAGGATATCTCTATGGAACAACATATCTCCTTTAGTAAAAATTTNGGTCCCTTGGAGGTCCATATTTCTAAGGATAGCCTTCATGAAGATCATGAGGAGATTCTGCTAGTCTCAAATATGAAGAAAGACGGTGAGTATGTTGGTGTAGAAAATGCTGGAGACGCTTGGCACTCGGATCTTTCCTATATGCCCGAACCTAGCCTTGGTTCATTGCTTTATGCGCTTGAAGTATCAGAAATAGGTGGCGATACCGAGTGGCTCAACATGTATGACGCATATGATACTTTGTCGACGAAGACTAAGAAAAGGATCGATGGANTAAAGGCCCGTCACAGTTTCAATCGTTTTAAAAACAAGCGGATCGGTGTTCCAAAACAGCGTCAAAATGGTGGTAAGGAGCGGTATGAAAAACTCAGTCCACCCGATGTATTTCATCCTGTTGCGCGAACGCACCCCGAGACCGGCCGAAAGGCCCTGTATATTTCACCCCGATTTACACTCGGNATTTTAGATGGGTCAGANGATGAGGCACAAGATTTGCTCGATGAATTGATCGAGCATGCAACCCANCGAAAGTTCGTTTATCGCCACGTGTGGGAGGTTGGCGATCTAATTATGTGGGATAACCGNTGCACGCTGCACTTGGCCTGCCGAGGTATTCCAGAAGATCAGATTCGTCATATGCACCGGACAACNATTTCCGGCGANATACCATTCTAACGAGGTTTGAGGATGCAGATTAATCCGCTTTCAGATGTGTTAGGCGCTGAGATTATTGGTGCGGATGTCGGTGATTTAGATGACGCAGAGTTTGATGAGGTTCATGACGCCTTTCTTAAACACCATGTCCTAGTGTTTCGTGCGCAAGACTTACCACCCGAAAAACAAATCAA
>NHFY01000088.1 GCA_002170165.1 Flavobacteriales bacterium TMED123
TGTAGTTGTAGTTGTGGTTGCAGCATTAGTACACCACGCTACCGTTTGTCCAGCGGGAATTTCTTGCTTTGCTTTATCTGTGTTATCAGGGCAAATGGCAGCTTTGTCTGTAGTTGTAGTTGTGGTTGCAGCATTAGTACACCACGCTACCGTTTGTCCATCAGGAATAGTTTGACCTTTTTTATCTGTGTTATCAGGGCAAATGGCAGCTTTGTCTGTAGTTGTATCTGCGCCTGTGGTTGTGGTTGTAGGATCGGGGCATGTTCCTTTAATTGCCCACTTACCATCTGAACATTGATCCCAAAATGGCCTACATTTAGCTGGATTGGCTATAGCATAGTCTGTCTTTGCACATAACTCCGCATCCGTTTGACCCCCTACGGTGACAGTAGTATTACCACCGGAAGGGGGTGTATCCCCACCACCGGGATTGACCGCACCACCAGCGGGGGCAGGAGGTTTTTGTTTATTTGATTTTTCCACACACATACCGGATGTGTAGTCGTACTCTTTACCTTGTGCAGCACACGCGGCTTGAAGGATTAAATCACTTTGTGTATATCCACCTTCCGTTCCTTCACCTGTAATAATATCCACTGCATCTTTAAGACTTCCCCCGCCTAACACTAAATTACCTATATCTCCCGCATCTACAGAGACAGTAGTGGTTCCTCCTTGGGTATTTGACGTTGAGCCTACGGTAACTCCACTTTGAGTAGTGTTAGTATTTGTTTTGGTATTAGGAGCTGTAACAGTAGCACTTACCCCTCCAGTGGGGTTTATAACTACATCTGCATCAAAACCCGGAACTAATGTCCCTACAATTCCTCCTACTACATCAGCTATACCTTCTCCTGCTTTATCAATTAAACCATCTATTCCAGTGACGCTACTTATGCCGCCAACTACTGTAGTGAGAATGTCTTCTGCCTTCTTTGCTGCTCCGCTTAAACCTGTATCTACACCGTCTTTAGGTACACAAATTTGGTTAACAGGGTCGAAGTCTTTTCCTTGGGCTTCACAGGTAGCAACGTTGGCATCTGATGCTTGGGCAAAACCTTGGGCTGCATTTAGGGCATCACTGGCAGCAGCATCTGCTATAGCGTCATCCATTTGGTATCCACTAAGCATATCCATTATTTGACTCATTGACATAAACCCAGCCCCAGAACTGCCGGGAATGTCATCCCCATCAAAACGCGGTATCGTTCTGTTTTCTGGGACGGCAACTCCATTTACGACATCAAAACCACTGCTTGCACCTTTAGTGCGGCCTGTAGGTTTACGGTTTTGTTTAACGTAGGACATACTTACCCGTCTATCAACACGCCTTCAAACGAGGCGCTTATCTGGTTGTTGTTTGTAGTCGCTATAGCGCGACACTCAATATCTGTTTTTGCTGGTATGGCTAAAGAATATGTAAACGGTGCTACTGTAGTATTGCTCTCCAACACTTGGATAAACCGTGTTCTAAAGGCGTTAGTAGCATTCTCCCGTGTCTTGAGCTTAACAGTCGCAGAATTAGTAGCTGAAGCTATGGCAGCGGTAAACGCTATCTCATCTATGTACAGGGTCTTACTCGCAGGTACGGTGTAGACAGCCATTTGCGTCTGGTTAGAATCACCAAAACTAGCGTACACAGTAGGAGGTACACCCGCTGTAGCCCCAGTTGTACCCACATAAACAGTCCCTGCACTTCCTCCGTTTGAGCCAGCAGTAAGGACGTAAGCTTTTAATATCCTTAAATATTCTTTAGTAGTGACTACTTGCGTTTGCCCGTTCATTGCAATGTCTTCTTCAATCTGCAAATAATTAGCATCCAGACCCTGTACCTTAATGGTACGCACTCCAGTACCTGTGGTGGCTATATCGTTAGTGTCACTGCTAGAAATATACACTTCTCCTGCTGCACCGGGGTAAGTAAAGTTTCCACCCTCTGACCACACAGTTTCTTCAGTAATATCTACATCAGCATTAAAACCAAATTGGTACAAGGCAGTAGCCCCTGATACTTGGCCTTGAGCTACTCTTAAATTGTAGGGGACTGTATTTGCCACAGCGTTCCTCAATGCGTTGTCTATCTGGTTGAAATATAGACGTAAAATGTTATTAAAACGATCTACATACCCTCTACTGTACGTTTCTGGGCCAGTGGGTAAAGCTGGCGCAACTACTCGACTCGTGCTATCTGTTGAGGTAGGCATTAGCGTCTACCATCAGGACGCATATCTAAGCGTGGGGAGCCAAGCTGCCATGCTACTCCTTCCGCTGTAGACTCCATCTTAAAGGCAATCTGTCTACCTCGCACTCGTAAGTACACCTGTCCTGTAAACTGTTCTATCGGTACTGTAGCTGACCGAGTTACCGTGGCTGAAGAGTTACCCCCCTCAGACAGTGGGTTGTTGTACCCCGATCCTGAGTTAGCCATAGGCGATATAGTCATACTAGCTGCTGGGTTAGTAGCACTAGAGCCATCAAAAGTTACATCAGGCAGCATCCGGTTGATTAGCACAAAACTATGCCCATCATCTAAATCAAACTCAGACGAGGTAATAGAGGCAGTAATAGCAGCCGTTACACCTGTTTGTTTGTCATCGTTGCCTTTTTCGTGGTCTACCAAGTTGTTGCTGTACGTAGCGGCTATGGGCCTGTCCCGCAGTCCTGAGTCTAACCAAGCAGTTCTAGCTAACGTGCCGTAGTACCACACATTTTCTTGGTAGTTATACACTACATAACGGTCATTAGTGGTAACTCCAGCAGATGGATAAAACCACCAGACTTCGTTGAATCCTTCATTAGTCCCGGCTGCTACTTGGTTAAATTGGTCGGTATTTATGTCATTAAAAACATAACGTTTAACATTACAAGGTAAAGTCATTACCGTACCGTCATACCTGTAAAACTTATCTTTACCCATCCAGTAAGCAGTACTACCTGCGTATGCGGTAGCGTTTTGACTTGCAATAGATATGTTATCTCCTAGTAATTGAACGCTCCACACGGCCTCTCCACCCTCATATTGCATAGAGTACAAAGCAGCATCTGTCCAAACCAACACCTCTTGTCTTGCTTGCCTTGCAGTTATAATCTCTGTACCGCGAGAAAGACGTTGGCTACCAGCAAAATTAGTCGCTGAAGGAGTCCAGTTAAACACATCTTCTTGGTCTGACCACCGAATAAGCATAGGGTCTTGGACTGCTGTACCCAAAGTGTTAGCCCCAAAACAAAACACAAAACGGTAAATATCTGAAATTGTTACAAAATTAGTAATAGAAGGCACATCGGTAGACGAAGGATAATTAGTAGTATCAATTACTTTACCCCGCACTGTTACACCCGTACTTGCTGCCCAGTAACACAGAGGCCCACCACGATAAGCAAATACTAAATCTTCACCATAGTTTGATTGACTCCAAAGCCTGATAGGAGAAGTAGTTATACCACCGTTACCCCAAGTACCTTGTCCCCATGTACCTGCGCCCCAACCAGTAAACGGTACACCTGTAGCGGAGCCAGTGTTTAGCTGGTACGCACCTACTGTAGAGGCTCCACCGTTGCCTGTATCTCCTGCACTTGCGTTAACCGCAGCAGTTATGGTGTAGGAATCATCATTAACAATACTGACTATTTCGTACTCAATATTAAGCACAGCCGCTGTTATGTTACCGC
Organism: Flavobacteriales bacterium TMED123; assembly: GCA_002170165.1. Taxonomy (GTDB): domain Bacteria; phylum Bacteroidota; class Bacteroidia; order Flavobacteriales; family BACL11; genus DUAL01. The sequence continues at coordinate 3,670 of NHFY01000088.1, forward strand.
CTAAACTCACCGCACCTGAATAAGTAACGAAATCCCCTAAAACTGCTCCATGAGCTGTATCCGCAACAGTAAGTGTAGGAGAACCATTAAGGGCAGCAAAGGTTACATCCCCGGCTGCTGTAGTTAGTCTAATAGGAGTAATGTCGTTGTACGCCCCACCACGTTCTATGTAGTACTTTAGGTGCGTTCCTACACTAACTAAGTTTTGTTTGCCTAACGTAATCCAGTTCCATAGCGAACGACATATTCCCAGAAACGTGTTAGCAGAGATGCGCTCCCATCCNCCAATCTTCTCAGGCATACCCTGACGAAACCGCACCTTGTCAGACTCATACCACCCACCNTCTGTNGTATAGCGGGTGTTTTCACGATTAACCCCCGGTTTTAATTGAAGTTTTTTAAGNGGCATACTTATTCCGCATATTCGCCTGTTTTAATTANATCAGTAAGTTCTAACGCCCTACCACCTACTTGTTTAGCCCAACGTGAGTCTAAGAACTCCGTAGCGGCTTCTGCATATTCTTCTCGTTCCATCGCGGATAAAGCGCGTTTGAAACCTCGTAAACGAGTTGCACCAAGATTAAAGCTAATGTCAATCATAGCATCTCTACGTACGTCATCTAGCTTGTTAAACCACGGGTATTCTTTTGCTAACTCTTTGATAACACGTTCAATATCGTTNTCNAGNAAGTATTCTACTTCATCTTCTGACAGACCCATGCCGCCGCGCTGGTCAATGTTTCGCCCTACTCCTACAGTAATCTTCCCTTCTGAGCACTCGTAAGCATGAGTTTCTACACCTTCATGGCGCTTTAACATGGCAATTAACTTTTTCATGTTGCTCACTTCGTACTAGACCCAGAGAACCAAAATGCTGCCATAGTCCCCAGAATACCGCTTAGTTGGCCTAACACCAGTGAGATAATAGTCTCATCATTCTGGTCATGGGGCATTATTGTTACGGTTAAGACATACGCTCCGTACAACAGTAACGCCAGTATTCCAAATACTTTAGGTGTCCAGTCGTTCTTAAAAGTTTCTCTTGCATGTTTACGGTCTTCTAATTCAGATTTAAAAGATTCCAAGTCAATTTCCATTTCTTTAATACGGTCTTTAAACTCGGTATCTGCTTCTTTCAGCAGTACTGCTTTCTCAGGCTCTCGCTCAATAATGTCTTCTATTTCATTGGCTGTAGCGTCTGGCACGCCTAGCTTCTGTGCAGCCATCCTAACTGCCATACCCGCCATAGGCCCACCTGCTGCGCTGGCTATAGTAGGGGCAAGAGATTTAAGTAATCCACCTAGTTTCATATAACATCAACCATAGTTTAATCAACGCTTCAGCGTTGTTAATTACTTTCCCGTNGAGTCTTCCTCCACGATCTCGTCAATCGTATCGCATACGTCTGGTATGGCTATGCCAGTAGTTACTTCAGTAGTGACGCGCCCTACAGCCCGTATGCCTTTGTATATCCCAGAGCAGTACAGTTCTTTGTTGGCTATCATCTCTTCAGANACTGTACAACCAGTCATTAGTACACACAACGCAACAATTCTAAGCATCTTCAGCCTCATCAATAAGTGTTTTCAATTCTTTTACTTCATCTTCACTAAGTTCTTTGTCTTGGTTATCTAAGAATCCCTCTAACCGTTCTTTATAGCCTTCCATAAAGTGGTCAGTAATTCGGTCTTTCAACCCACCTCTGTCTTCATCCCGTAAGTCTTTTGCAGGATCAATTAAGTCTTGCCCATTATTAGCAAAGTACAGCATGGTTTGTGATTTAGATGGGCCGTAGCAAATACGAGGTATACGCGCCACCATGTCAGAACCCGCTACACAGGAAATTTGTTTGTCTAAGGTCATAGGNCGTTTAAAACCCTTGAAGAACGTATTCGGCTTACCAAAGGTAATAAGGTTGAGGTTNGGGTGTTTCTTCCACAACTTAGCCGCTGTTAGCTCTGCTAACGCACCACCAAGGCTATGCCCACAGACTAGTGTACGTTTCTTCATATCTAGGTGTTTTTTAATCTTACGCCANACNGANGCATGNGCAGCTACAAACCCGCCGTGGCACAGNCTACCCGCGTAAGGTACGGGTACTACCATTGCATCAGTTAGCCAATCCCGGCCCTGCTGTGTACCCCTGAACGCAATCACATCTATCGTCTTACGCTTGGCTACATAGACAGTAGTGGAGGTCAGGCGGCTTTCTATCTTGATGGACTTTTTGTTCTCATCATCGTATGCCTTCATACTCCACGAGCAAGCCATATTNANTANNACNGGGTCTAGTTTCATNANTCANCACCTAATCCAAATATTAAAAATACTACTCCAAAAATTACTATGACCGCCCCAACTACCCCTAAAACTAGTTTTGCTAGTTGNTCTATTAATATGTCTTCTTCTTTNTTNGCTGCNACCCTAGCGGCTGCATTTGCCTTGCGTTTTNCCTCACGTTTCTTTTCAATCTTNGCCGCTTCTTTTTTAATCTTAACCCAACGGTGAGTCTGACCTTTGCGTGAATAGTAAGTCCCCACCTTATCCATCATTTTTTCGATGCGTTCTTCTTGCTGGTCTATCGTGATAGCTTCTTCTAGCGCGGAGCCTGTCATCAAGTCATCAGTGCCAGCTTTTCTGGCATTGGCAATATGCTCTTCCACTTTCTTCTTGGCGGTGAAGAATTTGCCGACTTCCCCCGCCATATCTTCGACTTCTTTCTTTTTAGCAATCGCACCCTGAACCATGACAAACGCGCTGTCCAAGGCTTTGATCGCTAACATTGCTTCACCTATCACTTTCGATCCTCTGGCACATTGCCGCTATATTGTTGTTATTCAAAATAATTCTTTGAGCAAACCTTTCGCAATTAGTCTTTTGCTCAAAGCACAACGCGCCATCGTCACAATCAGATACTGCGGCAATTCCTCCGATAATCAAAACCAGAATATAAATATTCATTGTTCATCTTTACAGAGCTTTAATGCGGTCTATTTCAGTCTGGACTGCATCGGTAAACGTGCTGCTGTAAGTCGCATTAGCTGCATAACGAGTTTTGTCCTGCTCAAGCATTCCTGCTGCGGGGTCTACCCATCCGCTAACATCGCCCCAAGCACTGCCGTCATAGGTATGCTTGCCGCCCTGCCATCCGTCAGGAGCAGTAACTCCGGTGTGAAGCGTGGCATTACTGGCATTTAAATCACCGATGTCAAAATCGTTGCCGCCGTTATTACGCACAGTGGCGTTAGGTGTTGCTGAAAGATCGACATTCACGCTATCGTCAAAAACGTACACCGACACGTTGCCGTCATTTCTAGTTATAGTCTGGCTCATTATGAGTCTCCGTTTAAAAGTAAAGATGTTGTTGAAATTGCTAATCCTGCATTGACGCTTGGGCTATCCGCTGAAGTGCCAAATGTCCCATCGGTTTGCACAAAATATTTAGAGCCAGTGGTTAAGCTTGATAGCCCACTTACCGTACCCCCCTGCACGATTACGCTACCCGCAGCAGAAGCTGATATTGCAGAGTCGGCTACGCCTACGAAATTAGTAGCGGTAAGGTTAGTCGATCCGGGTGCAACGGCATTAAGTCTAGTTTGATCGTTTGAGGTAAATCTATAAGTAACAATAACGCGCTTGCCTGTTGCATCATAAGCACTAGCAAACATATCAACAGGTGTTCCACTTGAACCATCTAAATAGATAGGAGTCGTTACAGTAACGGCTGTACCACTTACGGTTGCGAAGACTACTTTTCCATTATCGCTGTCACTATCGTCTGCATACACAATAACTACTTTTTGAGCAGTGGCATCATAATCTACACCAAGAGCATTTGTATCAGAGTGGACTTGGTTACCATCACTAAACTCTACTTCAGTACCATAAGTCAAACTAGAA
>NHFY01000089.1 GCA_002170165.1 Flavobacteriales bacterium TMED123
AAACAATCATCAGGTGTATGGATCTATGTGAAGTGGACTTTTATCGCCTTAACCCTTTTGAAAGCAGGATATATCGTCATGGTGTTTATGCACCTAGGTGATGAGAGGAAATGGATGCGTAATGTCATATTACTCCCCTACGCAGGTTTTATTCTTTACTTAATTTTCATCGCATTGACAGAAGCACTCGCGGTTGGAGATGCTTGGTCAGGTGTGGCCATTTAAATAAACCCTTTGACCAAAAAGAGATTAAATAAGTTTATTGGTTTTGTTTTAGTCTTTGGACCAGCACTACTCCTAATTTTTATTGGAACGAGAAGCTGTGAACACAAGTTCGAAGAGCTTGCCGATTACGGACCTGTCTCTGAATTTGAATTTACAGATGTCAATGGAAATTTGCGAAATTCGAAGGAATTCAAGGACGAGGTCGTTCTAATAAATATACTCCAAAGTACATGCCCCGATAGTTGCTCTATTTTAATGTGGCATTTGAATCAAACCATCTACCAGCATGTCTGGAAGAACAAAACAAAGAAAACAAAAAAGATCAGAATAATTTCTTTTCTCACAGATGGCGAAGGGAATTCAGTGGAAGACCTATCCGTCATAAATGATGCGGTGCATGACTTGACTGAAAACTATGACCCGTCTATTTGGATTTTAGCCACCGGAGATGTGAAAGAGATTTATGACCTAGAAAACAATGGAGTCTCACTTACAGATGAGCAGGCAAACTTTCAAGAACTTATGTTGCTTATTGACAAACAGCACCATCTTAGAATGGTATTGTCAGGGAATGTAGAAGGCCAAATTAGACGTATGAAACAAAGTATGGCGCTACTTCAAAAACAATATGACAAACAAGCCTCAAAATAGAAATGAATCGTTTATTTGCTTGTTTGCTTGTCCTGCTGTTTACTGCCTGTGAAGGAGTTGATTCCTCAAAACAATTACCGTACATTGGACACTACGACCTCGAGTACTCTAAAGTGAACGGAAAACAAGTGATTGATACCATTTATCAACCTATTGGCTCATTTTCTTTTCGAAATCAAGAGGGTATTAAAGTAACAAATGAGAGCTATGCGAATAAGGTTTGGATTACTGAATTCTTTTTTGCCACCTGTCCCACAATCTGCCCAATTATGAACGTGCAAATGTCGAAGCTATCAGAAGAAGTAGGGGCGATGAATGTCCAAGAGCAAGTTCAATTTCTATCCTTTTCCATTGATCCAAAAAAAGACACTCCAGAGGCGCTTAAAAAGTACAAAAACATCCATTGCGCTGATTGTAAGAACTGGGATTTCTTAACAGGGGATGAGGATTTCACCCATCGCTTAGGTATAGAGCATTTTAAAGTTTTTGCGGGTCGCGAAGAGGAGGCCGCCGGCGGGTATGCTCATTCTGGTGCCTTTTCTATGGTGGATAAAGCTGGATATTTAAGAGGTGTATATAATATTACAAGCTTTGACGGATCAGTAAACAAAATTGAATACCAGCGGTTATTAAAAGACTTAAAAAAAATAATAGAATAAGAGATTGTCAAAAATCAAACACATAGAATCTCAATTAACGCCACTAAGGAAACGGCTCAAGGAACACAGCCTTTACGAGCAACTGCACAGTGTTGATGACATAAGGGTTTTCATGTCCATGCATGTTTTTGCCGTTTGGGATTTTATGTCACTTCTAAAAGCGCTTCAGATTCAACTTACAACGACAACGGTCCCTTGGAGGCCTCGTTCGAAAGGATCTTTAGCAAGGTTTATCAATGAGATTGTTTTCGCCGAAGAAAGTGATGTTAATGAGAAAGGAGAGCCAAAAAGCCATTTTGAAATGTATTTGGATTCCATGCGTCAAATGGGCTCAGATTCCACCGAAATCAATCACCTCATCAAGGGATTAGAAAAGGGAGATTCCATTCATTCGATTATAGACGGATTGTATATTGAGCGTTGTGTAAAAGAGTTCATGCAGTTTACTTTTAAAGTAATTGAATCAGGTAAGCCACACTGCATTGCTGCGGCATTTACCTTTGGAAGGGAGGATTTAATCCCCGATATGTTTATTGAGATTCTGAAAAAAGCGGATTCAAAAAATACAAAGTATAACAGGCTCGCCTACTATCTTGACCGTCACATTGAGCTCGATGGAGACGAACACGGCCCGCTGTCCATGCGAATGGTTGAAGAGCTTTGTGACAACGATCCAAAAAAGATAGAGGAGGTGCTTCAGGTCTCGAAAGAGGCACTTGAGCAAAGGATAAAACTATGGGATGGTATAAAAGAAAAAATTGTTGCGCAAGAAGGCAGGTTGCCAATAGCTGAAACGAGACCGAATAAAAAACTTAAAAATGCAATATTAGTCGTCTCCATAGTTATTCCAGTCGCAGTTGCTATTCTTTTTTCAGTAAAAATTGAAGGGTTCGATCTTTCTTTTCTACCCCCTATTTATGCTTCTTTAAATGGGCTAACAGCAATAGGTTTGGTGCTGGCATTGGTGGCTATTAAATTCAAGAAAATAAAAATACATCAGAGAATTATTCAATCTTGCCTATCTTTTTCAATTTTGTTTTTGTTGTTATATGTGCTTTATCACATGACCTCAGATTCAACGAAATATGGAGACATCAACGGGAATGGAATCCTAGAAAGTGCCGAAGCGCTTGCAGTCTCCGATACAAGAAGTGTTTATTTTTTCATTCTTGTTTCTCATATTTTCTTGAGCTTGGTTGTTATACCCCTGGTACTGTTTACCTATAAATTTGCTTGGGAAGGAAACTATGAAAGACATAAAAAGTGGACGAGGTTCGCTTTCCCTATATGGCTTTATGTGGCCGTAACAGGAGTGATTGTCTATTATATGATTTCCCCTTTTTACAGTTAGGTTATTTAATCAAGATCTCAACTCGTCTGTTCGCCTCTTTCTGCATCTCTGTTTCTGGAAACGCATAAACCGGATTTGTAAAACCAAAGCCTTTTGCACTTAACCTCTTCGGAGAAATACCCGCGGCCACGAGATGTTGCACTATCCCCTTTGCTCTCTTCTTAGATAGCCTCTTAGAGCTGAATGACTGAGAACCGTCTCCGTTTACATGTCCTTGTATTTCAATATTTACATTTGGATTTACTAGTAAAAAATCCCGCAAGCGGTTCAGCTTTGGCGCTGATTCTTCTAGGATGGTAGAAAGACCTGCAGCAAAATAAATCTCATCTATTTTCGCCACCGCCCCTCTAACCAAAGGTTTCAGGAAAACAGTGTCTTTTAATCCGTTTTTAACGAGTATCGAGTGGTCTTTTTTATCAAATGAAAAATATCCTTCAGCATCGATCTTCAGTTCACAGACCTTTATATTCTTGCGTACATTTAAGATAAGTTCACTAGCCACATATGCGCCATTAATTTCATTTGCGCCTGTTAGAGAGATTTTACTTTTCACTGGGCGTCTCGTCACTGCATCTCTGACATGAATCTGATACTCGTGCGCATTACCATGCGTCGTTAAATCAAATAATAAAGAGTCTACAATCTCATTGCCAAATTCATCTTGCGGCGAAAAATCGAAAGAAAAGTCCAAGGAGTCTTTTATCCCGTCTTCTGCCATAAGCACGACTGCATAGCGCAAGGCCTCCTCAACAAAAATAAATTCTGCATCAAGGTCCACTGAATTGGATTCAGAAAAGATAAACTTGGCACCTTGTTCTTCAAGCTCTTGACAAATTTGCCCCCCTTTTTCTTCAAACATGTATACATGAAACTTTTCAGTATAGCGCTTTAAATTTAAATTCAATAAGCCAGATGAAGGCGTATCAAAAAACAACCAAATTTGGTTTTTACTTACCTCACGAGAAGTTTCATAACCATAAAGGTTTTTCTTGTCTATACCTTTTTTACCCTGAAAAGCGAGACTATAGAAATTATTAGGTGATAAAGAAATACCTCCAGAACACTTAGAATAATCCATAGATTGTCCATGGCAGAAATGTGCCAAAAAAAATGCAACCAATAAAAAGGCGTACAAATTATCTTTATTCATTTGAATCAATTGCTATTTTTACTTTCCCCGTCAACTTTGTCCTAATATACAAATGAGTCTTACCTAAAACAAGCGCATTAAGCCGTAGCTCATCAAGGTCACTAAATACATTAACTCCAGGAGCAAGCGGGGCATTGAGCTTACTTTCGAGGGTTGCCAATAATGAATTTAAATTTTCTGACATATCAATTTTTGCCTTTTTTGCGATTTCATTTCTAATTCTATTTCCCAAAAGCCATTCTGCGGACTTTAAAAGAAATGCTTTTGTTTTTAATTCAAAGTCTATGTCTTTGAGCGTCAAAACTTGTTTTTCAATATCCATCTCTGGACGACAAACCATATATACTTTACCTTTTCTAAATCCATCGAATTCGAGACGAAGCACTAATTTATCAGATTGACAACCTATCACCTTCAAATTTCGAACCACAATCTCCTTTCCTTTTATCGATATTACCTCATCTTTAAACTCATTTGAAAGTATAGACGATAAAGTATCGTAAGAAGATGCAACATCGGTTAAAATAGAAAAGCCTTCCATCCTGGTTTTAGGAATCATCTCTGTCAAGGGTTGATATGGTTTCATTGCTGGTTCTGTTGTAATCATAGGAGAAAAAAACAAGGTCAACGAAAATTTCGCGGTTTGATCTTCATACCTTAAATCCGTTGTTGAAAAAGATAATGGGTTAAGCTGAAAAAAACCATACGGGGCTATAGGTATAGATTGCTGAAGTTCTTTCCAAGCTTTCTCAATTGTTGATTTTACCTCGAAAGATTCTATATCCTCATCCATTTTCGCCTGCATGGTTTTAAGCTCTTTCTCAATTTCCTTTTCAACTCTTTCCGTAACGTCATAATTCAAAAAAGTAAGCTCACATGGATCTTTAATTGTAAATTCTTCAAGCTCTGTTTTGGCGGTAAGCCTATAGTCCTTACTCAATCCTAATGTGGTTAAATAACGCATCGTATATCCTCGTTTCTTTTCATTCAGTCCACATGACGCGTATATTCTAGGCACAGTGCAAGATTCTTTTCCATTCCAAAGCGTGATACATAGTGGACAATAACTTAAGTCTAAGGAGAACCCTCCCTGTATTTTAGTTTCTAGCTGGGAAGGTGACGTTGAAAAAGAAATCGGTTCTCTAGAAAATGAATAAGTATAACTGACCCCTTCACATGATGATGAGCTTCCGTCAAAAAGTAAAGGAGTACTTTTTTCAGCCTCTGCAAACATCCCATTCATGTTCACCTCAACATCTACATTTAGCCGAGAGACCTCAGGTTCAATTTTATCTCGATTTTGAATACTAAATTCTGGCAATGATGGCTCAATTGTTTTGCAAGCCATCAAAACAAAAAGCAATAGAACACCATTTATGAACGTCAAGTTTCTATACATTCGAACCATTGAAAAAGAGTCCTTCTAATTTAATTTAAATATTAACACCATCGCTTCGAGTAGCAAGTTAAAATACACACGATTAGAGGTAAAAAATTAATAAGATTGGTTAAATTTGCGCACACCCAAAACTTAAGGTAAACACACTCATGCAAAAGTCTAAAATCATTTACACGAAAACAGACGAGGCACCGGCCTTGGCTACTTATTCATTCTTGCCATTTGTCAAAGCATATACGGCTGCAGCAAACGTAAGTGTTGAAACAAGAGATATTTCCTTAGCAGGGAGAATTTTAGCGCATTTTCCAGATGTACTATCGGAAAATCAAAAAGTAAATGATGCTTTAGCTGAGCTAGGAACATTGGCTAAATCTCCCGAGGCAAATATTATTAAGCTGCCAAACATAAGTGCTTCTGTCCCTCAATTAAAAGCTGCTATATCAGAATTGCAGGAGCAGGGTTATGCCCTTCCCGATTATCCGGAAGATGCAGAAACAGTAGAAGAAAAACGAATCAAAGCCACGTACAATAAGGTAAAAGGAAGCGCTGTTAATCCTGTTCTAAGAGAAGGAAATTCAGACCGAAGGGCTCCAAAAGCAGTAAAAAACTATGCAAAACAAAACCCTCATTCAATGGGTGAATGGTCTGCTGACTCTTTAACACACGTTGCTTCAATGAATGGTGGAGACTTTAAGTCAAATGAAAAATCTGCTACAATTCAAAAAGAGGGTTGGGTCCAAATTGCGCACATCAATGCGGATGGAACGAGAAGCGTATTAAAAGAAAAAGTCGCAGTACTAGCAGGTGAAATTATCGATGCGACATATCTATCTGTCAATGCACTACTCTCATTTCTAGAAAAAGAAATTTCTGACGCCAAAGAAAAGGACGTCTTATTCTCTTTGCACATGAAAGCGACAATGATGAAGGTCTCTGACCCCATCATTTTTGGACATGCAGTGCGGGTTTTCTTCAAGCCTGTCTTTGATCAATATCATGAAACCTTTGAACGCATTGGCGTTGATGTTAATAATGGGTTTGGAGACCTAATCGCTAAAATTTCAGACCTAAATCAAGCAGAGAGAAGTGAAATTGAAGCTGCCGTACGAGCATGTTATGCGCAACGACCAGATTTGGCTATGGTGAACTCTGATAAAGGAATCACAAACTTACATGTCCCAAGCGATGTGATTATTGATGCCTCTATGCCTGCAATGATTCGTACCTCAGGTCAGATGTGGAACAAAGAAGGGAAGCAACAAGATACCAAAGCAGTCATTCCAGATGCGTCATATGCAGGCGTCTATAAAGCAACCATTGATTTTTGTAAACGCAACGGTGCCTTTGACCCAACCACAATGGGAAGTGTTTCAAATGTAGGACTAATGGCCCAAAAAGCTGAAGAGTATGGGTCTCATGACAAAACATTTGAAATCACTCAAAATGGAAAAGTTCAGGTTACCGATCAAGATGGTGTTGTGCTTATTGAACACAAGGTCGAGAAAGGAGATGTTTGGAGAATGTGTCAAGTCAAAGACCTTCCAATTCAGGATTGGATTAAACTAGCTGTAAACCGAGCAAAAGCAACAAGAGTACCCGCTGTTTTCTGGTTGGACGAAAATAGAGCACATGACGCTGAGCTTATTAAAAAAGTTCATGCATATCTGCCTAATTTCGATACTGAAAACCTAGAGATTAAAATACTAGCACCAGAGGCGGCGACAAATTTTTCTCTTGATCGAATTGCCAAAGGACTTGATACGATATCGGTGACAGGAAATGTTCTTCGTGATTATTTGACAGACCTTTTTCCCATACTTGAACTTGGGACATCTGCAAAAATGCTTTCTATTGTGCCCCTTATGAACGGTGGGGGATTGTTTGAAACAGGCGCTGGAGGATCTGCTCCAAAGCATGTGGAGCAGTTCACAAAAGAAAATCATTTGCGTTGGGATTCATTGGGTGAATTCTTAGCGTTGTCCGTTTCTTTAGAGCATTTGGCTGAGGCAGATAGTAATCCTAAAGCAAAAGTATTGGGAGAGACATTGGATGCGGCAACAGGTACTTTTTTACTCAATGATAAATCACCATCGCGTAAATGTGGAGAGCTTGATAACCGAGGTAGTCACTTTTACTTAGCGATGTACTGGGCACAGGAATTGGCTGCTCAAAATGATAACGAGGCACTTAAATCTGCATTTACAGAACTTTCGCAGCAGCTTTCTGAAAACGAGGCTAAAATTGTTGCTGAATTAAATGAAGTACAAGGGAAGCGGATGGACATTGGAGGTTACTACAATCCCAATGATACATTAGGTTCTGAAGCTATGCGACCTAGTCAAACCTTAAATCGTATTTTAGAAAGCTTTAAAGCCTAACGTTTACTTTTTTTTAAGCTGAGAAAGGGCTGCATTTAGCTCAAAACCCAGCAACAATACAATGGCGTTGATGTATATGTAAAGCATCAATACCAATATGGCGCCTATAGAACCATATAGCTCATTGTAATTTGAAAACTTTGCAATGTAAATTCCGAAAAGGTATGTGGTGACTAAAAAAAGCAAAGAGGTCATTATAGAACCAGGCGTAAAAAACCTCTGGTTTCTTCCTCCTGGTGTACCGGCATAATAGAGCAAGGATGAAAAAATCAACGCCACAAGAATTGTAAAGAGGAGCTTAAAGCTAAAAATCCAATAAGAGATCTCAAGCAAATCAATTTTAGAATATACATTTCTTAGGTACACTAAAAATGAAATATACGCAGCAGCAGCAAGGACGAGTAAAAGCGATAAGACCAATCCAACAACAACACTATAGATATACTGCCGAATAAAAGAGCGGGTCACCTTAATGTGATATGAGCCCTGAAAACCTGCAAATATTGCACTGATGCCGTTTCCCATAAAAAAGATTGACAGCAGAAAACTCGAAGAAAGAAGTCCTCCTCTCTGGTTGCTCTGAATATCAGTGTAGATAGACATAAAGAATCCTTGTGAAGATTCAGGCATCGCAGATTCAACGAAACGAGAAAAGGTTTCTGTGAAGTTTTCAATGGGGATATATGGGATAAGGTTCAATACGAAAAGAAGTGCCGGGAAAATAGCCATGAAAAAACTAAAGGATATACTTCCTGCCCGAGACGTTAGGTCTCCTTTAATCAAACCAGATAAATACATCTTTATGAGGTCATAAAAAGAAAACCCTTCAAAACGAGGCAGCTGTTTTTTTTGAAGCCAATCCCTTGTCTTCTTGTAGAGGGCTATATTTTTAAACGCGTATTCTTTTTTCAAAGTATTGATTTATCAATGATCAAGTAACGAAGATACATATTGCATTATTATTTGCTACTAGAACCTTTTTCACAAAACCTATAAATATAATTAACTTGTAAGCATTCTGTTTTCAGGATATTGAAAACGAAACGTTTAGCTTAAGAAAAAATGAGATGAAATCGATTTTCAAGATAATTAAATTACTATTTTTTTGCAGTGCATTATTGGTGGTTGTAATGCTGCTTTTTTTTGGGTATCGAGATATTCCTATTGAGGATTTGACAATAAAATATGGAAAAGCGCCATCCAAATTTATAGAAGTCGATGGGATGAATATTCATTATAGAGATGAAGGAACCTCATCAGATTCTCTTCCCGTCGTACTGATTCACGGCACTGGTTCAAGTCTGCATACTTTTAACGATTGGACAAAACAATTAAAGCTAGAACACAGGGTGATTAGAATGGACCTTCCGGCCTATGGCCTAACCGGTGCATTTCCAGATCGGAACTATTCAATGAAAAATTATGTTCTCTTTCTTAAACGTTTTTTAAAAGCTTTAGGTGTTCCTAAATGTGTTCTTGGTGGGAACTCCTTAGGTGGTGGCATTGCATGGAATTTTGCCGTAGATTACCCAGAAATGGTCGATAAACTTATTCTTATTAACGCTTCAGGATACCCTACTGAGGCGAAAAGTGTGCCACTTGCTTTTCAAATTGCACAAATACCAATAATCAATACCCTTTTCACCTTTATTACCCCTAAGTTCATCGCCAGGAAAAGTCTTGAAAATGTATATGCCGATAAATCAATAGTATCAGAAGCCCTTGTTGATCGATACTTTCAACTCACCTTAAGAAAAGGAAACAGACAGGCCTTCATCGATAAACTAATTGCGCATAAAGAACCAAGCCCATATCAAAACATTACACAACTTAAACAGAAGACCTTGGTGCTTTGGGGGGACAAGGATGAACTTATTCCTGTTGATGCAGCACATAATTTTAACCGTGATTTATCGAATAGCACACTAGTTATTCTTGAAAATTCAGGTCATGTCCCAATGGAGGAAAACCCAACCGAAAGCCTTGCCCCTGTCATTTCATTTTTGAAAAGCAGGTAGCAAATAAATTATCTTTCAGTGATAGATATGACTTTTAAGCTCTCCTAAAAGAAAACGTATGCAACCTTTTTTGATACCTTTGACTATGTCTATATGAGGCCGCTGCCGAAGAAGGATTTTAACAAAAGGTCCTTTCTCAAAGGATAAAAGGGCAATATTAGATAAAAAAACAAATATAAAAAATGAAAAAACTCAGCCTTATTTTGCTAATCCTGACTTGCGTACAGCTTTCTTTTGCGCAAAAATTCACCATTAGCGGAACTATAAAAGAAGCAAAAACTGGAGAACCCATTATTGGAGCCAAAATCTATGATTTAAAATCCAAGAAAGGAACGCTCTCTAATGAATATGGTTTCTATAGCCTAACGTTACCTCAGGACAGTGTATACTTAAGGGTTTCCTATATCGGATATACGGCGATGGAGTATCAGTTTGACGGCGTAAAAAACTATGCCTTGTCTGTTGACCTTATGACCATACAAGAGCTCGACGAGGTTACGGTTACCGCGGAAAAAAACATTGAGGAACGTACACAGATGAGCTCCTTTGACGTTTCCATTGAAAAAATTAAAGCCCTCCCTGTTTTCCTAGGAGAAAAAGACATTATTAAAACCATACAGCTTTTTCCTGGTGTTCAGTCCGGTAGCGAAGGCTCAAGTGGAATTTACGTTCGTGGAGGAGGTCAAGACCAAAACCTCATGCTTTTAGACGGTGTTCCCATCTACAATGCAACCCACTTATTTGGCTTTTTCTCAATTTTCAATGCTGATGCGATCAATAAGGTCACAATGATTAAAGGAGGGTTCCCGGCGCGCTATGGAGGTCGTTTATCTTCTGTTCTTGATATCAGAATGAAAGAAGGAAATATGAAGGAGTTTCATGGAGAAGGTAGTATTGGATTGATCTCTTCGAAGCTTTCTCTAGAGGGTCCTATTGTCAAGGATAAAACTTCGTTTATCGTGTCTGGAAGACGTACATATATAGATGTGCTCGCTAGACCTTTTATTAATATGCGGAACAGCAAACAAGGCGGGGGGAAGGATGAAGAAGGTGGTGAAGGCGAGGGTGGTTCCTCAGCAACGCAAACTGGGGGTTATTACTTTTGGGATTTAAATGCGAAAATCAACCATAAGTTTTCCGAGACTAGCCGACTCTACTTGAGTGGTTACTTTGGAAGAGATCGCTTCTATAACGACGCCAACAATAGCTACACGACGGCAGAAGACACATCAAGCACAGACGAAACCTCAAGCAACGGATTGCGCTGGGGAAATGCCATAGCGGCGGTACGTTGGAATAAAATCATTAGTCCAAAGCTATTTATGAACCTAACAGGAACGTTTAGTCAGTACCAATTTAGGGTTGGGGGTCAGAACGAATCCACAACGACTTATCCCAACGCGCCTACCACAACTCAAAATACTATCTTTAATTATGATTCTGGTATTCAAGACTGGACCGTTAAAGCTGATTTTGATTACAGACCAAACCCGAATCATACCATTAAGTTTGGATTTGGAGACACCTACCACACTTTTGTACCTGGAGTGAATCAAATAGCGCTTTCAAACAATACTTCCAGCGGAATTGATACCACTTTTGGATCTTCAAGACAATACGGACATGAGCACTGGGCGTATTTTGAGGATGATTGGGAAATTTCAGATCGTCTGAAACTAAACGTAGGAGTACATTTTTCAGGCTTCAAAGCAAATCAGGAATGGTACCCAAGCATTCAGCCTAGGTTCGCAGCAAGATATATGCTCAATGAAAATTCATCATTGAAGATGTCCTATTCAAGTATGACTCAGTTTCTACATTTATTGACCAACCCGACCATAGGCCTCCCTACAGACCTTTGGGTTCCTGTCACAGACCGAGTTGCGCCAGAGTACTCAAATCAATTTGCACTTGGCTATGCACAAACCCTAACTAAGGGCTTCCAGTTTTCGGTAGAAGGCTACTATAAAGACATGAGGAATTTAATAGCGTACAAAGAAGGGGTTAGCTTTTTTGGCTCTTCACAAGATTGGCAAGATAAAATCACGGTAGGAAATGGAAACAGCTATGGACTAGAGCTATTGGTCGAGAAAAAAATAGGCAAAACTTCTGGATGGATCGGATATACCCTGAGCTGGTCAAATCGCCAATTCGACTCGCTAAATTTTGGAAATCCCTACCCGTATATATATGACAGAAGGCATGATATTGGGCTTGCTGTCACACATAAGTTTAATGACCGCGTAGACATTGGTGTCGTTTGGGTCTTTGGATCGGGATATGCCACCACCCTCGCACAACAAACCTATTTAGGGGTAGATGGTCTTGGTATTGGGGCAAATACACCCTACGCACCTATCGAGCATATTGAGGAACGCAACGATTATAGGATGCCGGCCTATCACAGACTCGATATCGGTATAAACCTTCATAAGAAAAAGAAAAAATGGGAAAGCACTTGGAGCTTTGGGCTCTACAATGCTTACTCCCGGCAAAATGCATTCTTTCTCTTCTTTGAGGAAGGGAATAATGGAACGAGGACGCTAAATCAGCTTAGCTTATTCCCCGTTCTACCTAGTGTTTCTTATAGCTTTAAATTTTAAAACATGAAAAAACTCATTTTATTTTTATCCGCAATACCGCTTCTTTTGTTCACAAATTGTACAAAACAAATAGAATTCGACGCACAAGATATTGCGCCAAGAATTGTGGTCAATAGTCTTTTTACAAATGACTCTTTATGGGCAGCCAATATTAGCCGAAGCGTTGGTGTACTAGAAACAACAAGCTACACCAGCATTAATGATGCCGATGTCTCTATTTTTGATGGAAACGGAGTACAGGTTACCACACTTACCAACCAAGGAGATGGACTTTACACCTCTCCGACAGGGGCAATGCCCGTCGCAGATGAGCTTTACACGATTGAAGTTATTGCACCTGGATATACGCCCGTAAGTGCCACAAACAGAATTCCTGCAGCCGTTCAGATCAATAGTATTGATACGGTTAGTAGTACCAATAGCGATGGACAGACCATCTTGGAAACAACGATTAACTTTCAAGACCCGTCTGCAAATGAAAACTATTATATGGTCGAAGTTTTGGTCAAAGGCACGTGGATTGATGAATGGGATGAATTTGAAGGGGATACCATTGAATTTCGGGAACCACTGGAGATTTCTTGCAATGATATCAATGTAGAAACCGTAAATCGATTCAATTTTGGAGGCTTTGAAAACACCTACCTATACCTTATGCTCAAGGATGAGAATTTCGATGGAGAAGATTACGCACTCACCTTTAGTGTGATCAATTACGCTGAGCTTAAAGACCTAGAGCTTTTTGGTGAAATTCGATTGGTCAACACCAGCGAGGCTTATTTCAACTATCTGAAATCCTTTAATATGTATCAAAGAGCAAGTGGAAATCCATTTGCCACGCCTGTGCAAGTCTACTCGAACGTAGAAAATGGTATGGGAATATTCGCGGGTGGAACACTCACATATTGGGATGTAGGATTTTGATTGTAAGACATAAATATTCCGCATTTATCTTCTTTTTCTGTAGCACATTGCTCTTTAGTATCGGAAGCTGTAAAAAAGGCTATGAGGCAAGGTTTGGCCCATTCTATATTCTAGATGATACGACCGTAGTTATCAATGGCGACATGGGTAGCAGAGTAGACAATCAGCTAGAAAGGTTGCTCAATAAATACCCTGAAATTAGCTACGCTATTATGGAAAAGTGCCCGGGATCTAGGGATGATGAAGAGCTTTTTAAAGCCGCACGCATGATCTATAATCAAGGCGTTCACATCCACCTTCCACCGAATGCTAAAATTGAATCCGGCGCGGTAGATTTCTTTTTGGCAGGAACTACACGAACGATGGATGGGGGAGCCAAAATGGGCGTACATGCATGGAGTGATGGAAATACATCTGCCACAGAATATCCCGTTGGACATGAGGAGCACGAGATCTATATTGACTACTATGCCAGTGTTGGTTACTCACAACATGAGGCAGAAAATCTATATTTTTTCATCATCAATGCTGCTGGACCGAACAACATTCATTATATGACAGCAGAAGAAATTTTAACATTCGGTATTCTAAATCCTTGATTCTCATCAAACTAATGTATTGGGTTTTAATAAAGACCAAAAAATAAGTTTTCCCGAAGTTATTCGAAAGGGTTTAAACTTCACCTGTTATAGATTGCGTCACGCTGATTGCATGGTCACCAATCTTCTCTAATGAGTTAAACAATTCACTATATATTGCGGCATTGTCATAGCGATATTCTCCTTTTTCTACATTTGTAAAGTGCTCCTTTCGAATTTCTTTGCGCAGCTTGTTGAGGCTTTTTTCAAGCTTTTTTGCCTCTGTAAGTTCCACCTCAGAATAGGGCATCTCTAAATTCTTACACATGTTTTCTAGTATCTGATTCATCAGCGAATACATTGCAAGCAATCGTTCTCTTTGTTCTGGAATAAACCAAATTTTATTTTTGCGCTTTCGTTCTGTCGTTTTCGAGATCTGATAATACATATCTGCAATTCGCTCCATGTCACCGATCATACTAAGCATCGCACGAATCTTTTCAGAAGTTCGCTCACTAAGCTCATTTTGAGAAACCTTGGTTAAATAGCTCGCAACCTCTTCTTCAATCTTATCTGTAATAACTTCGTACTTGGCGATTCTATCGATGTAACTTCTAAACTCGGATTCTTTTTTTTCCATCAAAATCGTCTGACAAAATGTATTCATTCTAGAAACAATTTTACCAAGCTTTACAACTTCTCTTTGTGCCTCCAATAAAGAAAGCTCTCCAACAGGAATCGTCGAAGAAAAGAACTTAAGCTGAAACATTTCATCATCGTCAGTTTTGGAGGGCAATATCCGGACGACCAATCGCTCAATATGCGGAATAAACCACAATAAGAGAAGTGTATTGACAATATTAAATGAAAGGTGGTATACAGCTAAAGACCATCGCGTTGTTGACTCGGAATCACCATCAACAATAAGGGCATTGAAAAAAGTTTCACTAACCAAATAGTCCACAAACTTGAGAAAAGGATAGAAGATCGCGAGCATCCACAATACGCCAATCACATTGAAGAACAAATGTGCCCTTGCCGCTCTTTTCGCATGAATATTTCCAATAATGGCCGCCATATTGGCCGTAATCGTTGTTCCAATGTTTTCACCCAAAATAATTGCTGCGGCGAATTCTAAGGGAAGTCCATTAAGCCCCCCACACAGTGAAAGTGTAATTGCCATTGCAGCACTACTCGACTGAACCACAACGGTCAATAGCGTTCCTATCCCAACAAAAATAATAACAGAGCCAAAGCCAAATTGATCAAGTGGTTCGATGATGCTTTTAATGAATGTAGGATCCTCTTTTATAAAACTCATCAAGTCTTTGAGGGCATCAAGACCTCTAAATAGTAAAGCAAAGCCAATTAGAAACTCACCAAAAGATTTGAGTTTTGAATTGGACATAAAAAATAGCGGAAGGCCAATAGCGATAATCGGAAGTGAATAATCTGAAATACTGAATTTTCCGAAACCAAATGCCAACAAAAGAAATGCCGTAACTGTAGTTCCTATATTGGCGCCCATGATGACGCCTATAGCCTGTCGCAAGGACAATAACCCAGCGTTAACAAAGCTCACAATCATTACAGTTGTAGCACTGGAAGACTGAATGATTGCCGTTGTGCCAAAACCTGTAAATATACCAGCAATTCGATTTTGAGTAATCTTTCGAAGGATTGAGCGCATTTGGTCCCCAGCGAATTTCTGAATTCCATCGCTCATTATTTTCATTCCGAAAATAAAAAGACCAAGGGCTCCGATTAAAGTGAGGGACTCATAAAGACCAAAACTCATGCGTAAATTTTGAACAAATCTATAATTAGTATTCCAATTAAGCCTATCTAGATGTTAAATTATTATTAACATTTACTAATTATGGCTGCAGGTCATACTCGAATTAGAAAAACTTTATTGATGGTTAAACAGCATCAACATTTCAGATGGGCTGGTCAAAGCTCGAGAAAGGTCTATTCGCCGTCTTGGTTTTCCTTAAAATGCGGATCTTCATTGATTTCAATCTTCGATTTCGGATGCTTGGTATGGATATACTTCATTAGCATCTTCATTTCATCATAATTTGAGTATTGATAATCGATGAGCGTTAATGAAATTTCTTGATACAACCTCTCTTCAAAAAACTCCCATTCCATAGATTCAATCTTCGCAATGGCTTTTCCATCTTTTAAAATACTCCAGCCTTGTTCTGAAAATCCTGAGTTCTTCATTTCTTCCTCTGTAAAAGTGAAAGATTCTGTTGTTACACATGAAGAAAACAGGACAGAAATTAAAACGAGAATCAATAGGGGTTTCATATAATTGAATTTTGATGGCAAATTTAAGTGTTTCAAGATTAAGTCTAAGTTAACTTAATTTTAATTAATATATATTTTTTCTAAAGAAATTAGGATTTAATTTTTTTGTCCAGCAATCGGTCTACTTGCTAATGTGTTCTTTTGAAGTCGTACTTTTTTTATAAAAATGATAATACTTCTAAGGCTCAATCGTTTTTAAGTTAAATCATCCAAATTTCACTCCTTTTGAACATCTCTTTCTCCAAGCCAAAACAAGCTTTTTAGACTTAATGTTAACTAAATGTTACAAAATTTCCTTTTTTTTTTAACTAAATGGTAACCTGAAATTCATTCAGTGTTTCCAATGTATCCTCAAATTTGCACCAAACAATTGAAAAAAATCAAAATGAAAAAAACAATTCTATTTTTTGCCGTTGCATCGTTAGTGGCGGTAACAAGCTGTAAAAAGAAAGGATGTACAGATCCTACTGCTATTAACTACGATTCAGAAGCTGAAAAAGACGACGGTTCTTGTGTTGATGCACCCGATGAAACAACTGTAACAGTTGCGAGCAACATCACGTCGAATACGACATGGACTGCCGATAAAGTTTATGTATTAGCAAGCCGTGTAGCTGTTGAGGCTGGGGCAGAATTAACTATCGAAGCTGGAACTATCATTAAAGGACAAGCTGGAACAGGTGCAAACGCCACTGCTCTTTTGGTCGCTAGAGGTGGTAAGCTTTTTGCTAATGGAACGGCAGATGCTCCTATTATATTTACATCTGTAGCTGATGAAATGATGCCAGGCGAAAAAGTAAGTCCAAANTTAGACCCGACACTAAATGGTCTTTGGGGTGGTTTAATTGTATTGGGTTACGCGCCAATTTCTGCANCCTCTGATGCGATTCAAATTGAAGGAGTTCCNCCATCAGATNCAAATGGNCTTTACGGNGGTTCTGACGCGGCTGATAATTCAGGTTCTATTACTTANGTTTCTGTTCGTCANGGTGGAGCCAACATTGGTGAAGGAAACGAAATCAATGGAATTACNCTTGGTGGAGTTGGAAACGGAACTACCATTTCAAATGTNGAAGTTGTAGGAAACCAAGANGATGGAATAGAATTTTTTGGAGGAACCGTTAATGTTTCAAACGCTGTAGTATGGAATGCTGGAGATGATGCAATCGATACAGACCAAGCTTGGTCAGGAACACTTGACAACTTTATTGTAGTGAATCCAGGAGATGAGTGCTTTGAACTTGATGGACCAGAAGGTTCAGCTTCAGGAACGCACACCATTACCAATGGAACGACATACGCTGGTGGAGCACAAGGATTGGTTGATTTAGATGANAATTCAAACTTGGTATTTACAAACCAGTATTTCTTTGGTGTTGCTGACGGTCAAGATTTTGATCAAGTGCCAACGGCTGATGGATTTTTAGATGCCTCTAATTTTCAAGTTACACTTCCNGANGGAGGCGTATTAACTGATTTCTTTAAAGATGGNTCAGATGCCTTTACAACGGAAGTTGCTGAAGGAGCGAATACAGTTGGTGCTGATGCTTCAGTATTNGTTGGATGGTCTTGGGCTGGTTTATCAGGAAACCTTGCAGGATTCTAAAAACNGTCTTAATAATTAATTACATTTNCAGCACCCGTAACCANTNGTTACGGGTGTTGTTTTGTAAAATAAAATAAAATGAGAAACCTTTATTTATTATTNATCTTAATGATGTCTAGTTCTTATGCCGTATTTGGACAGAGTGGAATCATAAGAGGGTCGGTTATTGACGGTTCTACAGGAGAATTCTTACCNATGGTAAAAATCCAAGTAGAAGGATTAAATAAAGGAGCATTTTCAGATCTTGATGGAAAGTTTGAATTTACTCTTCCCGTTGGTACGTACAATCTCATTTTCTCCATATATTCCTATAATAAAACATTAATAAATGGTGTAGCGGTTACAGCAGAAAAGGTGACCCTCGTTGAAAATACGGCATTAGAGGCGCAAGTCACAGAATTTGGAGAGGTCACGGTGCAAGCAGAGTACAAAAAAAATACAGAAAATGCGATTCTTCGCATGAAACTGAAATCGGCAAATATGATTGATGGAATTTCNGCTTCAAGTTTTAGNAAAACAGGTGACTCAGATGCTGCCTCTGCCATGCGNAGAGTTCCAGGNATCTCGGTGGCCAATGGAAAATATATATTTATTCGAGGNATTGGNGANAGATACAATAAAACCATTTTAAATGGTTTAGATATTCCGGGATTAGATCCTGATCGGAATACGCTACAAATGGACATCTTCCCTACCTCACTGATTGACAANATGNTTGTTAATAAAACGTTCAGTGCTGAGCTTCCGGCAGATTTTACAGGAGGACTTGTAAATATTGAGCTCGCCAGCTTTCCAAATCAAAAAACACAAAGCATTTCTATTCGGACAGGATATAATCCCAACTTCCATTTGCGAANTGACTATCTCGACTATGAAGGAGGTAAGCTTGATTTTCTGGGTTTTGATGATGGAACAAGAGAAATNCCAGCAGAAACGAATATCCCNTCTTTTGTNNAAACNCTNGGTAGCAATACNGCAGCAGCAGACCGTTATGCAGATGTTTTAAATTCCTTCAATAAAACGCTTGCAGCAAAGGAATCACAAAGTTTTTTAGATGGTGGTTTAGCNATGAATTTTGGGAATCAAATCAAAAAAGAAAAAAGAACNATCGCCTACAATTTTATGCTGAATTACAGAAACAANACTGAATTCTATAGAGATGCATTATTTGCGAGGTATGGACTCCCNGGGGATCCAGACAAAACAGAAATGGATACGCTTGAATATCAAAAAGGCGATTATGGTGTAAATACAGTAATGCTTAGCTCGCTTGCNGGNTTTGCAGTAAAAACACTAAAGGCAAAATACAGNATTACGGCGATGCACCTTCAAAATGGCGAATCAAGTGCGGGTATTTTTGATTTCATCAATAATGATGAAGGCGCATACTTTACGGGATACCAACATAATNTATCNTACAGCCAAAAATCTCTNNCAAATCTTCANATTGCGGCAAAATATAAANTNGAAGANAAAAATTGGNACCTAGAATGGAAGNTNTCNCCNACATTCTCNAGAATNAAGGATCCAGANATTCGTTTTACNAGATACGAAAATNTANACGATGGTGGCGTAAGAATTAGCTCTGAATCAGGCTTTCCAGANCGTATATGGAGAGATCTTTCAGAAATCAACGGTGTTGCAATTATCGCTGGAAAGAAAACCTACACNGCATTTGGAAACAAAGCATACTTAAAAATTGGTACAGGCTATACCTACAAGCAAAGAGACTTTTCAATAAAGAATTTTCAAGTCAATGTAAGAGGTAATATTCCGCTTACAGGAGATCCAGACGAATTGTTTCAAGATGAAAATCTATGGCCTTATCTCGGTAACCCCCAGCAGGGAACAACTATTGACACACCTTTTTTACCTAACAACCCCAATACCTTTAATTCGAATATAAGTAACGCTTCAGGATACGTGTCGAATGAAATGACGATCGGAAAGAAATTTAAATCAATCGTCGGCATAAGAGCTGAGTATTACACACATAAATATACAGGTCAGGATCAATTGGGGGTAAATGTTTTGAACAACGAAAAAGTTCTTGAAAACCTAGGGATATTTCCAGCCTTAAACTTGGTCTATTCCGTGACGGAAAATCAAAATTTCAGATTTGCCTATGGAAGAACCATCGCTCGACCGTCATTCAAGGAGCTTTCATATGCTGAAATTTTTGACCCAATCACAGGTAGAACGTTTGTTGGTGGATTATTTCAGGATGCAGATAACGCGACAGGAATTGTTTATTGGGATGGAGAATTGACGAGTACAGATATACATAACATAGATTTCAGATGGGAGGTATTCCCTAGTAAAGGACGTACAGTTTCTATCAGCGCCTTTTACAAAAAGTTTATTAATCCTATTGAAATCATTCAGTACGCTACACAACCAGGTGCTTTTCAGCCAAGAAATGTAGGCGACGGACAAGTCCTTGGAGGAGAATTCGAGATTCGTGAAAACCTAAGCTGGATTAGTGAGAAGACAGAGGCATTTGATTTTGTGTTAAATGTTACGGTTGTGAATTCTCGAATTGACTTAAGCCAAACAGAATATGACAGCCGCGTGGCTAACGCGAGAACAGGGCAGGTGATCGAAACCTTCAGAAAGATGGCCGGCCAAGCTCCCTACATCATAAATGGTGGTTTTTCTTTTAATGGTGCGGAGAATGGCTTTTTTAGCAACTTTCAAGCAGGCCTATTTTACAACGTTCAAGGGAAAACATTGCAGTTCGCAGGTATTGTTGATCGACCCGATATTTACAGTGTCCCATTTCATAGCTTGAACTTTAATTTCAATAAGGCCTTTGGTAAAGACGAAATGTACAGCTTAGGGGTTAAAGTCTCCAATTGTTTGAATGATAAACGCGAAAGTGTATTTGAATCTTACAATGCACAAAATCAATTCTTCTCTCAACTATCACCCGGGGTTTCAGGTACGATAAGGTTTAGAATCAATTTATAAATAAAAGAATTTTACTTTTAAAAAAAGACTCCCTAAACTAAAACTAAGCCTACTTAAAACGCTACCTTTGCCGCCAAATTCATTCCTGTGGAAGGCAAAAATATCACCATTATTGGCTGTGGAAATTTAGGGCAAGCCATCTTAAAAGGCCTCATCAAAAGTGCAAACAATGTAAATCTTGTGGCCACAAAAAGAGATCCAGACGCTATAAAGCATTTCGAGAAAGAGGGCGTTCGTATTCTTGGCGACAATATCAAAGCAATTGAAAAAGCAGACCTCATCTTATTGGCGCTGAAACCATACAATGTCTTGGAGGTGTTGAAAGATTTAGCCCCGCACATAGATACAACAAAACAGGTTGTTGTCTCACTCGCAACGGGTGTGACGCTTTTGACCTTAAGGGAGACCGTTCAAAGTGACATCCCCATCTATAGGGCGATGCCAAATACTGCTGCAGATGTTGGTGCATCGATGACCTGCATTGCTTCAAATCATTCAAGCCATGACAAGCTCATAGAGGAATGCTTTAATACCATTGGAAGTACGATTCGAATTGATGAAAAACTAATGGATGCCGCTACTGTTTTGGGTGCTTGTGGTGTTGCTTTTGTCCTTCGTTTTATGCGTGGTATGGTACAGGGAGGTGTTCAAATTGGCTTTGACTCAAAAACCGCAAGTACCATTGTCAACCAGACCGTTAAAGGTGCAGCTGAGCTGCTCATTTCTGGAGGTCAGCACCCTGAATTTGAGATTGATAAGGTAACCACACCAAAAGGCTGTACCATATCGGGCCTCAATGAAATGGAGCACAATGGATTTAGCTCGGCACTCATTAAAGGAATTGTAAGCTCGTTTGATGCCATTGATTCATAAGAAATCCTTATTTTCAGTTCGCAAAAAACAAAACTGCGGAAAATGCTACACCCTTCTATCTTTCCATTTCTAGAAGAACTTCGAGAAAACAACAACCGTGATTGGTTCAAAGCCAATAAACACAAACATGATGCAGCAAGAGCACACGTAGTTCAATTCACACAAGCACTATTTGAACGTTTGAGTGACGAAAACCAGCTAGATCGCCAAAAAGTATTTCGCGTCTATCGAGACGTACGTTTTTCAAAAAACAAAACCCCATATAAATCTCATTTTGGCATCGGGTTCCACCGCATTAAGCCACAGTTTCGTGGAGGGTATTATCTACATCTAGAGCCGGGNAAATCGTTCTTTGGTGCAGGATTTTGGGGGCCTAATAAAGATGACCTCTTGCGTGTCCGTAAAGAAATAGAGATGGACCCTGAATNCTTTGAGAANATGNCAACGGCNAAANNNCTAANNNNAANNTGGGGNGNCATGAAAGGGGACCAATTAAAAACNGCACCCAAAGGTTTNGACAAAGAACATCCAGGAATTAAAAACCTGCGTTTTAAGCAATATATCTTTACCNAAGAAATACCTGATGNACTNCTTTATGATAAAAATTTCGGGCAATGGATGGTGGATCATTTTAATGCCATACGCCCCTTCTTNGATTANATGGGNGAGGTGCTTACCTCAGACCTNAATGGAGAGTCCATACTCTAAAAGTAAATAAGGAAAGGTCTTCACAATGGAAAAATACTACGCATAGCCAAAACGTTGTATCCCCTCTTATTTTAATTTTTGGAAAAACCTGAACATGCTGATTGGCATTATATTTGCCATTTGATTAATATCAAGCTATCAACAATACTAAATATCTCCTTACCGTTTTGAAAAAATATACCTTAATTACATGTTCCTTCTTATTTTTACTTTTAAGTTTAAGAGGATTTTCACAGTCCAATCCGGAAAAAAATTATTACCCTTCCATTGGTCTACAAGTTAAAGCGTTACAGATTAGTAATGAACAAGAAACTGTTGCACCTTCCCTCTTTTTTAAATCAACGTACGTAAATAATCCGGAAAACTCTTTTAGCTTCGGAGCAAGTGCATATCCCTCTCTTACGTGCTCTCCTAGTAGGAATGAAGGAATCGTTATGTTTGGAGCAGAACTTCCGCTTGCTTTAGAAATGCACTTTAATAGTGTTAGAAACCTGTTCCGTTATCATAATGTTATTGACTATCAAACTTTTTTCATAGGTTTTGGAGCTACCGCAGGTTTCTATTTCATAAGAGAACATGAAGATATAAATGGCATTGGTCCGAGTTTTTTTTTAGGTGGCAGTTTGCCGTTTTTAAGAGGTCTTTTTGGTTATAGAGGTTCAATGAGCTATTTCGGGAAAAGCTTACAAGCCACCCTTGGTCTATACTATGAAATTGGGTCTTGAAATTAGGTTTTATNTCTTNTCAAAATTCTTATTTCTCTAGTATTCATATCTTTATTCTGGCTTAGTTTAATTTGCCTTNAAAATACTTCCCTCCTCTAAAAGTCAATAAGAAAAGGTGCTTTCAAGTAGAAAAAATGCAGCTAAATAAAATCCACACCACTTTAAAACAGAAAAATTCAAGTCGCTGATTTTACTATCTTTAAGAAAAAAACCATGGGTTCACCTGTTGGAATATTAGGTATTATAATTCTTGTTGGATTAGGAGTAATTAACTTTTTATTCTCAAAGAGAGATAGAAGATTTGTAAACGCATTCAGACCAGGTTCTTTGAGTATCAAAGGTTGGATCATATCCATATTATGGCTGGTAGGGATGGTGTTTTTACTTACCGTAATAGGAAACTAATAACCCTTAAAATTAAATGATATGGAAGATTTATCAATGCTTGCTCAAATTGCCGTTGCAATATCGGTTGCCTTTGTTTGGACCTTTAGGTTTCATAATGTCATCGCAGAATTCAAAGCCTTTGGCTTAAGTGATTTAACAAGAAGCCTAGTCGGTGTCTCTAAAATTGCATTGGCTACCTTATTGGTAACGGGGATTTGGTTCCATGACGTGGTGATGCCCGCCGCAATTCTAATGGGGCTCTTTATGGTTGCAGCACAGGGCTTTCATTTTAAAATTAAAAACACCTTGATCAAGCACCTTCCCTCTCTTATTTTGTTGGTTCTATGTGCCTTCATTGCATTTGAAGCTATGAATTAACCCAGAATGGACATATTTAGAATCTGCATTCTATTCTCTAGCATTTCTTTCTTTTTTTACTCAATACACTACTTCTTCTCGGCTAGGATGAAAGATGAATTGAGGCGTCTCGGCATGCAAAATCTGGGACGTGTAATTGTTGTCTGTCAATTTCTTGGCGCAACAGGACTACTGCTTGGTTTTTTATATAACCCTTTATGGACTGCTGCTTCTTTTGGTCTCGCATTGCTAATGCTTTGTGGCTTGGCAGTAAGAATAAGGTCTAAGGATAGCCTGTGGGTTTCATTACCCGCTTTATTCTATATGATCGTCAACTCCTATATCTTTTATTACTCTCTAGGATAGTTCTTTTAATAGAGCAGCAATCACTTTTCTATTACTCCGGAGAAGAAAGATTAATGCAACCTAAAAAGTAAAGACAAAAAAAATAGCCCCCATTTAGGANGGCTATTCTATGTTTGTTTTGAATTATTTATTTTCCGATGGTGAATACTTTTTCTGTAGTCCCATCCGAATAAACATAAATAAGCGGAGTGTTCGCTTTGAATTCAGTTTCACGACCCATATGGTCTAAAATTTTAACCAATACTTTGTTAGATGCTGCAGTGCCCGCAAGCTCCGCGGACTGCAACCATTGGTCATTCAAGATATGGTTCAAGGTGTTCAAGTCATGTCCACTATAGGCAAGCTGACTTGCTTCTGGATATTCTGCATCTGGAAGAAACAATAAAAACCAAGGAAGTGTTGTTGCACCACTCTGCGTGTACTTGTTGATATAGTTCTGAAGCACATTATCAATATTTATAAAAGTTGGATAGCTGATACCATGAACCGACTCCCATAGGTCTGCATCATCACAATCTGCAGTATTAAAATCTAGATCTTCATGTATAAAGCCAAAAACTTTTACGTTTTCAGTTATTGTGTTTTGCCAAAGGGCTTCTGTAGACTCCGCTCCAGCCGCACTACCTGCACACCATAAACTTGAGAAGTTAATGACAACTGCTTTTCCTTTAGACAGCTCAGTATACATGCTGTATGAATTACCATCACAGGTGTACTGTGTCCAATTCGGAACTTGTGCTGAAGCTGATAGCAAAAGACCTGTAAATAAACTAATTAACGCTACTTTCATAATTAATATTTTAATATTTGAGAGCGCAAAAGTACTCAATCTTTTAGATTAACAAACAATTTACAATGTGAATTTTATATTACCTGATTTTATTTTGTTTCTGACGTACCAAAAGGGCTTTGATGACGTTAAATTGATGACTAACTTTAGACTCACTTTATCGAACGCATGAGACAATCCTTTCTTCGTAAAAAAAAATTCTGGTTC
The DNA here is from genome assembly GCA_002170165.1 of Flavobacteriales bacterium TMED123. Lineage (GTDB taxonomy): Bacteria > Bacteroidota > Bacteroidia > Flavobacteriales > BACL11 > DUAL01. The sequence continues at coordinate 25,242 of NHFY01000089.1, forward strand.
CGCTTTTTAGGTGTTGTTTTTGCCCTTCCGATTATATTACTCGCCATTGCCTTAAGTATACTCTACCTAAAACAGGATGAACTAATTCAGGCTGAAATAGCGGCACTAAATAAAGGATATAAGGGAAAAATAGAAATAGCAGAAACACATCTCAAACCCTTTGCTAATTTTCCATATATATCTATAAAGATAGACCATGTAAGCATCTTGGAATCCAAAGACAGCTCAGCAGAAAAGCTTCTTAAGGTTGAGGATATTTATACTGGATTCAATATTTGGGATATCCTGAAGGGTAATTTTGATATCAAAAACCTTTTGATAGAAAATGGTGAGTTAAACCTAATCTTTCATAAGGACGGTAGTTTAAATATTCAAAATGCCTTGCAGACAAATAAGGAGACAAGCGGCACCTCGCCAATGGACATTCACTTGAAAAACATACAACTTCGAAATATAGACCTACACAAACTGGACGAGGCCACGAATGTAGATGTTGAAACCTTTATTTATTATGCAAAAGGAGGGTTTCAAACAGCTGGTGATTTAATTAATGCACATATTGATACTGAATTCGAACTCAACATCGTCGATAATGGAGATTCAACCTACATCAAACGAAAACACTTTGAGTTTCATACCGATCTTTCCTTAAATGACAAGACAGGTAAATTGATATTTGAACCTTCAGGGATTAGAATGGAGCATGGTGACTTTGACATCGAGGGCTCCATCGACCTTAAAAATGATGTGAACTTGGACCTTAAAATAAAAGGTAGTAAACCAAATTTTGACATGCTCATTGCCTTTGCCCCTCAGGATTTAATTCCTGTACTGGAACGCTACAAAAATGCCGGAAAGATTTATTTCAATGCTGTGTTAACAGGACCTACACTTCACGGTATCATGCCCTTTATTGATGTGCGATTTGGGGCTAGTGAGGCTTTTCTTGAAAATACTAAGGCTAGAAAACGCATTAATGATATGGGTTTT
>NHFY01000090.1 GCA_002170165.1 Flavobacteriales bacterium TMED123
AGAACAGGCTATGGCAACGCGCGCACCCTGCGAGGTTGATAGCATTGCCGAAAGAAAGTTGCGTTGCCAACCTTCATCAATCTTGCTTCGTTTTTTAACCTGGATTATCGCCCCGCCCCAATCTGTCATGCAGTACGGGATGTTTACATCGGTCACAATACCAGGTTGCATCCGCTGGCAAAGCTCATAAATCGCAGCTTCTCGGATAGTTGTATCAATATTATGTTCATCCATTGTGTGAACACCGAGCGCGAAAATAATTGGCTTGGTTTCCGGAGCCCGTGTAGTGACGGCAGTACAATGAAAGGTTGGCGCCTTGTAGGCTTTACCCATATATCCAGACCATTCCGGATGAAAATGATGGCGTCCTTGCAAACCTGATTCTTCGGCCTCTGCTGTCTCAAAACGACGGTCGCGAGGGTATACATAACCTTCAAGGACTACCTCCGCATCGGCTAAAGCGAGAGCATCGACCGTGCGAGCTTTTACCATCCGAACTGGAGCTCCTTGCATCGCGCCGGCGACACCAATCTCGTCGCACCCTTCTGGCAAGATTACATAGTCAAATCCCGCACCAGCCATCATTGTGCATGACGGTGGGACACCGAAACAGACAGTTATAGGGACGGGTTCGTCAGATTTGTAATAGCGGCTCACAACCTGCCACATATGCGACCCTGGAGAAATTTGGAACGTACCAATATTACCCCAACGAAAATTCATTCGGTTATAACCGAGATCGGTTCCACCTTTGAAATGCTCGCCGGTAATACATCGAATTCCTGAGCCGACAGTAAGTTCGGGCTCGAATTCAGTATGACGCACCGGCACAATATAATCATTAACGTCAACCGGGTCTTTGATTACTACTTCCTGAACCGGAGCATCCTTTTGGTCAATAATAACCGGAGGAATCGGATTACGCAGCGCGTCGGCTGTCATCTTGGTCCGGGTAACATTGTCCGGCCAACCAAAAAGTTTGTTAATTATGTTCTGATCGCTAAGAAGGTTGGTGACAACCCGATTATTGGGCTTGCCTTTGACGTTATTAAATAGAATTGGACAACCGCCATCGAACCTTTTTTGGAGGGAAATGATCTCAAGATCAGGATCAACTTCCTTGTCAGTGATGACAAGATCTCCTTCCGCTTCAAGAAACTCTAGGGTGCCGCGAAGATCGTGTACTTTGTCCGATGGGGCGCCAGGGGCGGCGTCTTTACGTGCCGTGCTCATTGTCAAATCCAAGTTGGGTTAATTTAATTCGTCTGTCTAAGGGACCAACGCTAAAAAGGCAAGACGGTGGGTGGACAGAGCGGATCTGCTCCAGTATTTCAAGTCAATAGTTTTACGGAGGAAAAAGTGAAAAAAGACGTTAATGGCATCACAATTAACTATGAAATTTCTGGTACCGAGGGAAAGCCCTGGATCACTTTTGCGCATGCGTTGTGCAACAATCTAACACTTTGGGATGATCAAGCGGAGTTATTAAAGAATGATTTCCAAATTCTGCGCTACGACCATCGCGGTCTTGGGCGAACTTCCGCTCCTGAAGGACCTTACACGTTTCCAATGATAATCGCTGATGCGTTAGGTCTTATGGATCAAGTTGGTGTAGATAAGACCCATTGGTGTGGGCTCTCCATCGGTGGTATGATGGGTTATGGACTCGCTCAGGATCATAGTGATCGGTTATTGAGCTTGATTTCTTGCGATTCTCGTCCAGATGCGCCGCCGGATTATCAAAATTACTTCCAGCATCGTATCGATGTGGCGGCTGAAAAAGGTATGGAGGGTCTTGTAGAATCAACAATCTCGCGTTGGTTTACCCCGGAGTCTGTTTTGGCCGACATCCCAATACTCGATAAGGTTAGGGCGATGATTCGTTCTACCGACCAAACAGGCCATGCTGGATGTTGCCAGGCACTCAAAACGTTAGCTTTTGGGTCTCGGCTTAAAGAAATTTCGATACCCACGTTGATCATTGGTGGTGCAAACGATAAGGGCGCACCGCCCGCTGCATTAGCGGCAGCCGCAGCGGAAATTCCTGGGGCTAAACACGTAATTGTCCCGGCAGCAGGTCATATCTCAAATCTAGAGAACCCAACGGAGTTCAATAAGGAACTTAAAAATTTTCTTAGCGGATTTTAGGCGGCTGTGAGTGCCTTATCGGGTATAAGCGGTAAACTATAGAATACTATAAATATCGCACCTTGAGATGGCATCGATTAAGCAGAAATCATAGACTTTGCATTCTAAAATTTTAACGATGATCAAACCCTGAAAGAGTAAATTATGCCTTCTTTTGATATTGTTTCTAGAATTGAAATGCCCGAGGTTGATAACGCAGTCCAAAGTGCAATGCGTGAAATTAATACCCGTTACGATTTTAAGGGGAGCGCCAGCTCTATCGATCGTACCGATGAAGTTCTACAAATTTTGGCAGATGATGAATTGAAGTTGAAGCAGGTACAGGAACTTTTGCGTGGTCATATGGCGAAACGAAAAGTTGACATAGGTGCCCTCGATTTTAATGCACCGGAAAAAGCTTTTGGCAACTCAATTCGTCAAAATGTGCTTGTAAAACAGGGTATCGAACGTGAGCTTGCGCAAAAAATCGTCAAAATTATTAAGGGCGCAAAAATAAAAGTTCAAGTTTCTATACAGGGTGATGAACTGAGGGTGACGGGCAAGAAAAGGGATCATTTGCAGGAGACAATGACGTTGATTAAAGGAGCGAAGATTGAGCGTCCCTTACAATATGTAAATTTCCGCGACTAATTGCGACTAAATCTCAAAATAACTTCACGGAAAATCTGTTGGGGCGGGTTTTTCTTTTAAACTAAGCCAGTTATTTTAAAAGTTTTAGAATTGTGTTGGGGCTTCAGGTTCACTAACAGTGTAACGCCGCAGCATGCGTTGTTCATCGGGCGGAAAGTCAGTGCGAGCGTGGTTTGTGCAGCGATTATCCCAAATGATTAGATCATCCACCCTCCATTCGTGGCTGTATACAAACTCAGGTTTTTCTGAATGATCGAAAAGTTCTAAAAGGAGTTCTTCGCCTTCGGAAGGTTCTATATCGATGATATCCTGCGTCATCAGGCGGCTGAGATATAACGTTTTACGACCGCTGTCAGGATGGGTTTTTACTAGCTTGTGTTGGGCGCGCGGCAAGACAGGGTCAGCTGCGATGGTGTCCGCCCTATCGACCGCCTCGTAATCATAAACTACGCGGGTAACCAAATTCTCTATTTTGTCTTTGGTGCTTTGCGGTAATGCCTCATAAGCAGCATAAAGGTTCGAAAATAGCGTGTTGCCGCCGCGTGACGGAATTTTTATGGCATAAAGTGTTGTCGCTCTATAGGGGCTCTCACGGTGGGCGCCATCTGAATGAAACATCATCTCACCATCGGGTAAAACGCCGATAAGCTGACCATTCTCGCGTATATTACTCACATACATCATACCGCGTTCGCCGGTGCGACGTTGTTTGTTGTCGCGTCTCTTGACACGGTCTCCCCCATCGCCGCGGCCAAATAAATTAGCAAAACGTAGTTGGTCTTTTGCAGTTAATTCCTGGCCAGGAAAACATAATACCGAATGATTTATAAAGGTCTGGTAAAGTAGCTCTTGACTATCTAAGTCGACCGGATTTCTTAGGTCAATTCCTTGGATAGAGGCGCCCAACACAGGAGATAAAGGTTCAATATTGATAGTCATGGCCATACCGCTTTCCGTACCTGCTTAATTTCCTAATGGTGCGGCTGGGTCGCTGACAGTATAGCGTCTTAATAGCCTTTGTTCCTCACTCGGAAAATCTGTGCGCGCGTGATTTGTCGAACGGTTGTCCCATATTACTAAGTCTCCGGGCGTCCATTTATGGCTATAAACAAATTCTGGCTTCTCGGCGTGATCGAATAGATTGGCCAGTAACATTTCACTCTCGTCGTGATCCATATCGAGTATCATCTCGGTCATTAATCGGCTTAAGTATAACGATTTTCGTCCAGTAACTGGATGGACTTTAATTAACTTGTGTTGTGCGCGAGGTAACTCTGGGTTGGAACCTATAGTACTGCGATCTTGAGCGGAATAATCGTATACAGTTTGTGTCGTTAAATTTTTAATCTGGTCTTTTATTTTTGGGGAAAGCATATCGTATGCAACTTGGAGATTTGCAAAAAGTGTATTGCCACCATGTGAGGGTATCTTAATTCCATAAAGGGTTGTCGCTCGATACGGGTAGTCACGGTGGGCGCCATCTGAGTGAAATTGCATTTCTCCATCTGGTAAGGACCCTATTGGGACTCCGTTCTCGCGTATGTTTGTAACAAACATTACGCCTCTTTTTGCCGAACTTTTGAGATTTCCAGTTGACCGTTCTCTTGGTCCGCTATCGGCCCTCCCAAAAATATTAGCAAAGCGAGATTGATCTTCCGCCGAAATTTCTTGTTTAGGAAAACATAAAACACATTTTTCTGCTAATAGCCGTTGCAATGCCGCTTTGGTNTCATCANTCAGAGTTTCCCTCAGGTCTATGCCATTTACCCTTGATCCGATTACTTCAGAGAGAGGTTCTGTGTCGATCGTTACGTTCATTAATAATTTCCTACTTAAAGTCTTCCGCCTACGTTAACGGATTTTTCCTTAAGATTGAACCGNTTGGTCGGTATGGCGTCGAGATCGGTANCGGTTACGCGAACAAACCGTGCNCCNTCTGGAAAATGTATTGAATGAATATCACCNATTTCAAACGTTCCTGCCTGACCTGGAGTNAGGCGGAATGTTTCTGCTTCATCGAGGTCTGCNAACCCTTCTTGGGCNCCGTCATCCTTGCGTTTCCACAATGTCATATCTGTCCATTCAGCTGCCTGACCGTATACGGCCCAGCTTCGCCCGTGGTCGTGTGGCGGGCCTTTTTTGCCTTNCTCATAGACATGGACTAAAACGTTAAAGCCGGTTTCCGCGTCACGATACATTGTTCGAATACCTGGNTTGGCATCGGGGCCGCATTCGGCCGCAACAAACTCTNGATCGCTTAANAAGTTTTCTAGGTTTTTTTGNACGATCTGACGACCTTCTGGGCCGTTAAAAGTACTCAGCGCCTCATTACAGTCCTGACAAAACTTTTCAAAAGCAGCTACCATTATGTTTTCTCCAAATAGAAAGTTCTCGCAGCGAATTTACCCGCCTTGGATTGTATAGGAAAGAGGCTCGGTAACCCTACCGCCAAAAGTCTACGAATGATATGAATTAGAAATAAATTGGAGGANTTTAATGTTTATAAATGGTGAGTGGTGCCAGGCNGAAAGTGGCAAAAAATTTGGAGTAATCAATCCTGCGACTGGTGAAGGTATTGGAGATGTGGCTGATGGAGGTCAAGTGGAGGCGAAGCGCGCCATACAAGCAGCGCATAGCGCCTTTGGCGATTGGTCGTCTATGACTGCCTATGAGCGCTCAGAAATCCTCTATAAGGCATATAAATTGATGAGCACGCGACGTGAAGAAATTGCTCGGACTATGACTGTCGAGCAGGGTAAGCCTTTGCGCNCTGCGATGAATGAAGTTAAGTACGGTGCAGATTTTTTGCTTTGGTATGCCGAAGAAGCTAAGCGGGTCTACGGTGAAACAATTCCTGCNCCCCGCGGGGATCAACGCTTTATTGTGTTGCATCAACCGATCGGCGTGGTCGCAGCGATAACGCCNTGGAATTACCCTGCTTCGATGATTACGCGTAAGGTTGCGCCCGCATTGGCCGCTGGTTGTACGATTGTCCTAAAACCNGCAGAGGCAACACCGCTNTGTGCTATAGAGATCTTCAAAATTCTTGAAGAGGCTGGGGTCCCANAGGGCGTAGCGAACCTTGTGACCGGCTCCGACCCAAAACCGATTGGGGAAGAATTTGTTACAAACCCATTGGTTAGCAAGATTACCTTCACAGGCTCAACGGAGACNGGGAAATTACTCGCGCGGGGCGCCGCGGATCAGATGAAGCGTGTTTCTTTAGAGTTGGGCGGTCACGCACCATTTTTAGTNCTTAAAGACGCTGACCCTGTTTTTGCCGCTAAGGGNGCTGTGCTGGTTAAGTATCTTAATACCGGTCAGGCCTGTATTTGTCCTAATCGCCTATTTGTTCACAAATCGGGGGTTGAGGCATTTACTAAAGAGTTTGTCTCTAGAGTCATAAAAATGCGAGCTGGAAACGGACTGGAGCAAGGCATTAATATTGGGCCACTNGTCAATGAAAAGGCTATTGAAAAGGTTGANCGTCAGGTTGAAGACGCNACATCAAAAGGAGCAGAACTNCTTTGTGGCGGCCATAGGTTGATGGATGACGGGTTGGACCGCGGNTATTATTACGCCCCGACCGTNCTCAGTAACGTCACGTCGGANATGTTAATCTATCGAGAGGAAACATTTGGACCGGTAGCACCAATTATCACTTTTGATGATGATGATGACGTTCTGGAGATGGCAAACGATACTCATTATGGGCTCGCAGCTTATATTTATACCCAAAACCTCTCCGCGGCGATGCGCACATTCGAGGGGTTGCGGTTCGGGATTATTGGGATCAATGACATAAACCCAACAGGGGCAGCGGCCCCCTTCGGTGGGCAGAAGGAGTCAGGCCTGGGCCGGGAGGGCGGCCATGAGGGAATTTTCGAGTATCTAGAGACTAAACTAGGTGGTTTTTCTGTTTAGAACGGGAGGTATTGATGCCTGACAAAGAGCACCTGCTAAAATTATTTCGGAATATGATTCTTATTCGCCGGTTTGAAGAGACGGTTTATGAGTTTCACCAGCAGAAACTTTTTGGTGGCCATTATCACTTATATATCGGTCAGGAGGCCACCGGGGCGGGGGTGATGGCATCCCTCGTTGATGATGATCGTATTTTCTCTACCCATCGTAACCACGGTCATCTGATCGCCCGGGGAATTAATCCTAGAAATGCACTTGCTGAAATTCTAAACCGGGCCGGCGGCACCAACGGCGGACGGGGCGGGACATTTCATCTCGCCGATGCATCAGTTGGGATGCCGCACACCTCTGCACTAGTCGGCGGGTCCGTTCCCTTGGCTGCGGGGGCTGGTTTTGCGGCCAAGCTAAGAAAATCTGGAGGTATCGGCGTCTCGATGTTTGGGGATGGATGTTTCGAAGAAGGTGTAGTTTTTGAAACCCTCAACCTCGCCCGTATGTGGAAATTACCGGTGATTTTCGTTTGCGAGAATAATACTCCTGGTGCCATTCTAAAGTCTGCTGGAGGTAATAACACATCTAATTTACCGGAAGGCCGCGTTATCCAAATTCCAAAAGCGCTAGGCATGGAATGTCATGAAGTCGATGGCGGTGATGCTGAAGCAGTTGATACTTTGTTCGCTGACTGCGCTTCGCGTGCCCGAGAGACTAGTCAACCGATTTTTATTGAGGCTCTCACAGAAAGGTGGCCCGGAAATTATTTTTCATTTCCTAGCATGGTTACTGGAATAACAAAAGTTTCGATGGCGTGGGATGCTGGTTCAATAGGGGGTGAATACGAAGACTGGTTTAGAAATCATGATCCTGTTTTGAGACTTGCCCGCCAGTTGATTGTATCTGGTATAGCGACGTTTGGTGATATTGCCGGAATTGACATCGAGACAACAGAAAGCATTGCTGAAGCGCGCGACTTTGCGTTGAGTTCTCCGTTGCCTGATACGGGTAGCGTCTATGCTCACGTTTTTTCAGGGGTGTCTTAATCATGCCTGTTATGACCCATGCCGAAGCTCTGGTCGAAGCAATTCGAGAATGTATGGATGAAGACGACAATGTTGCTCTGATATGGGGATCTTTGATGGGGGTGGGTGGTGATAACCATCACGTCCAGCAAATTCAAACGAATTTTGCCGACCGTATTTTTCATCCTCCGATTTCAGAGGCAGCCATGGCGGCGGTCGCGACTGGTGCTGCTATGGATGGAGTACGCACTATTTTTCCAATGGGAACAGCTAGTTTTATGTTTCGAGCGTGGGATCAAATCATCCACGAGGCGGGCGCGGCTCGTTACATGTCTAATGGAACCGTATCAGTAACCGTGGTATTTCACGTTGTGCACGGTTTACG
>NHFY01000091.1 GCA_002170165.1 Flavobacteriales bacterium TMED123
AAACCTGCAGAATTTGATACTTCAGACATTGAACCAATAAGCATCCATTTTAATATGGAAAAGTTTGTCGAGTAGAAACCTCAACAATCGACTAAAAAAAAGAGGGAAATCCCAAATAAAGCACTCAACTTATTAACATCTATAAAGAAGCATTATTCTTTAAAACTGTTAAACACACTGTTAAACCAAATAAAAAAACCCTTGCAAATACTTGATTTACAAGGGTTTCTGTTTTAAGGTAGCGGTCTGGACGAGACTCGAACTCGCGACCCCATGCGTGACAGGCATGTATTCTAACCAACTGAACTACCAGACCGTCTCTAAAAAGAGTTGCAAAACTAATAGAATTTTTATTTTCTTAAAACATTTTTTGCCTTTTAAGCAAATAGGAAGTTAAAATTTTATCAAATCCATCATTTATATCAACTTCTAATAAATCAATTTTGTATTGCAAACATTTTAATTTTAACTTGTCAAAATGTGCTTTTGATGCAGTCGAGAACTCTTCTTTAACTTCAATAGGATTCAATTTTACTTCTTCATTGGTTTCTGAATCAATAAAACGGATTGGCTTGTTGCCAAAATCCAAATTTAGCTCTGTAATGGGCTCGCTTATATGAAAAAGAATTACTTCATGCTTATTGTATTTAAGGTGTTGCAAAGCGGAAAATAACTCTTCTAAATTTTTATCAGAATTATCCAACATGTCTGAAAACAGCATTACCAATGAGCGCTTGTGTATATTTTCTGCTATTTGATGTAGCGCATCAACAGTGAATGTTTTTTTTAGTCTTTCTTTCGCATTTAATTCCAATACTTTTTCCAATTCATGATATATCAAATTTTGATGCCTTAGTGTTGTTCTGCATGGAGTATGTACCTCAACTTCTTCAGCAAACATGCTAAGCCCAACTGAATCTCTTTGTCTTTTAAGTAGCTCCATTAAAACAGCAGTTGCATAAATAGAAAATAATAATTTATTAGGTTTTTCTAGGGATGCTTGCTTAAAATTAGGATAGTACATAGAAGAAGAAATATCCAGAATCATTTGGCATCTCAAATTGGTTTCTTCTTCATATTTTTTTACAAATAGTTTATCCGTTCTTCCGAATAATTTCCAATCGATATGACGAGTCGATTCTCCGCTATTGTAGAGCCTATGTTCTGCAAATTCAACTGAGAATCCATGATACGGACTTTTGTGCAAGCCTGTAATAAAACCTTCTACTACTTGCCTTGCGAAAAAAGGAAGGTTTAAGTTCTTATCAGATTCTTGTATGGATTTCATAAAAATAAAAAAAGGGCTTTATAGCCCTTTTATTAAATTAAAAACTGTACTTACATTTGAGCTTCTAGCTTTTCAATCATTTGGCTTTTTGGCACTACACCTACCATCTTATCTACCAATTCGCCATTTTTGAAAACGAGCAAAGTAGGAATGTTCCTAATGCCATAATTCTGAGGTATTTCAGAATTGTCATCTACATTCACTTTGCCTACTACTGCCTTACCTTCTAATTCTGTTGCTAATTCATCAATAATTGGACTAATTGTTCTGCATGGACCACACCATGTTGCCCAAAAATCAACCAACACGGGTTTATCCGAATCTAAAACAACTTCCTGAAAGTTTGCGTCTGTTATTTCTAATGCCATTTTTTATTTTTTTAATTGTTCTGCAAATCTATTTAATTCTATTTTATTTTTAATCCTACTTCAGTTATTTTTTCAATCTCTTGAATAAATGTTTTATCAATATTTATTTTTCTTTTTCTTGACAATAATTCAACAGCATATTTCTTTTGCTGATTATTCACTTGAATAATTAATGAATGTTTGCCACCATTTTTGTTTGTTGAGTCAGAGATTCTGTTTACAAAATCATCATTAATATCATTCAAATCCACAGCCAACACTACACTTCTTGGCTGCTTATCCAATAATTCAGAAAGTAGTTGAATATCTTGAATTCTGAATTCTAATTGCTCATCATTATAGGGGCGATTCTGTACTTTTCCTTTTATATAAAGCAACCAACCCTCTGTAAAGTACGATTTGAACTTTATGTAATCGTCACTGAAAATAAAAAACCTATTATTATCATGATAATCTTCCAGATACAAAACACCATAGGGTTTTCCATTTTTTGCCACTTTATGTTCACATTGGCTTACCACTCCAGCAAAAGCAACCTCTTTCCCTTTTATATTATCCAAATTTCTTAACTGAGATAATTCCCCGTTACAGAAATTATCAATCTCAAATTTATAGTCATCCAAAGGATGTCCTGAGATATAAATACCCACTACTTCTTTTTCTTTGGAAAGCATTTTCATGGTGTTCCAAGGATTTGTATTAGGAGCAATTGGAGCTTGTAAACTGGCCTCAGCAGTATCACCAAACATATCTACCTGATTGGAGTTCTGTTTATCTTGGACTTTGTTACCAAACTTTATCATTTGTTCAATAAAGGTCTGCTCTTTTGTGAGCTCAAAATATTGTGAGCGATAAAGCCCAAACAAATCAAATCCTCCAGCAATAGCAATGCCTTCTAAGGTTCTTTTGTTGGCTGAACGCAAATCCACCCTTTTTACAAAATCATCAAATGAGCGATAATGCCCATTTTCTTTTCGCTCATCTACTATGGCCTGAACAGCTCCTTTTCCAACACCTTTTATAGCGCCTAAACCAAAGCGAATCTCTCCTTTATCATTTACAGCAAATTTGTAGAAACTTTCGTTCACATCAGGCCCTAATACTTTCAACCCCATTATTTTGCATTCTTCCATATAAAGAGTAATGTCTTTTATGTCCTTCATATGATTAGTAAGGATTGCTGCCATCAGTTCAGCAGGGTAATGGGCTTTCAAATAGGCTGTTTGATAGGCAATAAGCGCATAGCAGGTAGAATGCGATTTGTTAAAGGCGTAAGAAGCAAAAGCTTCCCAATCGGTCCAAATTTTTGCTACTGTTTGTTCATCAAAACCATTTTCTTTACATCCAGAAAAGAATTTTGGTTTCAAATCTTCTAGAATAGACTTGATTTTTTTACCCATTCCTTTTCTAAGTAGATCTGCTTCCCCTTTTGTAAAATTGGCTAACTTTTGGGAAAGCAACATCACTTGCTCCTGATAAACTGTAATACCATAAGTGCCATCAAGGTATTCCTTCATTTCTGGCAAATCATACTCTATCTCTTCTTTGCCTTGTTTTCGTTTGATATAATTGGGAATATACTCCATTGGTCCTGGTCGGAAAAGCGCATTCATGGCAATTAAATCATCAAATTTATCTGGCTTCAAATGTTTAAGATGCGCACGCATACCATCAGATGCAAACTGAAAAATTCCTTTTGTTTCTGCTCTTTGGAATATTTCTAAAGTTTTTTCATCATCCAATGGAATAGTATCAATAACCAGATCTATATTACGCAAGGCTTTTAAGATTTTAACACAATCTTTTATTATGGTAAGGTTTCTAAGCCCTAGAAAATCCATTTTTAAAAGTCCTGCCTTTTCTACCACATCATTATCAAATTGGGTAACTAAAAGCTCAGAATCTTTCGCATTGGCGATAGGTATTAAATCCATCAAGGGCTTAGGAGTAATAATTACTCCACAAGCATGTGTACCTACATTTCTGATAGAACCCTCTAATTTTCTAGCTTGATTGATGGTTTCTGCTACCAAATCATCACCCTGAGCAAGCTCAATCAATGCTTTAGCATTCGCTAACTGATCTGATTTTATATTCTTTTTTAACTTTTTATCATCCCAAGAAAAAATCTTCTTTAGTGATGTGAAATCAGGAACTAACTTTGCTACTCTATCGGCCTCATGCAAAGGTAAGTTAAGCACTCTCGCAGTATCTCTAATAGCAGATTTTGCCGCCATAGATCCATAGGTAATGATTTGCGCGACATTCTCTTTCCCATATTTATTGACTACCCAATCGATAATTCTTCCCCTGCCATCATCATCAAAGTCAATATCAATATCTGGAAGGGATACCCTCTCAGGATTCAAAAATCGCTCAAAAAGTAAATCATATTTAAGGGGGTCAACATTTGTAATACCAGTACAATAGGCTACAATTGAACCAGCTGCTGAGCCTCTTCCAGGTCCAACTGAAACATTCATTTCCTTAGCTTGAGCAACAAAATCTTGTACAATTAGAAAATATCCAGGATAACCAGATTTAGCAATGGTTTCTAATTCAAGTTCAATTCTTTCTTCTATTTCATTTGTAATCTCCTTATACCTTTGTTTTGCTCCTTTATAGCTAAGGTGTTTCAAATAAATATTTTCTCCATCATTTAATTCTTCCTTTGTTAAATTGTCTAAGAATAAAGATGGGATGTCAAAAGCAGGCAAGAGCACTTTTGTTTTTAAAGAATAAGGCTTTATTTTATTTGTTAGATGTGCTATGTTTTCAATTGCTTCAGGAATGTCTGCAAATAATTCTTGCATTTGAGCGGAAGATTTGAAATAAAACTCATTGTTTGGAAATCCAAAACGGAAATCCCTTCCTTTTCCAATTTGAGTGGATTGCTGTTCGCCATCCTTCACGCAAAGCAAGATGTCATGTGCATTGGCATCTTCTTTATCTATATAATAAACATTATTTGAGGCAATTATTTTTACATCATACTTTTGGGCAAATTGCATTAAAACTTTGTTCACATGATGCTCTTCCTCTAAATTGTGTCGGCATATTTCAACATAAAAATCATCTCCAAAAGTTTCTTGCCACCATTTGAATTCTTCTTCTGCTTGCTTTTCGCCAACATTTAATATCAAATTTGGAATAGCGCCATATAAACTGCCCGTTAATGCAATTAAATCTTCTTTATATTTCAAGATTAAATCCTTATCAACCCTTGGTAAATAATAAAAGCCCTCTATGTAGGCCAAAGAGGATAATTTTGCAAGATTATGATAGCCATTTTTGTTTTTTGCTAAAAATGGGATTTGCGCACCATTGTCTTGAACCGATTTTTCTTGATGATTTTTACATACATTTAACTCGCATCCAATAATGGGTTTTAATTTTGTTTCTCCAGATTCGTTCCACCCTTCATTTATAGGGTGGTTAAATACTGCATTGGTAAATTTGAATGCAGAAAACATATTATTATGATCAGTAATGGCCACTGCCGACATTTTTTCATCTACTGCCTTTTCAACAAGTTTATCAATATTTGGTGTGGCTTGAAGAACAGAATACTGAGAATGCAAATGCAAATGAGAAAAAGCAGAATTTGATTGATTTTGAGTTGTTGTTATTTCTTCATGTGTTGCTTCTTCCTCTTGCTGGATTTCATCCTGATTTTCCAATGGCTTGTAAGGTTCATTATTTAAACCGATAAGCGCAAATGGCTTTTGATTTTTTTCTTGAAAATTTTGGAATTGCTCTGTACTTAGCCCTGCTTTTGAATAAGGGATTACCTCTAAGCGTAAAAGCTCTAAAAAACATCTTGCTGTTGCTTCCACATCTGCTGAGGCATTGTGTGCTTGTGCAAAAGCTTCTCCAAAAAGATGTTGGTGCAATTCTGTTAATGATGGCCATTTGAATTTCCCTCCTTTACCTCCAGGAATTTTACAAAAATCTGTAGCATCATCTTTGGTGTCAATTTTTGCAAATGATTGCAAAAGGTTAGGCATGTTTTTTCGCAAAAACTCACACCCAACTATATTGTTATCAAAGCCAATATTATGTCCTATAACAAACTTTACTTTTTCCAACTCCAGCATAAATATTTCCAGCACTTCTGATATGACTATACCCTCTTGCAAAGCTCTTTCGGTGGAAATGCCATGAATTTTTGATGCGTTAAAAGGGATATCAAAACCTTCTGGCTTAATGATGTAGTTTTTCACATCTACCAATTCCCCTTGGTCATCATGCACTTGCCAAGCCAATTGAACCAATCTTGGCCAATTCTCAAAATCAGTTAAAGGTGCTTTCCAATTTCGGGGAAGCCCTGTTGTTTCTGTGTCAAATATCAGGTACATCTTTTTTAAAATTTCTTTAGAAAAATTAGTATTGTAAATTTATAAAAACAAAAAAGTCAGCTAATTAATTTTAAGCTGACTTTTAAAGAAGTTAATAACTTTTTGATTTTATAAAAAAGCATTTTTTTTCATCCAATCATCATTAAACAGTTTTCCAACATATCTACTACCATGATCATGTAGTAAAACAACAACAATATCTTCAAAGTTAAGCTTATTTTTTAACTGATTAATTGCTGCAATAGCACTACCACATGAATATCCTGCAAAAATACCTTCTTCCTTTGCCAATCTTCTAGCCATAATTGCACCATCTTTATCTGTAACTTTTTCAAAATGATCAATTAAACTAAAATCTACATTTTTTGCAATTATATCCTCTCCTATTCCCTCAGTTATATATGGATATATTTCATTTCTGTCAAATTCTCCTGTTTCATGATATTTTTTGTAAACAGAACCATAACTATCAACACCCCATATTTTTATATTTGATTTTTTTTCTTTTAGAAATTTACCAATACCTGAAATGGTTCCGCCAGTACCAACCCCAACAATAAAATGAGTAATCTTTCCTTGGGTTTGTTCCCAAATCTCTGGTCCGGTTGATTCATAATGTGCTAAACTATTAGACAGATTATCATATTGATTCGGATAAAATGAATTAGGAATTTCTTTGTTTAATCTTTTAGCAACAGAATAATATGAATCTGGATGATCAGGATCTACATTTGTAGGACAAACATAGATTTTTGCTCCCATGGCTTTAAGAATATCAATCTTTTCTTTTGACTGCTTATCAGAAATTGTACAAATTAATTTATATCCTCTTTCAATACATACTAGTGCTAACCCCATACCTGTATTACCAGAAGTGCCCTCAATAATGGTTGCCCCTTTAGAAATAATACCGTTTTTTTCAGCATCTTCTATCATTTTTAATGCCATTCTATCTTTTGTTGAATGACCAGGATTAAAACTTTCAACTTTTGCTAATACTAAAGCATCTGTTTCTACAACGTTTTTAAGTTTTACTAATGGGGTGTTTCCTATCGTTTCTAATATATTATTGTAATATTTCATAAATGATTTTTGAGCTGCTAAACTAACAATTTCTAATCAAAACGAATTGCTTTTATAGGGGTGATTTTTGTAATTAAATAAGTAGGAATAATGAGGATAAATATGCAGATTGCAATCACTCCAAAGTTGAGCAATAGTACATCTGCAAGAGGTAAATGAATAGGTACAGATTTCATATAATAGGTAGAAGGATTTAAGCTCAAGATTTGGAATTTTTTTTGCAAAAAAGCCATGCTTAATCCTATCAAGTTTCCCCAGAATAATCCTTTAACAATAAGGTAAAATGCATTAAACAAAAACACCTTTCTGATACTCCAATTATTTTGCCCAATGGCTTTTAGTATCCCAATGAGTTTGGTACGTTCTAAAATCAGAATGAGTAGGGTAGTAGTGATATTGATAAGGGCAACAATTAGCATTAAAATAATGATGACATTTACATTAATATCTTGTAATTTGAGCCAATCAAATATTTGAGGATTGAGTTGTTTGATATTTTCTGCATTCAGATTAAATGGTACTTTTTCATAAAGTATTTTAGTTTGTTTATTTAATTCCTCAAAATTCTCAATTTTTATTTCGAATCCCCCAACAGAATCAGTGCCCCAACTGTTTAGCTGTTGTATATGTTTGATGTCCGCAAAAACATACAGATTGTCAAAATCCTCTAGCTCAGTAGTGTAGATTCCTTCAATTACAAATTTCCTAACCCTAGGTGGATCTTGTACAAAATACATAATAAGGTTTGCTCCCAATTTTAATTGCAATAAATCAGACATTCTCTTAGAAATCATCACTGCTGATGAAGTTAAACTATCATTATAAATCGGCACTTCACCTTCTTGCAAATTGCTTTCAAAAAAAGCAGGATCAAAATCAGTTCCCACTCCTTTCAGTACAACTCCATGAATCTGCTTTTTAGTTTTAATAATGCCTGCTTTAGTGGCAAATTGTTGAATGTGGGTGATCTCATCCTCTTGCTCAATGGAAGGGTAAAAATCCTGATGCTTAGCAATTGCTTTTGTTTCAAAGGAATTGTTATCAGAAAATGCAGTAATTTGAATATGAGCACCAAATCCTATAACTTTGTCAGCAATGTCCTTTTTGAATCCTTTTACAACCGCAATTGAAATGAGCATTACAGCAACAGAAAGTGCAATTGCTAAAATTGCTATACGAATTATGGGGCGAGAAAGACGATTATTTCCTTCCTTTGCAACTATTAATCGTTTTGCTATAAAGTATTCTACATTCATAAATTCAGATGGCTAAAATAACGCAATTTTTCCTTTTAATTTTCTACCTTTTACTTTTTAGTTGTCAAAAAGAAGGAAAATTAAAATTCGGAGCAGAAAGAACAAAAGCCTATCTTTCACTTCTAGATGGTAAAAGTATTGCTGTAGTTGGTAACCAAACTTCTATGATTGCAAATACACATTTAGTAGATAGTCTAATCCATTTAGGTGTAGATATTGCAAAAGTATTTTCTCCCGAACATGGTTTTAGAGGGAAGGCGGATGCAGGTGCAAAAATTGATGATGGAATAGATCGTAAAACAGGATTGCACATTGTTTCACTTTATGGGAAAAATAAAAAACCTACTAAAGAACAATTAGTAGGAATAGATATTTTACTTTTTGATATTCAAGATGTTGGAGCAAGGTTTTACACCTACATTTCTACACTGCATTATGTGATGCAGACAGCTGCAGAAAATAAAATAAAAGTTATTGTTTTAGATCGACCAAATCCTAATGGGCATTATGTAGATGGTCCAATTAGAGAAAAGGGTTTTGAAAGTTTTGTAGGCATACATGCTATACCGATTGTACATGGAATGACAATTGGAGAATACTCACAAATGATAAATGGTGAAGATTGGATTGCTACAAAATGTGATTTGACTGTAATAAAAATGGAAAACTATAGTAGAGAAATGCACTATGATTTACCCATAAAGCCTTCTCCAAACTTACCCAATTCTAGATCAGTAAACTTATATCCATCCCTTTGTCTTTTTGAAGGAACCACTGTAAGTGTAGGCAGAGGAACCGATTATCCTTTTCAACATTTTGGCGCACCTTATTTAGAAAGTAATTATTCATTTACGCCAAAGAGTGGTGAAGGAAGCAAATATCCAAAACACGAAAACCTAGTATGTTATGGGACGGATTTACGCTTTAAAGAAGACTACTTAATGGCTATTAACTTAAATTGGCTCATAGCAGCTTACAAGCAATGTCCTAATCAAGATAAATTCTTCAATAAATTTTTTGATAAATTATCCGGAACAGATCAACTCAGAAAACAAATAATTGCAGGAAAATCTGTAACAGAAATTAAAGCCAGTTGGAAAAAGGATTTGGATGAGTTTATGGAAATTCGTGAGCAGTATTTACTTTACTAAATTCAACAATTTATTTGATGTTCTCCAATTTCTAGTTGTAGCCTTTACTTCTAGTTTCGCTTTTTTAAAAACGCTTAAAGAAAACCACTATTTTCCTTGTGTTTTTTTAATACTCGCTCTATATGTTGAGCCAAGTCCATTATAAAGTTCTTCCAGGATATGTTTTAAGGGCTGATTCTAAGCAATCAATTGCTTTTTGCAAGGATTTCTTATTCAGCACATAAGCTATTCTAACTTGATTGGTTCCCGTATTAGGAGTTGAGTAGAATCCAGCTGCAGGAGCAACCATAATCGTTTCTCCATTTAAATCAAAGTCTTCCAATAACCATTGAGCAAATTTATCTGCATCATCTACAGGAAGCTGAGCAATTGTATAAAATGCTCCTTTTGGGTTAGGACAAATTACTCCTTCAATTTTGTTTAAACCATCAATAAGCAAATCTCTTCTACTTACATATTCCTTACTAACTTCATTAAAATACGAAAAAGGTGTACATAAAGCAGCCTCTCCTGCAATCTGTCCAAAAGTAGGAGGAGATAGTCTTGCTTGCGCAAACTTTAAAGCAGTAGACATTACCTCTTTATTTTTACTTACAATGCATCCAATCCTAATACCACACATACTATATCTTTTAGAAGTAGAGTCAATTACAATAGCATTGTTTTCCAATCCTTCTAAATTTAATACAGAATAGTGCTTATTTCCATCATAAGCAAATTCTCTATACACTTCATCTGCAAATAGAAATAAGTCATGCTTAATCACAATATCTCTTAGCGTCTCTAACTCTTCTTTAGAATATAAATAACCAGTAGGATTACCAGGATTACAAATTAGAATCGCCTTAGTTTTTGGCGTAATTAGTTCTTCAAATTCTTTAATTGCAGGTAGCGCAAATCCATCATTAATAGAAGTCGTAATTGGTTTTACCTTTACTCCTGCAGAAATTGAAAATCCGTTATAGTTCGCATAAAAAGGCTCAGGAATTATTATCTCATCCTTAGCATCCAAACAGGAATTAAGAGCAAATAAAAGTGCTTCCGAACCTCCTGTTGTTACCATTAAATCTTCATGAGAAACATCTATACCTAAATCCTGATAGTAATATGCCAAGCCTTTTCTATAACTTTCTACTCCTGCAGAGTGAGAATATTCCACAACTTTATCAGAAAAATTACGAATAGCTTTTAAAGCCACATCTGGCGTTTCAATATCTGGCTGACCAATATTTAGATGGTAAACTTTTTTCCCTTCCTTTTTCGCTTGCTCTGCAAAAGGTACCAATTTCCTAATTGGCGATTCTGGCATTGCATTTCCTTTATTTGAAATTTTAGGCATATTTAATTGGTATAAAAAAACACCCTCTAAATAAGGGTGCTAATGTCGTAATTATTTTTTTTGAATTATATTATTTTTTCTCTAAAGGAGCTCCCTCATTTTTTTTCTCAGGAGTTTGCATATCTTTAGGAGGAGCACTTACCTCTCCTTTTATTGTTAAAATAGTAGGCTTCTTACTAGCATTAGTAGTTAGTGTAATGGTCTTTGTAAACTTACCCACCCTATTAGTTGCATACTTAACCTTAATCTCTCCACTTTCTCCTGGCTGGATCTCACCTTTTGGATAGTCTGGAACTGTACATCCACAACTTGCTTTAGCATTCTTAATAATTAAAGGTTCTGTTCCAGTATTTGTAAATTTAAATTTTCTATTTCCATCAGAGTTGTGCTCAATTAGACCATAATCAACTACTTTTGATTCAAAATCAATAACAGCATCTGACTGTTTTTCTTCTTTAGACACCTGCTTAACTTCTTCTGTGCCAATCACTGGATCTGCTTTTTTTACTTCTGTTTGTGCAAAAATGCTAGAACTAATAAAAAGAGTGCTTAAAATTAAAATTCTATTCTTCATTATTTGATATTTTTAAGTTTTTCTAAAGGTTTTGAATAAATTAAACAAACGACAAAATTAAGAATTTATTTTTCTTGTCCAAATCAGTAATTGAATTAAGTTTTGATTTCTTAGTTTTGCAGATTGATGGAAATTTCAAAAAAATATAATCCTGAAGTAGCTGCAGAAAAATGGTACAATCATTGGATTGAGAAGGAGTATTTTCATTCTACTCCAGATAAAAGACAAGCTTTTACAATTGTAATTCCTCCACCAAATGTTACTGGAGTACTTCACATGGGGCATATGCTGAATAATACCTTGCAAGATGTACTAATAAGAAGAGCCAGAATGATGGATTATAATACATGTTGGGTTCCTGGCACTGATCATGCATCTATTGCAACAGAAGCTAAGGTAGTTCAAAAACTTGCATCAGAAGGGATACAAAAATCAGATTTAACTAGGGAAGAATTTCTTTCTCACGCCTTTGAGTGGAAAAATAAACATGGAGGAATCATTCTGGAACAATTAAAAAAACTAGGAGCTTCTTGTGATTGGAAAAGAACTAAATTCACCATGGATGATGATATGAGTGAGTCTGTTATTCAAGTATTTGTGGATTTATACAACAAAGGACTTATTTACAGAGGAGTGAGAATGGTAAATTGGGACCCTTCTGCACAAACTGCTTTATCAGATGAGGAAGTTATACACAAGGAAGTACATTCAAAATTGTTTCATATATCCTACAATATTGAAGGGTCAGATGAAAAAATAAATATTGCTACAACAAGGCCTGAAACACTTCTTGGGGACTCTGCTATTTGTGTGAATCCTAATGATCTAAGATATACTCATTTAAAAAATAAAAAAGCAATTATTCCATTAGTAAACAGAGTGATTCCTATCATCTTTGATGAATATGTTGATATGGAATTTGGGACCGGAGCGCTTAAAATAACTCCTGCTCATGATATTAACGATTATCAATTAGGAGACAAACACAATTTAAAAACTATCGACATTTTAAATGATGATGGAACACTAAATAAAAACGCACAATTATATGTTGGAAAAGATAGATTTGAAGTTAGAAAGCAAATAGCTACTGACTTAGAGAAAGGTGGATATTTAGTTAAAACTGAAGACTATCAAAATAAAGTCGGATTTTCAGAAAGAACTGATGCTGTGATTGAACCAAAACTTTCCATGCAATGGTTTTGTAAAATGGGAGAGTTCTCAAAACCTGCTTTAGCACATGTAATGAATGATGATATTCAGTTTCATCCAACAAAGTTTAAAAACACCTACCGACACTGGATAGAGAACATCAAAGATTGGTGTGTTTCTCGCCAACTTTGGTGGGGACAACAAATTCCTGCTTTTTATTATGAAGGAAATAAATTTGTTGTTGCAAAAACAAAAGAAGAAGCCCTTGTTTTAGCACAAAAAGAAAATTCAAATATTACTATTTCTGATTTAAGACAAGATGAAGATGTGTTGGACACTTGGTTCTCTTCTTGGTTATGGCCAATTTCAGTTTTTGATGGAATCAGAAATCCTGATAATGAAGAAATAAACTATTATTACCCTACTAATGATTTAGTTACCGCTCCAGAAATTTTATTCTTTTGGGTGGCTCGTATGATTATGGCAGGATACGAATACCAAGGAGATTTACCTTTTAAAAATGTGTATCTGACAGGAATTGTAAGAGACAAACAAGGGAGAAAGATGAGTAAATCTCTGGGGAATTCACCAGACCCTATCAAATTAATGGAAAAATATGGAGCAGATGGTGTAAGAGTTGGTATGTTATTATGCTCTCCTGCAGGAAATGATTTACCTTTTGACGAAAGCTTGTGTGAACAAGGAAGAAATTTCTCCAACAAAATTTGGAATGCATTTAGATTGATAAAAGGTTGGGAAGTAAGAGATGTTCCTCAGCCAGATTCGGCAAAACAGGCAATTATTTGGTTTGAAAATAAGATAAATAAAACTATCTTGGAGATAGATGAATCCTACTCTAAATACAGGATTTCAGAAGCTCTGATGAGTACTTATAAACTAGTCTGGGATGATTTTTGCTCTTGGTATCTAGAAATTATAAAACCAAATTACGGAAGCCCTATTGATACCATCACCTACAACAAAACTATTGAACAACTTGAAAAGGTATTAAAACTTCTACACCCTTTTATGCCCTTTTTATCAGAAGAGATTTGGCACTTGATAGATGATAGAACAAATGATATTATTGTTGCAGATTGGCCAAAAGTAGAAAAAGTGGAAGAAATATTATTGGATGACTTTGATATAGTTGCTGAGGCTGTTTCATCAATAAGAAATTTCAGAAAACAAAAGCAAATCCCAAACAAAGAACAACTTTCATTGCTAGTAAAGGAAAACAAAAAGTTGTATAGAAATATGGACCCCATCATTTGCAAATTGGGGAATGTAGACAGCATTGAATATGTTAGCGAAAAGCCAAGTAAAGCCTACTCTTTCATGGTGAAGGCAAACGAATATTTTATTCCTTTATTTGAAAGTATAAATGTCGAAGCTGAGCTAGAAAAATTGCAAAAAGAATTGAACTATACCAAAGGGTTCTTAAAGTCAGTAGAAGTTAAGCTTTCTAATGAAAAATTTGTGCAAAATGCTCCACAACCACTTGTTGATAAGGAGAAAAAGAAGCAAGCAGATGCAAAAGCAAAAATTGAGATTTTAGTAGATAAAATTGCTGCTTTATCTGATGCTTAGAAATATTCTATTTTTATTTATTATTTTTAGTACACTTTCTGTTTTTGCAACCAATTCTACAGAAACAGACGGCATAAAAGGAAACTTTGATTTAGGACTGAATTATTCGCAAAATGTAGACAAAACCCTACAATTCAATAATGTGTTTTTGTTGCTTTACAAAAAGGGGAACTCAAATTTTAGCTTAGGAAATAACATCTCATTCATTAGTAAAACAGGCGAAGATGAGTTGTTAAACAAAGGCACACAAGACTTTAAATATTCCCATAAAAGCAAAAAATTGGGAGCAGATTTTAGCTTGCAACATCTGTATGATATAAGCAGAAGTATACAAAAAAGATGGGCGTGTGGATTAGGAATTTCTTATGCTTTTTTGCAAGATGATATCAAAAAATTAGGGGTTGGTCTTTCAGGGATAAAAGAAAAAGAAATACCAATAGAAGGAGAAGGTAAAATCCAAAATAGAATAAGTGCCAACCTAGATTTCAGTTACAAAATCAATAAAAATGTGGAAATTGTTGGAGCAAACCATTACCAGCCCACTATAGAAAAAATAGGGGATTTTAGAATGAAAAGTATGTTGACTTTAAGGGTAGTGATAAGCCCTTATTTTTTGCTTAGCATCAACAATACATTTAATTATGACAGCTTTCCTGCTGAGGGAATCCCAGAAACAGATTACCAACTGATTAATAGTATTTCTTATACTTTTTAGTGTTTAATAGTAGGCGCTGTCACTCCACAACTATTTTTTTCTCTACTGTACCATCATCATAAAGTAAAAATAGGAGTTGCTTTTGCTTGTTTGGAGCAGTAGTTCTACCTAAAATATCTGTAATTCCTAAAAGCTTTTTGCTTATAGTGTTTTCCAAAATAGTAAGCGGAAAATTATCAAAAATAATGGAAACTGTATCAGAATTGCAGCTATTATCATCTGTAACAATCAGCCAAAAATTACCATTTTGAGTTGGCGTAATGCTAGCGGTAATTTCCCCAGTATTCCACAAATAAGTATAGTTTGGAGTACCTCCACTTACAAGAGCATCTAAATCATTTGCATTTTGCATTATTTGAGCAGTAAGCGGATTAGGTTCAATTACCATACTGGAAAGCGATAGCATGCAGCCATTACCATCTGTAATACTATAATTATAAGTTCCAGCACAAAGTGCATTAGGATTAACCCCATTCCAATTTTGCATATAATTAGGCGTTCCTCCACTAATGGAAAGCGATATACTACCATTACAATCGTCAAAGCAACTTACATCCGTAATACTGCTAACTGCACTAAGAGCTTGAGGTGATGTTAAATTGAGTATAGTAGTAGTTAAGCAGGTATTAATATCCATTATAACTAAATTATAATTTCCTGCAGTAAGATTAAAAAATTGGTTACTGTTTTGAAAGCTCACACCATTATCAATAGAATATTGAAAAGGGCTTTTCCCTCCTGAGATTACATTTAAACTAATTGTACCATCAGTGTTTCCATTGCATGAAATGTTCGTGCTCCCAGCACTAAATACCATGGAATCATGTTGCACAATCAAAATACTATCTATAATGTTACAGCCATTGGTGTCACTGATATCAATAAAAAACAAACCCGCAGCAAGTGAAGTGCTTTGAGTTGTGGCGCTATTGCTCCAATTGTAATAATATGGTGCAACTCCTCCATAAGTATAAGCAGTAGCAATAGTCGTGCCTCCATAACAAAGTATAGTATCAGCAGAAAGAGTAGCTGACATTGCAGGGGGATCTATAATACTCAGCATAGCATTTGCAGTACAATTATTAGTGTCAGTAAGGAATAAATTATAATCTCCACTACACAGATTGTTAATGAATTGCCCATTCGAAATTAGGTTTCCATTATTGTACCAACTTAGTAGATAAGGTGGTGTGCCTCCGCTAATGTTTGCAAAAGCACTTCCATCACAATCTCCATGACAAAGCACATCAGTAATAGTTAAATTAAGATTGATAGCATTGGGTTGAGCAATAATAACAGTATCAAAAACAGTGCAATTATTATTACTGATCACAATAGGGTAAGTGCCTGCAAAAAGCGCATTAGGATTTGACCCTCCCCAATCCACATTATATGGCGGTTGCCCTCCAATAACTTGAACAGTAGCTGACCCATCACTAGCTCCATTGCAACTTACATCAGTTGTGCTCACAGATACATTAATAAAACAAGGAGGGTACAAAATAGCATCCAGCACATTCATCACGCCATTGGTAAGTGTGACTTGAAGGGTATCTGAGATATAGCCATTTTTTGAAAAAACAACCAAATAGGTTCCGGAATCCAAAACTGCAGTCTGATAATCGCCAACTATATTTGTTTGTGTAGAGGTTGTTGTACTTAAAAGTGTAATATTTACTGAGCCAATATTATTTCCATTAGTACCATCTGTTACATTGCCCATCAAATAACAAGCTTGCTGAAAATCCCTTCCATAAATATACAGGATACCCTTTCCATTATCACTATCTCTATCAGATGAAATAATGTTTCCAGAAGAAAGAAAAGGATAAGTACCCCAACAACCATTAAAGCCATTTCCGCTTCCAGCATAAGAATCGTAATAGGCCACTTGAATCATGTGGTTAGGATGCGTAATATCATGTACTGTTGTTCCGTCTCTATAATAGGATGTGATTAAAAAATTCCCATCTACATGTGTATTGTGCGGTATGGAATTAGAGCCAGGATTTGATTGAATTCTATCAACTTCTTGAATATTGGTTAAATCCGAAATATTGTAAGCAGCCAAATAAGCATCCGATTGTTCGTCAGTGGTAAAAACAAAATTACCATCATCAGAAACCCAAGCATTATGCGTAAAAGAATTTGGTGTAGTAGTGCTTCCCATTGTTATTGGATTTGCTTTATCGCTTACATCTACCACATACATCTTGCCTTCATAAATACAGCCGACATACATGGTATCTCCTCTAGCCATTCCATCATGAATATAATAATTATCCCATTCACCCAAATAAACTGGATTTGTTGGGTTTGCATTAACATCTAAGAAAATTGCGCCTCTATTTGCAGCAGGAGTACCATTGTTTTTTGCTCCAAAAATATAGGCAATGCCATTTTCGTCTATATAAATATTATGGGCTGAAGTAAAGCTAATACTTGCCCCTGTTGTAGGATTAGTAAATTGGGTGACATGCCAATAAGTATTTCCGCTCATATCTGATAAATCGACAATGAGTAAGCCAGCATTGGCCTCAGTAGTGATGTAGGCGTAATTTCCCCATGATTTTATATCTCTCCAAGTAGAATTTAAATCAGAAATATAAAACTCCTCGTAAGCGGTTGCGGGATTGCTGATATTCACACATGAAAAGCCATTCATTAATCCAACAAGCGCATATTCATTGCCTGTTGAATCTTCCCAGCCCCAAATATCAGAACAATTGGTTGTAGAATAGCTATAAGAACCTAAAAGGCTCATATTCAAACTGCTTTGCGCAAAAACAAAAAATGGAATTAGCGTAAATAATGTTAATAATTTGGCTTTCATGAATTATTGGGTTTTTTGTTTGTGTAAAAATACTAAAAAATGCCGATTCTACTTTATTTCTTTAATTTTCAACATATTATCATACTACTTTTTGAAGTTAAAGAAGTAATAATGCAACATGCAAAATCTAATGGCTACAAACTAACAACTATAAACTAATTGTATCTTTGCAGTATGCGATTATTGCTTTATCCATTTTCCTTTTTGTATGCCATAATAACTAATATCAGAAATTTATTTTTTGATATAGGTATTATTACGACTAAAAAATATGATATTCCAATTATTTGTGTTGGGAATCTTTCATCAGGAGGCACAGGAAAAACACCTCTTACCGATTATCTGCTTACCTTATTAAGTAATCGGAAAGTTGCTGTTTTAAGTAGAGGGTATGGAAGAAAAACAAAAGGGTTTAAGGTAGTAGAAACTGAAAGCAAAGCAAAACTTGTTGGAGATGAGCCGCTTTTGCTCAAACAACACCATCCAAACAATTTGGTAATTGTTGATAAAAGCAGAACAAGAGCCATTGAGAGAATCATGAGAAATCATCCTGAAATTGAAATCATAATAATGGATGATGGCTTTCAACACAGAAAAGTAAAAGCAGGATTGAATATTTTAATTACGGACTATCACTTACCTTACTATAAAGATTATTTATTGCCTATAGGTACTTTGCGTGAGAGCAAAAAATCAAGTGAAAGAGCAGATATTATTATGGTGAGTAAGGCACCAAAAGATTTGAATCCTACTGAGAAAAAAGGAATAATGCAGCAATTGGGTATTTTCATTACACAAAGGGGCTATTTCAGTAATATTATCTACAAGAAGTGGAAGCACTTTACAAATAATACTGAATTAATTAATGAGGAAATATACAGCATCACGCTTGTTAGCGGAATTGCTAACCCAAACCCATTAATCAGTAAGTTGGAGCAAGATGGACATAAAATTACACTGATGCAGTTTGCAGATCATCACAACTATACAAAAAGCGATATAAAAGCAATATTAAAGCAATACAATCAGCATAAATGTGTCAAAAAACTTATCTTGACCACCGAAAAAGATGCAGTAAAATTAAAGGCTTTTGAAAGTGAATTTGAAGATGTAGACCTTTATATTGCTCCTATTCAAACTGAGATAGTGGAAAAAGAAAATTTTGAAAAACAAATACTAAACTATGTTAGCACAAATACAACAAACTGCTAGTTTTTTAAAAGAAAAAACAAATACATCAGCTGATGTCGGAATCATTTTAGGAACAGGTTTGGGCGGATTGGTTGAGGAAATTGACATCAAACATTCCATTTCTTATGAGGATATACCTAATTTTCCAATTTCTACTGTAGAAGGACATTCTGGCAGATTAATATTTGGTAATTTGGGTGGAAAATCAGTAGTAGCAATGCAAGGCCGTTTTCATTATTACGAAGGCTATTCTGCTGAAAAAATTACTTTCCCAGTAAGGGTAATGAAGTTTTTGGGCATCAAAAATTTGATAGTTTCCAATGCTAGTGGTGGTGTAAACCCAGATTATGAAATTGGCGATTTGATGACACTGAAAGACCATATCAACCTTATACCAAACCCTTTAATTGGACAGAATGAAAAGAAGCTTGGTCCAAGATTTCCTGATATGAGTGAGCCCTATTGTCCTAAAATGATTGCAATAGCAGAGCAAATTGCTACTGAAAATAATATCAAATTGCAGCAAGGAGTATATGTAGGTGTAACAGGACCAACATTAGAAACTCCATCTGAGTATTTTTATTTCAGAAAAATTGGTGGAGACACGGTAGGTATGTCGACTGTTCCGGAAGTAGTGGTGGCCCGACATATGGACATTCCTTGCTTTGCGATTTCTGTAATTACCGATTTAGGCGTTCCGGGTAAAATTAAAAAAGTAACCCATGAAGATGTTCAAGCCGTAGCTGAAGTTACAGAACCTAAACTCACTTTAATTATTAAAAAATTAATTTCATCTATTTAAATATGAAAAAAATAATCATTCTCACATTTATTAATGTCGTTGTTATTACATTATCTTTTGCTCAAACTTTTCCTTCTTGGCAACTATATCTAATGGATAATTGGCAAGATACTACTTTAACACCATCATGGCAATACGATAATACATATAATGAGATTTGGGGAGTGCAAATAAACGGAGTAGAGATTGCTATAATCGGATCTACTGCAGGTACCCATTTTTTTGACGTTACAATTCCTTCTGGAGTAAACCAAGTAGATTTTGTAGCCGGAGCTTATACTGGAAGTGGTGTAATACATAGAGACTATCACGATTATAATGGCTACTTGTATGCAGTTTGTGATGAAGGAAATAATAGTACTTTACAAATTATTGACATGACTAACTTACCTAATTCAGTAAGTGTAGTTTATGATTCAAATTTACTTTTTACCAAATCGCATAATATTTTTATTGATACGGCTACTGCAAAATTATACGTATGCGCAGTCAAACATACTAATCCAAATAATTTTTCTTCTGCTATGGAAATTTACTCTTTAGCAGACCCTTTAAACCCTTCTCTATTATACACCTATAATGATGTAGGACATGTGCATGATGCTTATGTTAGAAATGATACTGCCTATCTTAATTGTGGTAATGATGGTTTCCGGATTGTAGACTTTCATTATCTTGACTTAACAGGAGGTATGGCTCCAATTGAATTAGCATCCTTAACCTCTTATCCAGATGCAGGATATAACCATTCTGGCTGGTTAAATAATGACGGAACAGTCTATGCTATGTTAGATGAGAATCATGGTTACGATATAAAACTTTTAGATGTTAGTAATTTTAACAATATCACTATTCTTTCTACATTTAACTCAGGAATAAATCCTAATTCTATGGCACATAATGCAATTATTAAACATAATCTATTATTTGTTTCATATTATCATGATGGATTAAGAGTGTTTAATATTGCTGACCCCACAAACCCTTTTGAAACATTATATTACGATACATATCTGCCAAATAATCATTCCTCATATAAAGGGGCGTGGGGCGTATACCCTTTTTGGAATAAACAAAATCATACTTTCTCAAGTATTTTAGTTTCCGATATGCAAACAGGTCTTTATGTGTTTAGCGGATCATTCCCTTTAAGCATAAATGATTTAGAGAAAGAGCCAAACTCAATCTTCCCAAATCCTGCAACAAATGGGTTCAATACCACTAATAAAGATGCAACCAATATAATCCTTTATGACATATTTGGAAAAAAAGTACTCGATAAAAATCTTCCAAATAATAAAGTCTCAAGACGAAATATAGCAAATGGATTGTATTTTTATAACTTGAAAAATAAGCAGGAAATTATTGAAAACGGAAAAATTATTTTTGAGTAGATGAGTGTAAAAAATGAATATGAAGCAGTAATTGGTTTGGAAGTGCATGCGCAACTTTTAACCAAAACCAAAGCCTACTCCTCTGATGAAAATATCTATGGCGCTACACCTAATACAAAAACTTCAGTTATCAGTTTAGGGCATCCTGGAACGCTTCCTAGAGCAAATAGAAAAGTAATTGAGTGTGCTGTAAAGCTGGGGCTTGCAGTAGGCGCTAAAATAAGAGAGCGGAATGAATATGCTAGAAAAAATTATTTTTATGCTGACTTGCCAAAAGGCTATCAAATTACCCAAGATACTACTCCAATCTGCAATGGTGGAAGTATAGAGATTAAAAATGATAATGGAGACACAAAACAGATAAATATAACGCGTATTCACATGGAGGAAGATGCAGGAAAAAGCATCCATGATTTAGATCCTTTCAATACGCTTGTGGATTTGAATCGAGCAGGCGTTCCGCTTTTGGAAATTGTATCTGAACCCGATATTCGCTCTGCCAATGAGGCTTATAATTACATCAGTGAAATAAGAAAATTAGTACGCTATTTAGAAATATGTGATGGTAATATGGAAGAAGGAAGCCTAAGATGTGATGCTAATATTTCTGTAAGAAAAAAAGGAGCAGAAACATTTGGTACAAAGGTAGAAGTGAAAAACATGAATTCTACCAGAAATGTAAAACGCGCCATTGAATTTGAAATTAGTAGACAGATTGAATTGCTTGAAATTAGAGAGGAAATAAAACATGAAACCAGAAGCTTTAATGCTGCCAATAACTCTACCATTTCGATGCGACACAAAGAGCAAGCAAATGATTATAGGTATTTTCCAGAACCAGATTTGCAACCTGTTTTAGTTACTGAAGATTATATTGAAAAAGTAAAACAAACGCTTCCTGCTCTTCCAAAAGCACTATTTCTAAAATTTACAAAAGAATTCGGCTTGTCGGAATATGATGCAAATATTCTAGTAGATGAAAAAGAAATTGCGCTTTACTTTGATAATTTGTGTAAGCTTACAACAAACTATAAAGCGGCTGCTAATTTTGTAAATGGCAGTGTAAAATCTTACCTAAATGAAAGCGCAACCGCAATTAATGATTTTAACATATGCCCTGAACGTTTAGCAGAACTTATTGCGCTAATTGATGATGGAAAAATTAGCAATTCTGTTGCTACAGCAAAAATATTTCCTACAATGCTTGATAATGAATTATCGGCTGAAGATATCGCAACAAAAAATAATTGGATACAAGAATGCGACAGCTCAGCGCTGGAGGATTTTGTAGATACTGCCATTGCAAAATATCCTGAGAAAGTACTAGAATACAAAGACGGAAAAAAAGGATTAATTGGATTGTTTATGGGGGAAGTGATGAAACTTTCAAAAGGAAAAGCTGATCCTAAAATATGCAATCAATTGCTAAGAAAAAAACTGGATAATTAATGCCAAGAACTAAATTATATTTCGCTTCTGATTTCCATTTAGGTGTACCAACTCATGCCAAAAGTTTGGAAAGAGAAAAGCGAATTATCGCTTGGCTTGATAGCATAAAAGAAGATGCGAAAAGCATTTATCTATTGGGCGATATTTTCGATTTCTGGTTTGAGTACAAAACAGTTGTACCAAAAGGTTATGTGCGTATTTTAGCGAAATTGGCTAAGCTAGTAGATGATGGAATTAAAATCAACATAATAAAAGGAAATCATGATTTGTGGATGTATGATTATTTTCCGAAAGAAATAGGAGTAAATATTTTGGAAGACAAAACCATTTTAAAGGAGAATGGGAAACAAATTTTCTTGGCCCATGGAGATGGTTTAGGCCCTGGAGATTTAGGCTATAAACTGATAAAAAAAGTATTTGAAAGTAGCATTTGTCAATGGCTCTTTGCTCGATTACATCCTAATTTTGGTATTGGGATCGCGCAATTTTGGTCTAAGAAA
The DNA here is from genome assembly GCA_002170165.1 of Flavobacteriales bacterium TMED123. GTDB lineage: Bacteria > Bacteroidota > Bacteroidia > Flavobacteriales > BACL11 > DUAL01. Next base: position 23,044 of record NHFY01000091.1, read on the forward strand.
AGTAGAATTGGGAATCAAGAAAAACCAGATCCTTTTTTAGGAGAAGAAAAAGAATGGCTAGTAAGCTACTGCAAAAGAAAAAAAAATGAAATCAATATAGATTATTTTGTTTTCGGACATAGGCATTTACCTCTAGAAATTACTATTGATGAAAAAACCAAATACATCAATATAGGAGATTGGATTCATCATAACTCTTATGCGGTTTTTGATGAGGGGGAACTAACACTTCAATATTTTAAATAAAAAAGCCGAGCAAATGCCCGGCTTTTAATATTTACATCAATAATTAAATTTTATCTAAACAATATAATTTTATCAGTTAACATTGTTTTACCTTCCGCGTAAACACTGATAAAATAGATTCCATTTTCCAATCCGGTAAGATCAGCTTCTATAGCTTGTTGCTTACTTATTATAGCACCATCAAAAAGTAATCTAACTTCTGATCCTAGAATATTCATAACCTTTAATTGAACATGCTTATCTGCCATATTTTTCACAAGAACATTTGTATTCCCACTTGTAGGGTTAGGATATATAGCCAGTTTTGCAGATTGATCTAAAGCTTGAATCAGCGAAGTTTCTTCCCCTATAAGAATATTATCAATGTAGAAGTTGTTTGAAGAGCCATTAGTTACATGCTCAAATCTGAAACGAATATTGTCATCCTTTAATGCATTCGCCCCATTTCTATCAAACATAATGCTGTCATTCCACTCATCTGCTCTAGGAGTAAAAGGACTGTCATATAATCCAGCATTTGCCACATCTAAATAAGATAGCGAACCTAAAAGTGTCCATCCTTCTCCACAATCATTTGAAAAATATACATTCAATTCATTTACAGGGCTACTATTAGAAGCAGCTCCACTCCAAGCGAATTTAATAGCAGGATTAGAAAAAGAACTCAAATCATAAGCTGCAGAAATTAAAGAAGCGTTACCCAATATGCTTCCATTTTTAGCAGGCATCCTTACAGATGCATTCCCATCATAAGCAACTCCATCAACATGCTCCCAACCCTTATCGGCAAAAGAGGTAAAATCCCAAATATTTGATTCATGATCATTATCACTTATTACCCAATCAGCATTCAAATTAGAAGCGTTCTCAAAACTATAAGTATATGAGGAAGCATTATTAATTGCAGTTGTCGGCAGTACAGTAATGAAATCTTCATGTAAAGTTGTAGATGTACATGTGTTATTATAATAAGCTACATAAATTTTTTCTTCAACCTCTCCTCTATAAAAAACAGTAAAATGCAATCCCCAGTACAAACCTAAGCTATCAATTACATGAGGAGTGATGTTTGTTGCGCCAATTGCAATTAACTCATCTTGTTTTCCTTGCACAATTTTAGTTGAAATAATTGAATCGTAAGAAAAAGCATTTGTCAAATCCAAATCAGCAAGATTATATGCTCTAGACTCTGTTGTTTCATCATAAGAAACAACCAATGAAACATCATAACTTCCAGGAGATGAAAAAGCATATAATGAATTGTCATCATTAGCGCCTCCTGAAGTGAATGTACCACTGCCATTATCACCCAAATCCCAACTCATTGAATTAATATTTCCGGCAAAAACAGAAGCTTTATTTGATTTTAACCAAATATTTTCGCCCAAACAAATGGATTCAAAAGCATTGCCAAATCCATCTGTAAAGTTTGCAATTTTTGTACAAGTTGGCGCAACAAATCCATCAGATGTACCAGTTGATTGAATATTGTCATTCGACCAAATATATCTTCTAGATCCGTACTCAGTTGTATCTATAACAATAGTGGTGTCTATAGTGGTAGTAGTGTCTAAAACAATAGTGTCTATAATTGTAGTAGTAGTCAGTTCTCCTACTAAAGTTTGATTCATTATTTCTACTTGTCCTTTTGAGAACATGGTGCAATAATCGTCATTAGTATAATCCATATAGTTCATAAACATCTCGCCAGCAGGATTTAACGAATCGGCTAAACAACCATAAAATATTCCTGAAGGAAGACCAACATGCCAAGGGAATTTTGAAGGAGTAGGACTATCAGGATCTGCTCCTGGGTCAGTGGTAAAGCCGTTTGAAGTGTGCTGTGGTGGCGTATCAAACACCCCATCATCTCCACAGGAACCTGAACTACAATCCCATGTGTGACACAAACCTAACCAATGACCTACTTCATGTGTTAGTGTAGTTGATTGTGGATCATTCATCTCACTATATCTAATAACAATTCCATCAGTAGACATTCTACCACCAGGGAATTGAGCATAACCTAATGTAATTCCGCCATCACTAGAAGAAATGTTTCTAACTACCCAAATATTTAAATACTCATAAGCATTCCAGTAGCTTAATGTTTTGATTCTATTTCTAGGAGTAACTCCATTTGTGAAGTCTGACTTAACCCTAACAATCCCGTTTGTAGGTTGTGGAGCGCAGGTGTCACATCTAGGTGCTAGCCTTGCCAATCGAAACTCAACATTTGCCTCACCCCTTAGAGCAGCAAAAACATCTGGTGTTTTTGGGAATTGACCTTGGAACATTTGTAAAAACTTATCGGATTGCCCATTGATGTTCTTATTAAGCGCATCAAGTGCGTTTTGAACATCAGACTCTGAAATGTTTTCTGCACTGTTTACTGCTTCATATATTACATGTACAACTACAGGAATAATCTTTTTACCTTCAGTTGTTTTAGCACTTTCAACTTTTTGTAGAAAATCCTTGTTTGCTTTTTCTAGTTCAGCATCTAATTGCTCTAAATTTTTATAAAACTCAGGGTATTTATTCATATCATCTGCCAAATACCCTTTGTAAGAGCCACATTTTTCTTGAGAAAAACAGGTAAAGGAAAGAAAGAAAAGACTAAAAATTAGAAGTAAAATTCTATTGGTCATATTTTTCAATTTTTAAATAATTATTCGAGAAAACAAATATAATAATTATACTTAAAAATCATCAAGAAAAGAAAAAGATTACTTTTTTCAGAAAAGATGTTTTTCTGCATGATAAGAGGATCGAACCAATGGACCACTTTCTACATATCTAAAACCAATTTTTAAGCCAATTTCTTTTAGCTTTTCGAATTGTTTAGGCTCTACAAATTCTACAACTGGCAAATGTTTGGTGCTGGGTTGTAAATACTGCCCCATAGTAAATATGGACACACCTACATTTCGCAAGTCATGCATAGTAGCTACAACTTCCTGTGCTGTTTCTCCTAGCCCAAGCATTATCCCAGATTTTGTTTTCATGCCACCATCATGAAGTATTTTTAATGTCTGCAAACTTCTATCGTATTTTGCTTGTATCCTCACTTTTTTAGTTAAGCGACTTACGGTTTCCAAATTGTGGGAAACAATCTCAGGTTTTACAGCTATTATTTTTTGAATGTCTTCTGCCTTTCCTTTAAAATCAGGAATTAAAGTTTCTAAAGTTGTAGTAGGGTTAACTGCTCTAATTGCATTGATAGTTTGCGCCCAAATTTCTGCACCTCCATCTTTCAAATCATCTCTATCTACTGAGGTAATTACAGCATGTTTTACTTTCATCAACTTTACGGATTGTGCCACTCTTTCTGGCTCACCTACATCAATAGCAAGTGGCCTACCAGTCATCACATTGCAAAATCCGCAAGAACGCGTACATATATTTCCCAAAATCATAAAAGTAGCTGTTCCTGCCCCCCAACATTCTCCAATGTTAGGACAATGTCCGCTTTCACAAATGGTGTGTAATTTATTACCTTTCACAAGAGATTTTACATCCTTATAGGCCTTACCTGTTGGTAATTTTACCTTTAACCATTTTGGCTTTCGTATAGTTGATACTTTTACCATTTTTTGCCAAATATAAAATTCATATTGACATAAAAGGTTAGAAAAGTTTTTTTGTTTTTGGTTAGCGCCATAATAGGCAACTCATCTCCTATTGCAGATTTAAGCATTGAATTTTCACCAATTTTAAAAGCATCTAAACAAACTCCCGCCTCAATTGATTTTATCACCTCATCTTTTTTCGAAAATTCAAATGTAAATCCACCTTTTACATATGCTCCTAATTGCACTTTCATTTCGTCAAATCCTTTAAAATAAGATGTACGACCATAAATGCTGTAAAGCGTGTGATTATCATCTTTGGGATCGTATTTTTCAGTCTCTACATAAAACTCATTGGTAAGCTCATCCTGATACAAAATCTCCAAATAAACAGGTTTTAGAAATGCTGCACTTAGCCCAGTACTAGCAATAGCACTCACCATTATGCCTCCAAAATCATCTTTATCAAAAAGAATAAGTTGCTTACCATAACCACTTCTTAGCAAGAAAGTTGAGTTTTGTTTACCAAAATCATAGCCCTTGGCATCACTAAAAAAAGCATTAATTGTTTTTACTTGTTTAGGATGTTTCAAACTTACCACATCAAATTCCAAAAAATGTTGCCATCTTACATTGTCATTCCATGCTCTTCTTGCATGCATGCCCCAGCCAAGAGAATGTACATTGACACCAACATTTCTTTCATTCTTGTAAAGAATTTTTTTAGTACGCTTGAGCGGTTCTTGTGAGAAAAGAAAAAAAGGAATAAAGAAAAATATGAAGCAGATTTTCTTCATACAATAAAAAGGGTTTATGCGTTTGTTTCTGATTTTTCTACAACACTTCCCTCACCAGGGCATTTCTCGTACACTCCACAAGAAGAAAGTGCAAGCACAAAAAACAATACGATTAAACTTAGCAAGACTCTGTTATTCATAATAAATTTTGATTTCTAAATTTAAACGCAAAAATAAAGATTTTGTTTTGCTTATCTCTATTTTTTGAACTTTAGATTACATATATTTGAACATTCAGATTTTAATAATAAATGAGTGTAATAGATCCCAGGATTGAAGCAAGATGGAAAGCCATTTTACTAGATGAATTCAAGAAAGATTATTTTAAAGAATTGAAGCAGTTTTTGCTGCAAGAAAAACGACACCACATTATTTATCCAAGTGGAAAGGAAATCTTTAATGCTTTCAACTGTACTCCTTTTGAGAAAGTGAAAGTTGTAATCTTAGGACAAGACCCTTATCATGCAAAAGGTCAAGCTCATGGGCTTTCTTTTTCAGTTCCTTTTGGAATAAAACCTCCCCCATCACTTACAAACATTTTTAAAGAACTAAAAGCTGATTTAGACATTCCAATTGCCGAAAGTGGTAATTTGACTTCATGGGCAAAACAGGGGGTGTTATTATTAAATGCTACTTTAACTGTGAGGGCAAAACAAGCTGGCTCGCATCAAAATAAAGGCTGGGAAAATTTTACAGATGCTGTAATAAGCAGTTTGTCGGAAAATAAAGAAGCTTTGATTTTCTTACTTTGGGGAAGATTTGCACAAAATAAAACTTCATTAATTGACAGTGAAAAACATCATATTTTAACTGCTGCTCACCCCTCTCCTTTTTCAGCTTATAGTGGTTTTTTTGGATGCAAACATTTTTCAAAAACTAATGAGATTTTAAATAAAAATGGATTGGAAACTATTGATTGGAAATTGCAATGAAAAAATTTTGCTCAATAATTCTATTGTGTTGCTCTTTGATTGCCTTTGGGCAAGAATCGATTATTAAAACTGCCAGGAAATATATTGAAAATAGACGGAATAAAGCCTTTGATGAACTCTTATTTGCAAGTGTAAGTGAGCAAAAAATGTATCACATAAAGGATCTAAAGATAATCGAAGCTTATACCATTTCCACTTCAGCATACGGAATTGGAAGTAAGGCAGGCAGCAATAAAACGCCTCAGGGGTTGCATAAAGTAGCTGCAAAATATGGAGATGATACGCCTATAAATGGAAGGATGATTGGCAGGAATTTTAATGGGCAAATTGCAACTATTTATAACGACAATACAAAAAGTAAAACAGATGATATAACAAGTAGAGTTTTATGGCTAGATGGATTAGAAAAAGGTCTCAACAAAGGAGAGGGAATTGATTCCTTCAAGCGATACATTTATATTCATGGCACTTCAGAAGAAGGAAGATTAGGAAGTCCCGCATCACATGGCTGTATAAGAATGAAAAATAAAGAAGTAATTGAGTTGTACGAAAAAATAAAAATTGGTACTTTGGTGCTCATTTTATAAATCAAAATTTTTGGTATGGAATACATTTTATTAGCAGTTTTGGTTGCAGGTTTTGCGCTTATCTATTTTAAAAAAACAAGCCCAAAAGAGGAAAGCTCAAATGAGTTATTTTTACAGTTAAATGAAAATCTGAGAAAGGAAATTCAAGAGATCAGAAAAGAAGTAGGAGATAATGCTGAAAAAGCAAGACAAGAAATTGAACAGAAACTAAAAGACATCAATAAAGGTATTACTAATTTTCAGGAAAGCTCAAAAGAGGATATGCAAAAGCAATTTTCTTCATCAAATAAAGTGATAAAAGAAGTTACCTCTGAATTAGAAAAAATAAAAGGAACAAATGAGCAAGTTTTAGGATTTGCCAACCAGATGAAAACTTTGGAAAAAATATTGAGCAACCAAAAACAAAGAGGAATTTTGGGAGAAATTCAGTTAGAAAATCTACTTTCCAATGTTCTACCGCCTGAACTTTTTCAGATGCAATATAATTTTGCAAATGGAGAAGCAGTAGATGCTATTGTAAGGGTTGGGGATTTTATCATTCCAATTGACGCAAAATTTTCATTAGACAATTACAATAAAATGATTGAAAGTAGTGATAAAGCAGAAATTGAAGAATTAGAAAAGAAATTTAAGCGAGATGTTGCGCAAAGAATTGATGAAACCTCAAAATACATTCGGCCAAATGAAAAGACAACCGATTATGCTTATATGTTTATCCCTGCTGATGGCATGTATCAGGATTTACTAAATAGCCGAGTAGGCTCACTTAGAATCAATTCAAAAGATTTAGTATCACACGCATATGAAAAGAAGGTAATGATTGTTTCGCCAATGAGTTTATTTCCAATGCTGCAAATTACAGTAAAAGCACTGCACAACTTAAAAGTGGAAAAATCGATTGAAGATATTTTGAAAAACATCAACAAACTTTCTAATCATTTGAATGCTTACAAAGACACCCATGACAGATTAGGAAAAACAATCAGTACAGTTGTAAATCACTACAATAAATCGTCAAATGAATTCAAAAAAATTGATAAAGATGTGATTAAGATTTCTGATGGGAAAAATAGTATTGACTATAGTCCTGAGATGCTGGAAAATCCAAAAATTGATGAATATTAAAATTTCATATTTTTTTCTTCTGCTTCTTTTATCTTCTTGTGGATTTATTGGAAAGAAAAACTTGCAAAACTCTGCATACTTATATCAGGAAAAGATAGCCAAGATAAATGCTGAATACCAACTCTATCATCAATCAAATACTGAAAGTACGCTATATTGTAAAATCAAAAGCAGTGAACTTTTGAGTATTTTTTCAGCAAACGAAAAGCAAAAAAAAATCAGCTTTCTGATAAGTGGAAAACTATTTGTTGCAGAAGATGAAAGTGCTTCAATAGATAGTTTTGCTGTGGAAAAGAGCATGCTCGATACTACAAAATGGATAACAGAATACTTTACTTTTTCAGCAGAACTACACGAACATTATGTCTTGAGAATTACTTTAAAAGACTTGAATAAGGCAGCTGCTGTTAACAAAAGTATTTATTTTAAAAAAAAAATTGATAGCAATGAAAATTTCCAGATTTTCAAAGATCAAGAAAAGCAATATGGAAATACTTTTAATATAGCAGATACTATTCTCATTTCTCATAATACGGACAAAAAAAATCTATTTGTTTCTTTTTTTAATAAAGACTTTGATGTTGCTACAGCACCATTTAATTTAGAAGAATTAAAAACAGAAAAAATAAATCCAAAAGCAACTTATAATTTAACCATAGATAGCAATTTTTTCCTTTTACCTATAGCACAAAAAGGAATTTATCAAGTAATTGCTAATGAGCATGACGAAAAAGGATTGAATATCTTATCGTTTGAAAGTGATTTTCCAGCAATTGCTACTGCAACTGATATGATTGCAACTTTGCAATACATCTGTACTGAAGAAGAAATGCAAGAACTCAGACTGGCAAAAAACAAGAAAATAGCTGTTGATCAGTTTTGGCTCAGTAAAGCAAAGAACGATAAACAAATTGCCAAAAAACTCATCAGCACCTATTATAAAAGGGTAGAAAATGCCAACAAGTTTTTCACATCTTACAAGGCAGGATGGAAAACCGACAGGGGAATGATAATAGTTGTTTTTGGCGCGCCAAACATCATTTACCAAAGCAAAGAAGGAGAGAGTTGGATTTATGGGGAAAAGAACAATATGTATGCTTTAAATTTTACTTTTACCAAAATAAAAAATAAGTTTAGTGATAATGATTTTCAGCTCAATCGCTCAGCATATTTTAAGAACATCTGGAAAACAGCACAATCTGCTTGGAGAGACGGCTATCCGTATTCGGATATAGACATAAAAGAAAAAATATATGAACAAGAAAGACGACAAAGACAAAGCCAATTCTATTTTTGGCATTAGACCAATTATTGAAGCAATAGAGTCTGGAAAAACCATTGATAAACTTTTTATTCAGAAAGGATTGCACAATGACTTGTTTGCTGAATTGTGGAAGTTGGTACGATTCAAAAGAATCAACTACAAACATGTTCCGCTTGAAAAGATCAATAGGCTTAGCAAAAAGAATCATCAAGGGGTTTTTGCCTTTATCTCCCCTATTGCTTTTCATAATATTGAGGATGTAATTCCTGCACTTTTTGAAGCAGGAAAAAATCCGTTAATTGTGGTTTTGGATAGAATTACAGATGTGCGAAATTTTGGAGCTATTTGCCGAACGGCTGAATGTACTGGAGTAGATGCTGTTTTAATTCCTGAAAAAAATGCTGCTGCCATTAATGAAGATGCAATAAAAACCTCTGCCGGAGCTCTACACAAAATTATTCTGTGTCGTACTTGGAATTTAAAGCTAGCTTTGCAGTTTATGCAAGAGAGTGGCGTACAATTGGTCGGCTGTACTGAGAAAACACAAAATAATATGTATAAGCCAGATTACAGTATTCCAACAGCTATCATTATGGGATCGGAAGAAGATGGCGTATCAGCTGAGTTTTTAAAAATATGTGATGCAAAGGCCAAAATCCCAATGAGTGGAAAAATTGCTTCTTTGAATGTTTCGGTAGCCACTGGGGTTATTTTGTATGAAGTGATAAGACAGAGAAATTAGAAGGAATGTCTTGGTTTGCACATTGGTTTGATTCCCCTTATTACCACACCCTCTACAAAAATAGAGATGAAGAAGAAGCTGAATTTTTTATTGACAATCTGATAGCAAAATTACAACTCAAAAAAGGCAATAAGCTCATTGATATTGCTTGTGGAAAAGGAAGGCATGCCACTTACTTTAACAAAAAAGGCATGGATGTTGTAGGAATTGATTTATCTGAAAATAGCATAGTATCTGCAAAGAAAATGGAAAACAGCAACTTACAATTTGCAGTGCACGATATGCGTGAAGTTTTTAAGGAAAATTATTTTGATATTGCCACAAACTTATTTACTTCTTTTGGTTATTTTGAGAATGCTGAAGATGAGCAGAAAACCATCAATGCTATGGCTAAAAATTTAAACTCAGGAGGTATTTTAATTATTGATTTTTTAAATATTAAAAAAGTAGTTACCAATTTGGTTGAGCAAGAAAAAAAAGATGTTGATGGAATGATATTTAACGTCAGCAAAAAATTTGATGGCAAGCACATCATAAAAAACATTGCTTTTACAGACAAGGGTAAAGATTATCATTTTCAGGAAAAGGTAAAAGCTCTTTCTTTAGCTGAATTTTCCGTATTTATTGACACTGCAGGACTAAAAATGATTGATGTCTTTGGTAACTATAATTTGGAAGATTTTGACGCAACTTCTTCTGATAGATTAATCCTTATTTGTAAAAAATGAATACATTAACAATCATCTTACTTTTTGGATCAGTAATTGCTGTGAAATTTTCTTGCATATTTCTACCACAATCTTATTTGGGAGCACTGATAAACATAAATTCAGTATTACAAAAGTTCTCGCCATAATTGTTGGCGCAATTCTTACAATTATCAGTTTGTAAATGGAAAATATTTTTGATTCCTCAAGCTTTGTGTTTTCGTCTTTTATGCTAACTTTGCAACTTCACGAATTAACAAAAAAACAAAAATATTATGTCAGTATTAATAGGTAAAAAAGCACCTTCTTTCTCTGCACAAGCTGTAGTAAATGGAGGGGAGTTTGTAAAAGATTATTCATTAGATCAATTTGTTGGTAAACAGCCAGTAGTTTTCTTCTTTTACCCAAAAGATTTTACTTTTGTATGTCCAACAGAACTGTTTGCATTTCAGGAAAAATTAGCAGAATTTGAAGCTAGAGGTTGTGCTGTTGTTGCTTGTTCAACGGATACAGAACAATCACATTGGGGATGGTTGCAAATGCCAAAATCTGAAGGAGGAATTAAAGGAATCAGCTATCCATTGGTTGCCGACACCGACAAAACAATTTCGACAAATTTTGGCGTTTTAGCTGGCGAATATGAAGTTGATGAAAATGATAATCTGGTAGCAAATGGCCCAATGATTGCATTAAGAGGATTATTCTTAATCGATAAGAATGGGGTTGTCCAACACCAAGTTGTAAACAACTTCCCCTTGGGAAGGAGTACTGATGAGGCTTTAAGAATGGTTGATGCCCTTAAGCACTTTGAAGAAAACGGTGAGGTCTGCCCTGCCAATTGGAGTAAAGGAAAAGATGCTATGAAAGAGAGTCATGATGCGGTTGCTGAATATTTAGCGAATAACTAATCTACAAGAAGATCAGAAAAACAGAACCCTACTTTTTTGAGTAGGGTTTTTTATTTTTGCACCATGCAAGCGCCAAAATTCTTACTTAAAACTATACTGAATTTATTTCCGCCTTTGCTATTCAATAGAATAGTGCTGAAAGAAATTTCTGATGATTTTATGCAAATGAAAGTGGTATTAAGAAAAGTCCTTTTTAATATAAACTTTCATAAAACCATATTTGGCGGAAGCATCTTTTCAGCTTGCGACCCTTATTTCCCAACAATGTACTATCACATATTTGCAAACAAGAATAGAAAACTGATTATTTGGCTCAAATCTGCAGAAATTCAGTACTTACGCCCTGCTGATAGCACTTTAAAGCTTCATTTTGAAATCACAAAAGAAGATGTAAGAAAAGTGGAAAAAGCATTAGATAAAATTGGTAAAACTGAAATATGGCACACGGTAGAAGCCATCAACAAAAAAGGGGTAGTTTGTGCAAAAGCCAGCATGCTGGTTTATTTAAGAGATAATAATAAAAAAGAAAAGTTAGGATTTTGAAATCAGCTGCTCTGAATCAGCACAGTTGCATAAGCCGAAATACCCTCTTCTCTGCCAACAAATGATAATTTCTCAGTTGTAGTAGCTTTAATGGAAACTAGAGCTTTATCGACCCCCATGCAATTAGCTAACACCTTTTGCATTTCAGGAATATGTTTTCCAATTTTTGGTCTTTGCAAGCAGATTGTCGAATCGATATTTCCCAATTTATAGCCATTTTCTCGAACTAGACACATTACTTCTTGCAGTAATATTTTACTATCAATTCCTTTGTATTTTGGATCAGTATCAGGAAAATGCTGTCCAATATCACCCAAATTAGCAGCACCCAAAAGTGCATCACAAATACTGTGAATTAAAACATCTGCATCTGAGTAACCTAAACCACCTTTTGAATGTGGAAGGAGAATACCGCCTACCCAAAAGTCAAGCCCCTCTTTTAACTGATGAACATCAAATCCAAATCCTATTCTGTAATTCATGATTAGCTATTGGCTTCTAAAGCCCCAAAGTCAAATATTAGAGTGAAACGCAAAGTGTTAGCAAGCGGATTGCTTCCGTTAATTGAACTGCTTGCATCAATAAGGTAAGAGAAATCCAATGCAAAAACATTATACTTAACACCTGCTCCCATAGTAAAATATTGCCTATCTCCTTTTGTAGGGTGCTCATAAAAATACCCCGCACGAATGGCAAATTGCTCAGCATACCAATATTCCATACCTAAAGAATAGTTGATTTCACGAAATTCTTCTTTTGATCCTAATGGTGCATCCCAAAAAGATTGAAACACCCCATTTACAACAGAAACATCAGGATTCATACCGCCACTAATTTCTCCATCATCATTATATTTTGGAGGAGTAGGTACTAATAGTTTATTCAGATTAAACTCTAAACTTAAACTATTGTAATCATCAAAATTGGTGCCAATGGAAGATCCAAACCGCATATTTATCGGAATAAAATCTCTTACTGCTGTTTCGGTATAAGATATTTTATTTCCCAAGTTGGAAATATTTAGCCCCAAAGCCCAATCAAAATCTTGCTTTGCAATTCTTACTTCCTTATTAAAGTAACTAGAAATATCAGCTGCAATAGATTGTCCAGCATGTGTTCCTAAGCCTCCTTGAAGTGTTTGCCCTCCTGTTAAATCAGAATAAATATATCGAGTGGAAATAGCAATTGAGAACTGTTCAGATAATTTTCGCGCATAGGCCAATGAAATTGCTAGCTCATTCGGTTTATATTGCCCTATCACATTACTATTTACGTCGGTAAAAGTGATATCTCCTAATGAAAAATACCTAAGCGACATTCCAATGGTTTCATTATCATTTCTTTTCAAATAGCCTGAAAGGTAGGAAAGGGATATATCGGGAACTAATGATCTGAGCCATGGCACATAGTTAATAGCAAAACCCATATCATCCTCAACAAAAGCATATTTAGCAGGATTCCAATGCATGGAATTTGCATCTGGACTAGACGCTACACCAACATCTCCCATACCACCACTTCTAGAATCTGGACCAATAATAAGAAAAGGAACAGAAGTAGTAATGGTGTTTAACTCAAGCGGCGGTTCAATATTGTCATCCACTGAAGATTGTGCTTTAGATTGCAAACAAACTGTAAATGCAAATACTATCAGAAAAAACTTTTTCATGCTTAAAATTATTTTTGGGTTGCAAATATATTCTTTTTATTGAGGGCTATAACGCATTTATTATCTTAATATTATTAGTTTCTCCGCTTTAGTTTGAGAACTGCCATCTTCAGCAGTTACATTAAAGCGATAAATATAAATACCTGCTTCTAATTGCGCACCAGAATTTGTCGTGCCATTCCAATTTATTGGTCCTACTCTATAACCATCATCAAATCTGTTTTCTTTAATGGATGCTACCACTTTTCCAGATAAATCAAAGATTTGCAATTGAATAGCTAGCAAGTCTCCCGCTCTATTGTGCTCAAAATAAAACCCCGTGCTACCATAAAAAGGATTCGGATAGTTAATCAGCTCTGAAAGAGAAAACTCATTGGCATCTGAAACATAAAAATCAATCTTTTTCTCTGATGAGTTATTGAATACATCCCAAACTTTTAAGCTTAAAGTATGATGCCCTTTGGCTAAATCATAAAAAGGATAAGTAACTTTACCACTTTGGTAACTATCGGTATCGGCACTATAATAATCGTTTAAACTAATGGACTGATTGGTCTGTTCATCTAGTATAGCAACAATATCGTGCCCTATACCATTACCTACTGTATTAATACCACTAAAGTCGCTAAGCAGTGCAAAAAGGAGAGGATTCTCATTGGTCATTCCGCCAGTGATAAATTTCTCATTATTTATAAAAAGTTCAATGTCCGGACCTTCATTATCTGCTAAAATATTGGTAGCAGTACCACCAATAATAAAACTTTCATCATAGCCACTTGCATCCATTAAGCTATCATTTGATACGGCATAATAGGAAATTCGGCCGCTTCCAAAATTATAAGCAATATCTTTTGGTACAACAAATGAAAAAGAGAACACCCCATTTTCAACAGTTGCTTTTCCTTTATATAAGATGTTGTTTTGACTCTTATAAGGCATTGGAGAAGAGGACTCTTGTCCTAATGTGGTTAGTGTTTCTGCTTTATCATAAACAGTTGGAAAAACCAATCCATTAAAATTACTCAGCAGATTACCATTTTCATCCTCAATTTTCCCTGATACACTTACTTCTCCCAAAGCAGAAATGGTGTCGGATATTGCTGTGGTACTTATAGAAAAATCTGGGTAAGATAAACAAAGGGCAGGATCGCCTAATAATGTGAAATTTCTGTTGTTGAGGTTTGTTCCACTATTTACTTTTGTTTGTCGAAACAAATCCCCTAATCTGGGCAATTGACCATTATCTTTTTCAAATAATACTTTGGTAAACTGTTTGTTTAATTCGTAATTTAGGCTTGCATAAACCAGGCGAGTTGTAGAAAGCAATCCAATAGCACCCCCCTCTTTATTTAAAAATGTGTATTCACCTGCAGACAATCTTTCAGGATCATCAAAACGAGAAAACTCACAAGTAGCCGTTACAAAAAGCGGTAAATTATTAATATTATCCCATGTGTTGATTTGATCAACTTCCAAAATACGTTCCTTTGTCCAGCCCAACTCTCCCCCATGCCCTGAATAATTGATAAGTAGTGTGCCTTTCTGAATAGCTTCTGTAATGGCTTGTTGTGCATCAGGACACCTTGGTCCTCCTGGAGTGGACTCTTGAGTATAAGCATCCAAATATATCTTCTGTAAATTAATATTGTCATACTTATTGTCAATGATATTTGCCAAACTATCAGCTTGCACCATATGCGTATTTCCATCATTTGCATCACCATCATCTGCAATAAAAGTAATTCTGTTTCGCCAATCCCCTTTTGCTAGCGTTCCGTTGTAATGCTTTACTTTCTGCACCATATCATTGGCTTCCGACAGGCTTTGTACAGGAAATCGCCCAATACCAATATCTACTAAATCATTGATAAACTTACCTTCTTTATCATCTAATAAGCCAAAATAATCATCTGTTACATAACTTTGTGTAGGCGAAACCGAATTATTAGATTGATAAGAAGGAACAAAATTGCTATTGTTGGAAACTCTATTTAAGGGGTCGTATGAAGCATCACCAATAAGCAAAAGATATCTCAATTGGCTATTTGGTTTTTTGTACAAATAGCGAATAAAATCTCTTATGGCAGTAATGTCTTGAGCAGCAGAGGAAAATTCATTGTAAATTTGTTGAGGACTCACTACAATTGTGCGAATACCATCTTTTTGCTCATGAAAAGTAGCCAATTCGTTTGCAGCTGAGAAAAAGTCAGGATGAGATACAATAACATACTCCACCTCAGCTCCAAATCCATGCAAATCCTGATTGGCTATTTTTCCAATTAATTCTGCTGAAAAATAGCTGTTTCCAGTAAAAGCCAAATATTCCTTCAATGAATCTGCTGCTGCAACAAAAGTGCTTTGATTGGAATTGTAAATAACATCTAGTGCTGTAACTTTAACTGGGGTACTTACATCCCAAACTTTCAGATTAGAAGAAGTATTCGATATTACAAATTTTGCATTCACGCTATCTCCAACTGATTCTGTATCCCTAAAAAGCATTTGATTGTAGTTCATTTTCAACTGCCTTCTAGTATTGAGCTCAATATAATTAAGCCATCCAACAGAAGAGCTCTGTGAGGGATTGTATGTTATTTCAATATTTAAATTTGATGACCCAGAAAATGTTGTGGATGTGGAAGAAAGCTTTGCATAATCTGCTGTATAATGCGGATCTGCTTGAGCAACTGAAATGGACTGGATGTTATTAGAATTTGCTTTCAGAGTAAACGAACTAGATGAAAAAGAACGGGCTGCTACTGCAGTTTTAATGTATACTGGAGTAGATTGCACCAAATTTGGAAAAGAAAAATTAAAAGTATATTTGTTTACTAAATCAAACTTTTCGCCGTACCATTGTGCTCCAGATTTGATAAGATTCTCCAAATCCTCTTCGTGAAAAGCGAAATCATCAAACGCATTTACTACTAAATTAAAATTTGTTTCGTTTTGGGGTTGAATTCTTTTACCTCCGCTGCCTAAATCTGTAGTGATAAAATAATAAGTTTTTCGGCTGAATAAATTTTTCTGATGATGAAATCTACCATCACTTTCATTGTAGCTCCATCTATCAGGAGATTGTCCATAAAATAACACATAATCGTTACTTTCAAATATACCATTAGCATTATTATCTACAACTAAAATGGCATTTTCTTGCAAATCCTCATACCTGAAATCGCTATTTAGATGAGCTAACATACCACCTCCATTACCAAAAATACGAATATTTGAACAAGATAAATTGCTTATATTTACCCCTAATGCTGATAAATTGGAATACGATAGTTTGTATACACCATCTTGCTGAACAGCTATTTTATACCAATTTCCAGCAGCCAGGACTGATGCCGATTTTTTTGCTCCCTTACTAGATATAGCGAAAAGCAAAAATAGAATAGGAAAAAGAAGGTTTTTCATCTATGCAAATTTAATATTTAATACAAATCTTGCTACATTTAATCCAATTAAACTAATTTATTAACGAACATTTGCTGATATTTATTACTTCAAATTTCTACTCATAAAATTCAGATAAAAAGAAAATTTATATCTTTGTAAAATTGAAATTCCGAACGATTGAATAAAAACAAAGGAAAATGACGAAAAAAATTATGAAATTTCTAGCAGCAATTTTGCTATGTTTCCTATTTGTAGGCTCGGCTAAAGCACAAGATCCTGCATTTAGTCAGTTTTACGCTAATCCTCTTTATTTGAATCCAGCTTTTGCTGGCGCTTCTGCTGGAGGATGTCCAAGAGCAACTCTAAATTATAGAGATCAATGGCCTGGAATTGGAAGAACTTATGTTACTTTTAGTGCTTCTTACGACCAGCATGTAAATGCAATTGGGGGAGGACTAGGGATTATAGTGGCTAAAGATAGAAGTGGAGCAGGAAATTTAAATACTACACATGCGTCTCTTTTGTATTCTTATCATTTGGAAGTAAGTAGAAAATTCTCTGTTAAAGCTGGTTTTGAGGCTTCTTACCGCATGATAAATCTTGATTGGGAAGGTTTGACTTTTGGTGATATGATTGATCCAAAATATGGATTTATTTATCCCACAAACGAAGATATTGTAAATAATCCAACAGCTGTTAATTTTCCTGATTTTTCTGCTGGATTTATAGGTTATTCCGAGAATTTATTTTTTGGTTTTGCTGCTCATCATTTAACCCAACCTAATCAAGGTTTTATAAGTGAGAGTCAATTACCAACTAAATTAACTGCTCATATTGGCGGTAATATTCCCCTAAGCAGGTACAAAAACTCGATTACTACTATTTCTCCAAACTTCCTCTACCAAAAACAACAGGATTTCCAACAGTTCAATTATGGAATGTATGTAAATAGAGGGCCAATTGTTGGAGGGCTTTGGGCAAGACATAGCATTAAAAATGTGGATTCATTCATCTTAATGGTAGGACTAATCCAAGATGCTTTCAAATTTGGCTATAGTTATGATATCACATTAAGTAATTTAAAAAATAGTAATACTTTGGGTGCACACGAAATTTCCTTTACACTATTTATGCCATGCAAAAGTAGAAGTAAATCGTTCAATACAATAAGTTGTCCATCCTTTTAGTTATTAATATCATCTTAAAAAAACAATAGAAAAATGATAAAAACTAGCAAATTAATATTAGTAGTGAGCTGTCTGTTTATACTAGGAGCGTGTTCTAGTGGCGGAAACAAATCTTCCAACTCAAAAAGTTCAGCTACCACAGGTTGGGATTACAATAATTCCAAAAATGGCGGATTTGAAACCAATATAAAATACAAAGAGCAGGCAACAGGCCCTGGTTTAATGTTCGTTGAAGGTGGTTCTTTTACTATGGGTAGAACTGAACAAGATGTGTTTGCAGACTGGAATAATGTGCCGAAAACGGTTACGGTTTCTTCATTTTACATGGATGAAACTGAGGTCAGGAATGTTGATTATTTAGAATATCTCTATTGGATAAAAAGAGTATATGGACAATCTTACCCTGAGGTATATAAAAAAGCCCTTCCAGACACCCTTGTTTGGAGAGATAAATTAGGCTATAATGAGCCTTATGTAGAATCTTATTTACGACATCCCGCCTATAGAAATTACCCTGTTGTAGGAGTAAGTTGGGTACAAGCTAATGATTTTTGCGTTTGGCGTACAGATAGGGTAAATGAAAGAATTTTAATTGATGAAGGTATCTTGAAAGAAGATAATGAGCAAATTGATGAGAACTCATTCAATACTGACGCTTATCTTTCAGGACAATATGAAGGTATTGTAAAAAGAAATCTGAAAAATTTAAACCCAACATTAGGAGAGGAAACAAGGTTGGTAAGAATGGAAGATGGAATTTTATTACCAAGATATAGGCTACCAACTGAGGCAGAATGGGAGTTTGCTGCACTTGGATATGTGGGTAATACTGAAATGGAAAACACAGATGAGAGAAAATTATATCCTTGGAATGGCTCTTCTGTTAGAAATGGAGATAAAAAGAATCAAGGAGAAATTTTGGCAAACTTCAAAAAAGGAAGAGGGGACAATATGGGTGTTGCTGGGAATTTGAATGATAATGCAGACATTACTGCTCCCGTGCGTTCTTATTGGCCAAACGACTATGGCTTGTATTGCATGTCAGGAAATGTTTCTGAATGGGTAATGGATGTTTATCGTCCTGTTATTGAACAAACTACAACTACAGACCACCGTCCTTTTAGAGGTAATGTGTTCAAAACACAAAAAAGAGATGAGGATGGATTTATTGAAGAAAAAGACAGTTTAGGAAGAATAACAATGGCTGATGTAAATGTAGATGATAATGTGTATAGAAGAAATTATAAAAAATCGGACAACATTAACTATATGGATGGAGATATCGAATCTCAGATGGGAATTGATTGGAATAATTTCATAAATGAGCAATCATCTGTTGATACAGCAAGTGTGAAGATTGACAAATGGAATCAGTCTGCAAAAAAATACAAAGACAACAGAACTGGAAACTCTAGCGAGATGTACGATTATGGAAATACTACTTTAGTTACCGATAGAACAAGGGTTTATAAAGGTGGGTCTTGGAAAGATAGAGCGTATTGGCTAGTTCCTGGATCAAGAAGGTATCTTGATCAAGATCAAGCTACTGATGCTATTGGCTTTAGGTGTGCTATGGACAGAATGGGTGCTCCTTCAAGTGATTTGAAAGAAAACCAAAGAAGAGGAACAGATTATAGTCAAAAGAAAATGGGAAGTAATAGAAGATAAATTCATGTTAAGATATTAAAAAAAGCCGAGCATGCTCGGCTTTTTTTATACTTTTGAGCAAATGAATATAGAAAAGTTATATAATCTTTTTAAGCAATATCCAAACATTTGTACGGATAGTAGAAAAATCAAAAAAGCAAGTATCTTTTTTGCTCTGAAAGGAGAAAATTTTAACGGAAATGAATTTGCAGGAAAAGCTATAGATGAAGGTTGTGCTTTTGCTGTAATAGATGAGAAACAATATGCTGTTAATAAAAAATGTATATTAGTAAATGATGTCCTCAGCACATTACAAGAACTCGCAAAACACCACAGGAATCAACTCAAAATACCTATAATAGGTATTACAGGTAGTAATGGGAAAACCACCTCAAAAGAACTTATTAATGCGGTTTTAAACACCGAAAAAAAATGTTATGCTACCAAGGGAAATTTGAATAACCATATTGGAGTCCCTTTAAGTGTATTAGAAATCAATTTTAAAGATGAAATCGCAATAATTGAGATGGGAGCAAATCATATCGATGAAATTGCTGCTCTTTGCGAGATTGCAAGACCAGACTTTGGTATTATTACCAATATCGGAAAAGCACATCTAGAAGGTTTTGGCAGTGTTGGTGGTGTTAAAAAAGCAAAATCTGAATTGTACCAGTTTATCGCAAAGACTAATGGAAAGATTTTTGTGAATAATGAGGATAACGTATTGCTTGAGTTAGCAGCAAATATTAAGAAAGCTACTTATGGAAAGAGTGGAGATTATACAGGAACAATTACTTCAGAGACACCTTTTATTAGCCTGCAATTTGGAGAACATCTTATAGACAGCAACTTAATTGGCAATTATCAGTTTTCTAATATAATGCTTGCAATAGCTATTGGGAAATATTTTAGAATTTCTGATTATAACATCAAACAGTCCATTAATAATTACACGCCCAAAAATAACCGCTCTCAAATTATTAAAACGGAAAAGAATACATTAATTTTAGACGCTTATAATGCCAATCCAGCAAGTATGAATGCTATGCTCACTGCTTTTGCAAAGCAAGAGTACAACAACAAGCTTTGTATCTTAGGAGATATGTTAGAGCTTGGTGAATTTTCTGCAAAAGAACACAAATCAATTATACAGTTAACACACAAATTAGTTCTAGAAAGTATTTTTATAGGTAATGAATTCTTAAATGTAGAAGAAAGTGCATTTAAAAACACAGATGAATTTTCAGAAATTTTAAAGAAAAATCCTATAAAAAATAGAACTGTCTTGTTAAAAGGTTCTAGAGGGATTGCGATTGAGAAATTGATTAAATTTCTTTAATCAATCAACTCATCCTGTATGGATAACCTTAATGCAACATCACAAAGAACAATTTCCATACTATCTGATGTAAGATTATATGAGTCAGTAAATGTATTTGTGCTAAAAAGATCTACAGGCTGTCTACTTGAAACATGATAACTTCGAATTCCTTCAATTTGAGAAATCACAACATATTGTACCCAAGCA
This sequence comes from Flavobacteriales bacterium TMED123, assembly GCA_002170165.1. Taxonomy (GTDB): domain Bacteria; phylum Bacteroidota; class Bacteroidia; order Flavobacteriales; family BACL11; genus DUAL01. The sequence continues at coordinate 43,900 of NHFY01000091.1, forward strand.
GAATCACATAACAAGTTCTCAACTTGATAAGTTCCATCTGCATCCCAAAAACATTAATCCGCCAAAGCATCTTTTAAGAGTTTCCTAAAAAGAAAGAAAGAAACTGAGAGAAAACCGCCGAACAACCCCCCTAAAATACCCGCAGTAGTTTTAGATAAAGCTTTTACTTCTAAGGGAAGGACGGGTTTATCTATAATATTTATAATGGGGGTTTGGTTTAGAAGTGTCATCTTAGAAATCTCTAGATTCTTTATAATCTCTAAATACATGGTATTAAGTACCTCCACTTCTCGCATCAATTGCAATTCTTTTAATCTTCCAGAAGCTTTTATGATTCTTTGATTGATGTCTTTTACTCTAGCAAACTCTTGCTCGGATTTGTCTAATTCTACAAAAACTGAATCAGCACGATCTTGCAAAAAATCTAAAGTGTTTCTGGATTGTTTTGTTTGATGAGCAATATACATCTTGCTCATTTCATCAATTAAGTTTTCTGAAAATTGCTTAGCGAAATTTTCATCAACAGAAACATAAGAAAGCGTAATGATATTTGCCTCATCATTTTGAATTTCAATAGTCAATTTGTCTGCTACTATTTGAGTCCAAATTACCCCCATAATACTATCATGCAACAAAGAATGAGTATGATTAAAATTCACACCATCAAATTCTTCCGATTGCGCCCAATCCTCTCTTATTTTATTGATTGTAAGATAGTGCTCTGCGAGTAAATCTTTTTTTCCATCTACACTTCCTTTTCGCAACAACGTGGATTCTACTACTCCTCTAGATTTAAGAAGTTGCATAATGTTTTGTTGAGAAAAGGTAGTACTAGAATTGCCTCCTAAATCAACTCCGAATTGAGAAGCGATTCCTGACATAGCGCCTAAGGGATTCCCTCCTTTAGCATCTTCTACTACAAAGGTGAGCTCTGCTTTATACGATTTTGTATAAAAAATAGCAACAGCAACCCCTAGTAAAAAAAACAAGAAAGAAAAAAGCATAATTTTTCCCTTTTTCCTCCATAGCTCTTGCTTACACTCTGATAGCTTTATCAGAATATCTTTTAATTGTATTTCGTCATTGTATTGCTGCATTATTGTGCATTTACCCTGTCAATTAAAAGCCATAAAGTAAGTACAGCTGTAACTTTCAGCATAGCATTTTCTATTTGCTTATTCCAATCAACAGGATTTTCATTTTCTTTTTTCTCTTTATCAACTTTGTTCGCAACAATTATTTTAGAGCCTTTTTTAATTCTTGGGGAAATTGAAAACAACCCAAAATGCATTGATTTCTTTGCTATTCCATTAGGGTAAAGTACAACTGTATTACTTTTCTTATTTTCTTTTGTAAATCCACCAGCAAAATTATTTACATAATAATTAGCCCTTCTTCCCTTAAAATGTGGAGCGCTAATGGAATTCCCTTCTAAATTCATCAGCTCTCCTGTAATATGCACTACATCCATGGTTTTTGGAACAATAATACTATCGCCTTCAACGAGAACTAAATTGTGTTTTGAAGATTTTGAGTCAAGTGCTTTTTCCAGATTTAAATAAACAGCATCAAAAGCATATATAATTTCATCTTCTACAAAAATACTTTTTGACTTCTCAGTTGTGTTGTTGTTGTTGAGCTCATTTGCATAAATCATAGCCAATTCAGGATTTTCTAAAATACTTTCCTTCAATTCCTCTGAGATTTCATTTTGTTGCTCATCCTCTTCTTGCTCAGTCACTTCAAACTTTCTGTACATCTTGACTCCATCCAAATAAGCATACTTTGTCAATCCTCCTGCCCTTTTAATTACGGATGAGATCTTTTCATCTTTTGAAAGTAAAGTATATGTTCCAGGATACCTCACCTCTCCATTTAACACAATATTTCTAGCTGGTTGAAAATCAGGATTNTNCCGAACAAACACTTGATCGAACGGCTGTAATTTAAATGATTGTGCATCAGTACTTAAAACCAAATCTTCTCCCACCTTAATTGTTTTTACAATAGTTCGCCTTGGTTTTAACTTATTCGAANTAATATCATAGTCCATAATTCTACTCACCTCAACTCTACTCCCCTCTGCTTGTTGAGTAAGNCCTCCTGCTTGTAATAATAAATCTTGCAAACTCATACCATCTCCAAAGTCAAATGTGCCACCATCTCTTATTGCCCCTTTCACGGAAACGGTAAACTCATCATCAAAATCATCAATTGATAGCACACNTACAANATCATATTCTTGTAATAAGATNTTATCTTTATGCTTGANATCCTCCAAAATAGCNGTCAAATCANCTGTTATATGNGTTTTTGTTCTGTCGGGATTCAATCTNATTACATAAACCTTTTCCAAAAAAGTTTTTTCATCAATACATTTTGCTCTATCTAATAAATCTAAAAGCCTCTCTCCTTTTTTATATTCATAGTCAGCGGCTACACCAATACTAGATCTTACAGTTACCACATTAGACAACTTATTTGAAATCGNATTTACTACTATATCATCTCCATTTTNAACTANTGTAGTAGTTAAATGAGTTTTATNCACATCATTTACCTTGATTGAATTGTATNCTATCCTTNTTAATGTAAGGANATCTGCATAGGCGTTAGTAGTNAACCCTCCAGCATATTNTATCATATTAGCAACTGATTCTCCATTTTTNGCNTCATAAGTGTATGGGCGATTTACAGCTCCTTTCACTTCGATTAGATGCTTTGCAGGCGGCACAAAAAGGTAATCTCCATCTTGCATATAAATATCTTGTGAGCGTGTAGGGTTGAAAAGAAAATGATAAACATCCAAAGAATCAACAGTTTTTCCATCACGCTTAATATAAATATTACGAACTGTTCCCAACTGATTAGGTCCATTAGCTGCAATTAGTGCATTAAATGCGGTATTGATAGCTGGAATGGTATANGATCCTGGATTGTAAACTTCTCCGACAATATTAACAGTGATTACTCTAGAGTAAGATAGNGTAACATCTATTTCAGAATTTTTCATATCTAAAAAGCTACTGAACTTGCTTTTTAGCATTGATCTCATTTTCTTAAAACTCNATCCTTTTACATATATTCTTCCATAAGAACTTGGATTGATATACCCCCTAGCATCTACCTCAATGNTTTCTGAAAATTCGGAATAACCCCAAACAGCAATACTNATCTCATCTCCTGGGCCCACCTTATAGTTCTCAGGCGCTTTAGCATCCAATGCCTTTTGAAAAAAAGACAACTCATTATTTCTAAAAATATCTTGACCATATATTCTTGCTTTTGGGTAAGTAGCAGNGTCTAAAACAAGTGTNTCTCCTAGGCTTTCNTAAAATTTTGANAGAATTCTATTGCTTCCAATGGTATCTTGATCACTCTTAGCATATTTTCCTTTAGAATATTTGAAATCCATTGCTTCTGCAATTTCTTTTTCTGAAAGCCCCATTTTTTTTAGCACCTGTTCAGATGGAATATCTGATGGGCGCAAATCCTGTGGATTAGCATCGGAAGGTAAGAACTTCAAATATGACGGATTTATTTTTGATTTATCAATATCAATTTGAGCACTTANNGCTAGTGTAANCAAAANAGAAACTGATAAAAGAATTAATTTTTTCATAATTATTTATTTTAGAATAGAACGAGAAATNACTATTCTTTGAATTTCTGATGTTCCTTCATATATCTGTGTAATTTTTGCATCACGCATCAAGCGTTCTACATGGTATTCTTTTACAAAACCATAACCTCCGTGAACTTGCACGGCTTCNGTAGTTGTTCTCATAGCTACCTCAGATGCAAACACCTTTGCCATTGCNCCAGTTTTATCATAGTTTTGCCCATTATCCTTTANCCATGCTGCCTTTAAACATAGCAAACGAGCAGCATCAATTTCAGTTGCCATATCTGCAAGTTTGAAAGCAATNGCTTGATGTTTAGAAATTTCTTTACCAAAAGCCTTTCTTTCTTTAGAATATTGAAGCGCTAATTCATAAGCTCCAGAAGCAATTCCTAACGCTTGAGCGGCAATTCCTATTCTCCCTCCTGATAGAGTTTTCATAGCAAAAGTAAAGCCAAAACCATCCTCTCCAATTCTATTTTCTTTTGGCACCTTTACATCTGTAAACATGAGAGAATGTGTATCAGAACCTCTTATCCCTAACTTATTTTCTTTCTGCCCTACCACAAAACCATCCATATCTTTATCTACAATAAAAGCATTGATTCCTTTATGCTTTTTCTCTACATCTGTCTGTGTAATTACTAGATAAAAAGAAGCTGTAGCTCCATTGGTGATCCAATTTTTGGTTCCATTTAACAAATAATAATCTCCCTTGTCAATTGCTGTTGTTTTTTGTGAAGTAGCATCACTTCCTGCCTCTGGCTCTGAAAGACAGAAAGCACCAATAATTTCTCCACTAGCTGAGGGTTTTAAATATTTTTCCTTTTGCTCTTCTGTGCCATAAGTTTCTAATCCCCAACAAACCAAAGAGTTATTTACAGACATAACTACAGATGTAGAAGCGTCTATTTTTGAAATCTCTTCCATGGCCAACACATAAGAAATAGCATCCATTCCTGCTCCTCCATATTTAGGGTCTACCATCATGCCCAAAAAGCCTAATTTTCCAAGCTTTTTTATTTGCTCTGCAGGAAAACTTTGCTCTTCATCTCTTTCAATCACGCCAGGTAATAACTCAGTTTGAGCAAAATCCCTAGCAGCGCCTCTGATCATCTTATGTTCCTCCGTCAATTCAAAATTCATCTTTTGCTATTTTAAAAAATTCATGCAAAAATACATTTTTTAAACTACTTTTGAAAAATGAAGCCTCAGAATAATTCTTACCGTATTTTAGGCCTAATGTCTGGCACCTCTTTAGATGGAGTAGATTTGGCCATATGTTCGTTTAAAAAAGTCAAGGGATGGGAGTTTAAGATTGAAAAAAGCCAAACAATAAAATATTCAGATTATTGGGGAAAAAAATTGCTAGAATTACCCTCTAAATCAAAAGCAGTTATTGAAAAAACAGATGTTGAATATGGAATGTATCTTGGAGAAATCATCAATTGCTTTTTGCTAGATGAAAAAGTAGATTTTATCGCCTCACACGGGCATACTATTTATCATCAGCCTGAAAATAATTATACCCTGCAAATTGGTTGTGGCAGGACAATTGCAAATACAACAAAAACAACTACAATTAATGATTTTAGAAGCTTGGATGTTTCTTTATGCGGGCAAGGAGCACCACTTGCTCCCATTGGGGATTTGCAACTTTTCCCTATCTATAAATACTGTGTTAATCTTGGCGGGTTTGCGAATATTTCCATAAAAAATGGAGAAGAAATTACTGCTTTTGATGTTTGTCCTGTAAATATTATAATGAATGAATTGAGTAGAAAATTGGGAGCAGCATACGATAAAAATGGCAGTATAGCAAAAAGCGGAAAACTCATTCCTGAACTTTTAGATAAACTCAATAATTTAGATTTCTATAACCAACATCCTCCAAAATCCTTAGCAAGGGAATGGGTGGAATCTCAAATTAACCCCATCATTAGTGCTGATTACAAAATAGCAGACATTTTGAACACCTTTTGCGAACATATTGCTATACAAATCGGGCAATTATTAGTTAATGATAAAGTACTTTTTACAGGAGGAGGGGTATTTAATAATTATTTAATGATAAGAATTAGACATCATGCATCATCAGACATTATCATTCCAAACAATGAGATTGTCAATTACAAAGAGGCTTTAATTTTTGCTTTTTTAGGTCTTTTAAGAATACGGAATGAAGTAAATTGTTTGCAAAGTGTAACTGGCGCTAACAAAGACAATTGTGGGGGAGTTATTTTCAAAGCTATTTAACAAAAACTATTAGCTACACCTACTTATCTATTGTCGAATTGATACATTTGCAAAAATTTTAGTAGACTTAAAAAATGCAAGAATTATTAAAGCAATTTGAAGAAAAAAAACCGGAAGTGGTTTTTGAATGGAAGGATACAGAAACTGATGCGGAAGGGTGGATAGTAATCAACTCTTTAAGAGGTGGGGCTGCTGCAGGGGGGACAAGAATGCGTATAGGCGTTACTAAAGATGAAGTTTTGGCTTTAGCGAAAACCATGGAGATAAAATTTACAGTAGCAGGACCGCCAATTGGTGGAGGTAAATCAGGTATCAATTTTGACCCAAGAGATCCAAGAAAAAAAGAGGTGCTAAAAAGATGGTATGCAGCTGCCAAGCCGCTTTTAAAGACCTATTATGGTACAGGAGGAGATATGAATGTAGATGAAGTAGATGAAGTAATACCTATGTGTAAAGAACAGGGGATTTTGTTTCCTTTAGAAGGAATTGTAAATGGGCATTTTGATAGAGATGAAGATGGAAAAATGAGCATCATCAATCAACTTTCAGAGGGAGTTCCTCTTATTGTAAAAGATGAAAAGCTGACACCAAATCCTAACAAAGATTATTCGGTTGGAGATCTGATTACAGGCTATGGAGTTGCTGAAGCGATATTACATTATTACAACATTTATGGTGGATCTGCAAAAGGAAAGAGAGTGATTGTTCAAGGCTGGGGAAATGTTGCTGGTGCTGCAGCCTACTATTTAGCGCAAGCAGGAGCTAAGGTTGGTGGTATTATAGATATTGCAGGAGGACTGATTAATAAAGATGGTTTTTCTTTTGAGGAAATAAGAGCGCTTTTAGAAAATAGAAGCGCTAACTATTTGGAAGCCGAAAACATGCTTTCATTCGAGCAAGTAAATGAGCAAATTTGGAATATTGGAGCTGAAATTTTTATTCCTGCTGCAGCTTCAAGATTAATTTCTCAATCACAATTGGATTCAATGATTGATAATGGATTGCAAGTAATATCATCTGGAGCAAATGTGCCTTTTGCCGATAAGGAAATATTCTTTGGACCAATCTCAAAGAGTGCGGACAAAAGGGTAAGTGTGTTGCCTGATTTTATTGCGAATTGTGGGATGGCTCGGGCATTTTCTTACTTTATGCAAGAAGATTGTGAAATGAAAGATATTGCTATCTTTACGGCAGTTTCAGAAACCATTAAAGAGGCAATAGCAAAAGTGCATCAAGAAAATAGCGAAAAAACAAACATCTCAAAAACAGCACTAAAGATTGCTTTAAAACAACTTATTTAAACTATGGATCTACAATTCTTACAACAGAGTTTTTATGGAAACAGCCTACAGGATTATTGTGTGTTCTTTAGTGCAATAGTTGTGGGCTTGCTTTTCAAAAAATTGATTTCAAGATATTTTAGCAAACTGCTTTATAAACTAATAGGAAAGAAAGATAGCGAAATTGGAATAGATAAATTTAATGAGCTATTATCTAAACCTATTGGGCTTTTTATAATGCTGTCTATTATTTATCTAGGTGCTTCTCACATTGTATATCCACCAAGTTGGCATTTATCGGATATTTCTGAATTTGGGCTTAAAATGATTATAAGTAAAGGCTATGCTTTAGTATATGTACTTGCTATCTTTTGGATATTGCTTAAAGTTATTGATTTTGTAGGACTTATTTTATTTGCCAAAGCAGAAAAAACGGACAATAAAATGGATGATCAACTGATTCCTTTTATTATTGAAATAGCCAAAATCCTCACATATGTATTTGCTCTATTTATCATTATGGGTAATGTATTTGATGTAAATGTAACTGCACTTGCAACAGGATTGGGTATTGGGGGTATTGCCTTAGCTATGGCATCCAAGGAAAGTTTAGAGAATTTGCTCGGCTCTTTTACCATATTTTTTGACAGACCTTTCACTGTTGGAGATAATGTGACGGTTGGCTCTGTTACAGGAACTGTGGAGAAAGTAGGTTTCAGAAGCACAAGAATCCGCACTTTTGACAAAAGCATGGTAACTGTTCCTAACAAGAAAATGATAGATGCTGAATTGGATAATTTAGGCATGCGTCCTGTAAGAAGAGTGAAGTTTAATTTGGGACTCACTTACGACACTACTATTGAGCAAATTAAGGCTATTGTTGCTGATACTCAGGATATGATAAACGCGCATGAAAAAACTGATCAGGAAGGCAAAGTTCGCTTCCAAGAATTTGGCTCAAGTTCATTAGATATATTGGTTATTTATTATGTTGATAGCCCAAAATGGGGAGATTTAATAGATGTGAGGCAGGATATCAATTATAAAATAATGGAGATTGTAAAAAAGCATGGTTCTGACTTTGCGTTCCCATCTAGAACAGTATATTTGCAGCAAAATAATTAAATCCTAAATTTTATGATAATTACACTTATGATTGTAGTCTTTGTATTGGGCTACATGGCGATTGCATTGGAACATCCTATTAAGGTAGATAAGGCCGCTTCGGCCCTTATTATAGGAGGGCTTGGATGGGCACTTTTTGCTTTTTCAGGAATTGACCACCACAGCTTAACACACGAAATTCAGCATCACATAGTAGATATTGCTGAAATTTTATTTTTCCTTTTAGGTGCAATGACCATTGTTGAGTTAATAGATGCTCATCAGGGATTTGCAATAATCACAGATAAAATTACCACCAACAATAAGGTAAAATTACTTTGGATTTTAAGTGTTATTACCTTTTTCTTCTCAGCAGCATTAGATAACCTTACCACTTCTATCGTAATGGCTGCCCTTCTTACAAAACTGATAAAAGATAAAGATGATTTGTGGATGTTTGCTGGTATGGTTATTTTGTCTGCTAATGCGGGTGGCGCATGGTCTCCAATTGGAGATATAACTACCATTATGCTATGGATTGGCGGACAAGTAAGTGCAGCAAATATTATTACTTCTGTTATTGTTCCTTCAGTAGTATGTGCAGTAGTTCCTTTACTTTACCTTACTTTCCGATTAAAAGGCGAGATACAAAGACCTGAAACTATAATGCTAGAAGAGCATGAGAAAAATCCTACCACCCCATTTGAAAGAGCTTTCGTGTTTTATTTAGGCGTTTGCGGATTGTTATTTGTTCCTGTATTCAAAACGGTTACACATCTACCTCCTTATGTAGGGATAATCTTTTCTTTAGGAGTGTTATGGTTAGCTACTGAAGTGATTCATAGAAGTAAAAATCAAGAACAAAAATCACAACTTTCAGTAATTGGGGTATTGAAAAAAATTGATACAGCAACTATTTTCTTTTTCTTAGGAATCTTATTGGCTGTTGCTTCTTTGCAATCTGCAGGACAGCTAGACATAGTGGCGAAATGGCTAGACAGTACTTTTAATGGTCAAGAAGCAGAAGGGATTTATGTAATTAATATGATTATTGGTTTGCTATCTGCTATTGTGGATAATGTACCGCTAGTAGCTGGTGCCATGGGTATGTATCCTATTGCTGAAGTAGGTATGTATGCTGCTGATGGAATGTTCTGGGAGTTTTTGGCTTATTGTGCAGGAACAGGAGGTTCGGTATTGATCATTGGCTCTGCAGCTGGAGTTGCAGTAATGGGTATTTTGAAAATTGACTTTATTTGGTACATGAAAAATATTTCTTTGTTGGCATTAATGGGTTATTTGGCAGGTGCTGCAACTTATATTTTAATGCAATAAAGTAATAATTAGCGTGTTTAATATAAAAAGCAAATTATGAAGATACTCCTTTTACAAACTATACTTGCAAACGATTCCATTAATCAATTGGTAGTGGAAGAAAAAACCCTTTCCATCATGCAATTGATTACCAGTGGAGGAACAGGCGGTACTATTATTATGAGCGCCTTGGGGCTACTTTCAATTTATGCAGTCTACATTTTGTTTGAGCGTTATTCTGCTATTAAAAAAGCAAGCAAAGAGGATAAGAGTTTTTTCAAGAGTGTAAAAAACTTTGTTGAGCAGAAAGATATATCTGCTGCAAAAACACTTTGCCAAAATACGGATAACCCTATCGCACGTATGATTGAAAAAGGAGTAGATAGAATTGATAAACCCATGACGGACATTTCTGCTGCCATTGAAAACCAAGGCAAGTTAGAAGTATATAAGATGGAAAATAATTTGGCCAATTTGGCTACAATTGCTGGTGCTGCTCCAATGATTGGATTTTTAGGTACTGTAATTGGCATGATTGTGGCTTTTCATGAAATGGCATCTGCTGGAGGGAATATTGATGTAGAGATGTTGTCAAAAGGTATTTATACCGCTATGGTAACTACTGTTGCAGGTTTGGTAGTAGGGATTATCGCCTACATTGCCTACAATTATTTGGTAACCAAAGTAGAGAAAGTTATCTTTCAGATGGAAGCAAGAACCACTGAATTTTTAGATCATTTGCATCAAACTGAATAATGGCGCTAAGAAGCAGAAATAAAGTAAGTCCAAACTTTAATATGTCTTCAATGACGGATATTGTTTTTTTACTGCTTATCTTTTTCATGCTCACCTCAACTCTTGTAAGCCCAAATGCTTTAAAATTATTACTCCCTAGTAGCAAAGCAAAAACATTGGAAAAGCAAACCATCTCTGTTTCTATAACTAAGGATATTGATTTTTATGTGAATGAAGAAAAAGTGGAGGAAAGCAATTTGGAGAATCAGCTGAAGCTTGTTCTAGAAAATCAAATGGAACCTGCTATTATTTTGCATACTGACAAATCGGTAGACATAGAACATGTAGTAAGAGTGATGGATATTGCCTATCGTAACAAATACAAAATTGTTCTGGCTACCAAACCCAATTAAATATGACTGCTTCTGAAAAGAAAAGCAAGCGCAATGGACTTTTTGGAACAATATTGTTTCATGTATTGTTGATTGTTGCCTTTCTTTTTATGGGACTCACTTACCAGATTCCGCCACCTCCTGAAGAAGGAATCAGTATTAACTTTGGCTATATGGATCAGGGCAGTACAGAACTTGAGCCAGAGGACAAAGCGGATATTCCTGAACCCGTACAAGAGGAAATAGTAGAACAACAATCTACAGCAGAACAAGAAGTAGTAACTCAAAAGCTAGTGGAAGCTCCAGTAGTAGAAAAAACAGAGCAAAAGAAAAAAGAGTCTGAACCAGAAAAAGAAGCAGTAATAGAGGAAAAGCAACCAGAAGTTATTAAGAAAGCACTCTATACAGGCAAAAAAAAGAACAAGCAAAAAGATCAGGGTAATAAAGAAGCAAGTGGAAATCAAGGAGAAGCTGAAGGTGATCCTATTGCTAATGCTTATAGCGGAGGCAGTATAGGGACAGATGGCGTTGCTTATCAATTGGGGGGGAGAAGCCCAGCTTTTAAAGCAAAGCCTCTGTATAAAATTCAGGAAGAAGGAAAAGTAGTAGTGATCATTACAGTAGATAGATTAGGCAATGTAGTCAATGCGATTGCTGGTGCAAAAGGATCAACCACTTTGAACAAATATCTTTTAGCAAGAGCCAAAGAAGCTGCATTAAAAACCAAGTTCGATCCCAAACAATCTGCTCCTGAAAATCAGCAAGGAAAAATCATATACCATTTCCGCTTGAACTGATGGATTATACCAGTACACTTGACTATCTGTTTAATAAATTGCCCATTTATCAAAGAAAGGGGGCAATTGCTTACAAGGCAGATATTGGAAATATAGTTGAAGCAACTAAGCAGCTAAACAATCCACACAACAAATTTAAGAGCATCCATATTGCAGGTACAAATGGTAAAGGCTCTGTTGCGCATATGCTTGCCTCTGTTTTACAAGAGGCCGGCTACAAAACAGGATTGTATACCTCTCCACATTTGAAAGACTTTAGAGAGCGTATCAAGATAAATGGCAAAATGATTGCAGAGCAAGAAGTGATGGATTTTGTTTGGGCTAACAAAAAGCTTTTTAACGATTTGGAAATGTCTTTTTTTGAAATGACAGTAGCCATGGCTTTTGATTATTTCGCAAAGAATCAGGTGGATATAGCCATTATAGAATGTGGATTAGGCGGTAGATTAGACAGTACAAACATCATTGATCCTGAACTTGCTATAATTACTAATATTGGGCTAGACCATACTGATTTGCTAGGAGAAACACCAGAAAAAATAGCTGCAGAAAAAGCAGGAATTATAAAAATGAATCGGCCAATTATCATTGGAAAAGAGCAGGAAGAAACAAAAAATATATTTGTAGAAAAAGCGAAAGAAAAGCATGCAACCGTCTATGTTGCAGAAAAAGGAAATCAAATAAAAACTGATTTGAAAGGAAAATGGCAAATAGAAAATTCCAATACTGCATTAAAAGCAATTGAAATACTAAAAGCTTGGGGATGGAATATAGATGACGAAAATATTCGGGATGGTTTCAAAAGTGTAATTAAAAACACAGGATTCTTAGGCAGATGGCAAGTCTTAAACAATAAACCACTAAGCATTTGTGATACCGCTCATAATGAAGATGGTGTTCAGCTTATTGTTCAGCACATAAAACAAACCCCTCATGAACATTTACACTTTGTGTTTGGGACTGTAAGTGATAAAAATAGTAGTAGAATTTTACGTTTACTGCCTAAACAGGCAACTTATTATTTTTGCAAAGCAGCTATTCCAAGAGCTGTCGATGCAACGTTATTAAAAGAAGACGCTAGTCATTTTGGCTTAAAAGGGGAAGTTTTCCCCAATGTAATTGATGCTTTTGCTGAAGCTAAAAAAAGAGCAAAAAATAAAGACTTGATTTTTGTAGGGGGTAGTACTTTTGTAGTAGCAGAAGTACTTTAATTTATTTGCATAAAAAACTTGTTCTACTCAAGAAATGGCCTATATTTGCATCCAATTTTGGGCGATTAACTCAGTTGGTTCAGAGTGCCTCCCTTACAAGGAGGAAGTCGGGGGTTCGAGTCCCTCATTGCCCACCAACATAAACCCACTCATTGAGTGGGTTTATTCTTAATTAAATTACTTCAGCCTAATTAAAAACAACATTTATGATATTCAATTGCAAAAAAATAAATTTTACTATTTTAATGGTATTAATTACTTCTTTTCTTATTGCGCAAGAAAATTTAAATACAAGCAAGTTCAAACAATTACATGAAGAACTTCCTACCCCTAACGTTTATAGAACAGCCAGTGGAGCTCCAGGTCATGAATACTATCAACAAAAAGCTGACTATGTGATAAATGTTGAATTAGATGAAAAAAAGAATATGTTGTCAGGAAATGAAACCATAACTTATACCAATAATTCGCCTGATATTTTGAATTACTTATGGGTTCAGTTAGATCAAAATGTGCGTGCTAAAAATTCTCATAGCCAACTGACTACTACAAGCAGTATGAAAAACAAGATGAGCTTTGGCTCCATTAAAAGAATGCATGATAAAATGAATTTTGACGGAGGTTTTAAGCTAGAGGAGCTAACTGATATATATGGCAGAAAATTACAATATACAGTCAATGAAACTATGATGAGAATAGAGCTTTCTAAACCATTAAGAAAAGGACAAACATTCTCATTCAAAATAAAATACTCCTATAACATTAATGACAGAATGAAAATTGGTGGAAGAAGTGGATACGAATATTTTGAAGAAGATGACAATTCTATATACACCATTGCACAATTTTTCCCACGAATGGCAGTCTACAATGAAGTAGAAGGTTGGCAAAATAAACAATTTTTAGGTAGAGGAGAGTTTTCATTACCATTTGGAGATTATAAAGTCAGTATAACTGTTCCGGCAGATCACATTGTTGCAGCAACAGGTGAGCTAAAGAATCACTCAAATGTTTTAGACAGAAAACAAATTGAACGATTAGAAAAAGCTAAAAGAAACTATACAGAGCCTGTAATTATTGTTAACCAAGATGAAGCAATAGAAAATGAGCAAACAAAAAGCGAATCAAAAAAAACATGGATTTTCGAAGCTGAAAATGTTCGTGACTTTGGATGGGCTAGTTCTAGAAAGTTTATATGGGATGCAATGGCAGTTGATATTTCAGGAAAAAGAGTCATGGCATACAGCTACT
>NHFY01000092.1 GCA_002170165.1 Flavobacteriales bacterium TMED123
AAAAAGGCGGGTATGGAAGAGCATATTATAGACCAAAAGACGGGTTTACTGGTTTTGATCCACAAACTGGTAGTACAGTGAATTTTAGTGGTGCAGGAAAAGAAGGGGTTTCAAAATATAGTTCAGATTTTCAAGAGAGCATGAAAAAAGGAATTGAAGTACATAAATATGGTGTTCGTGGTAAAAATTACAAAAAGCAAAAAATGGAAATTGCTAAAGTAGGAGGAGGGCTAAAAGGAAATGTATTAACATCTTTACCAGCAGGTGTACCTAAAATGAATTTAAATAAGCCTCAGAAGTTCAAAAAACGAAAAGGTAGAAAATAATTATGTCTAAGCCAAAAAAAAAATTTGCAGAAAGTACTGTAGGTAAACTTTTATTTGGTGCGGCTTCAATAGTAAATCCAACACTTGGAAATGTACTTAAAGGAGTAACGTCACCAGGAGAAGCTATAGCTGCTATCGGTAAATCAGATACAAGTTCTGATGATAAAATTAAATTACAACAATTAATATACGAGCAGCAAAATAAAGAAATGGAAGCAATAACTTCCAGGTGGGAGGCAGATTCAAAATCAGATTCATGGCTTTCAAAAAATGTACGCCCTATGGTTTTGATATGGTGTATTGTTATATTTTCTTTTGCAGGTATATTAGATAGTGTTGAGAGTATTCCGTTTACCATACATGATAATTGGAACGACACATTTGAAAAAGTTATGATGGCTGTTGTTCTTGCATATTTTGGTGGGCGTAGTGGAGAAAAGGTTACAAGTATATTTAAAAAATAAATTAAATGCCAAGAATAAAAGATATAATAACTGATATTTCTTTATCGGCTAATGATAAATTATTAGGTACTGATGTTTCGGGAGTAACAAGAAACTATACTTTATCAGATATAGCTAGTTTTGGTAATTTGGGTGCAACAGGTTTTCAATCTGTAACGCATTCAAGTAATTCCCATGCTATAGATTTAAGTACAACCGCTAATAATTATACTGTAACCGCACAAAATGCTACAAATTCAATAACATTTGAAAATCTTAGTGAAAATGTTGTTGGAAAAACAGGTACAATAGTAATAACTAATCCTTCAAGCGTTGGCTCTTTAGCTTGGTCAGCTTTTGCCACCAGCGTTTATACTCCAGGGGGAGGAGCAATAAGTTTTGATACTACTGCAGATAAAATAGCTGTTTTAAATTATTTTGTAGCAACTGTAAATATAGTATTAGTAAATTATGTAGGTAATTTCGGCGCTTATCCTCAACCTTAAATTTTAGTTAAATGAGATGGCTTTGGAACAGAATAGATTTTTGGAATACCGCTACATCAAGAACAACTAGCAGAAATACAACAAAAACTACGGCTGAATCGAGGAGCACTACTACTGCATACAATACAACAACCAACACTACTACAACGTTTAACACTAGTACTAATACAACAACTACATTTAATACTAGCACAAGTACTGTAACAGAATATAATACATCTAAAAGTACAACTACTACATTTAGCACTAGCAAAAATACAACTACAACATATAATACTACTACAAGCACTGTATTTAATACTAGCACATCAACCACAACTACATTTAATACAAGTACTGCTACAAATACTATATTTAATACAAGTACCAACACCACTACAACATTCAATACAAGTACTAGTACCACAACAACTTTTGCTACTACTAGATCAACTACAACTACGTTTAGTACAACCCGAAGCACTACTACAACATATAATACCACTAGATCAACAAGTACTGCTTATGAAACTACAAGAAGCACTACTACAGAATATAATACAACTAGAGCAACTACAACTGTATATTCTACAAACAGGGCCACTAGTACAGTATATAATACTTCAACGTCGACTACAACTACTTTTAATACATCTACAATAACAATTAAAAGTACTACGACTACATTCAATACATCTACAGCTACAACAACTGTGTATAACACAAGCACAAACACTATTACAAGTTTTGGTACAACTGTTCCAACAAGTGTAAGTACATCAACTACTATTAGCACAAGTAGATTGACTAGCACTGCTTATGAAACAACTAAATCAACTACTACCACGTTTAATACATCTACAGCAACTACAACAACTTTTAATACTAGTACTGTTACAGCTTTTAATACCACAAGAACAACAACATTTGCTACAACATTATCAACTAACACAACGTTTTCAACAAGCAGAAGTACTACAACCGCTTATACTACAACCTTTTCAACTAGTAGAAGCACAAACAAAAGTACAACTACTACTTTTAATACAAGTACTACAACAACCTTTAATACCAGTACAAATACTACAACAACGTATAATACATCTACTGTAACTTCAAAAAGTACTACAACTCAATTTAGTACTAATAAGTCTACTACAACTACATTCAATACGTCTACAGCAACTACGACTACATTCAATACGTCTACTGTTACTAGCAAGTCTACAACTACGACTTTTAATACCACAACAGCCACAACTACGACTTTTAATACAAGCACTAATACTGTATTTAATACAACAACAACATTTAATACAAGTACTGCAACTATAGAAAGTAGAAGTACAACTACAGAATATACTACTTCAACAACTTTCAATACTACGACCGCAACTACAACAACATTTAATACAAGTACGGTAACTAGTAAAAGTACTACAACGACATTTAGTACAAATAAAAATACAACAGAGTCTAGAAATACAACTACCACATACACTACAAGTACTACATATAATACTAGTAAGTCAACAACAACAGCTTATACTACAACTTTTGCAACGTCAAGAAGCACAACTACAACATTTAGTACAAACAAAAATACAACTGAAAGCAGAAGTACAACAACAGTTTACACAACAAGTACAACTTATAACACCAGTAAGTCAACAACAACAGTATATAATACTAGCACCACTACTACATATAACACTAGTAGAACAACTACGTTTTCAACGTCTAGAAGTACAACAACTACTTTCAATACTAGTAAATCAACAACTACAACATATACAACGAGTGTTGTTACAACAAGAACAACTACTTTTGGTACAAGTAGAAATACCACTACAACGTTTAACACAGTAACCGCTTACAATACTACAACTACTTATAATACTAGTAAATCAACAAGTACTGCGTTTAATACAACAACAGCTTATAATACCACAACAACTTATAACACGTCAAGAAGTACAGCAGAAAGTCGAAGCACCGGAACATCTAGGAGCACATCAACTGCTTTCAATACAACTACTGCTTATAATACAACCACAACTTATAATACAAGTAAATCAACAGGNGAGAGCAGAAGTACTGGAACATCTAGAAACACTTCTACAGCATTTAATACAACAACAGCATATAACACAACAACNACATNNAATACNTCTAAGTCAACAGGAGAAAGTAGAAATACTAGTACAGCTTATAATACAACTACTACGTATAACACAAGTAAAAGTACAGGAGAGAGTAGAAGTACATCAACAGCTTACAATACACTTACTCTTGTAAGCACAAGTAAGTCAACTACAACTGTATATTCTACAGCGGCTTCGCTTACATCATTTACTTCAACATTGAATAGTAACTTTAACTTTGTATGTGATGAATTTATGAATCAAACTTATTATGGTAATAATGTATCTAGTGGATTACCACAAGTAAGTTCAAATGTTTATAGTAATTCTGGCGGTACAAGCGCATTAAGTTCTGGTTATTATGGTGCCATGAATGTTAGTGGATTTTCTGCTACTCACTATTTCCAAATTGGTGCTGGCGGTGTTGTTACAAGTTTAAATCAATGTTCTGGTGGATTTGGCGGACCTTCTGATATAAGTTTAAAACAAAATATTAGATACATGTATAAATCACCAAGCGGATTAAACGTGTACTCGTTTGAATATAAAGATGAATCGTTTGGTAAAGGACTACATCAAGGTGTTATGGCACATGAAGTTGAACATATTGATGGCGCGGTAATTAATTTCAGAGGTACTAAATGGGTTAATTATAATAAAATAGATGTAGAATTTAAACAAATATAATATGGAAACTTATTTTGATGAAAACTTAATAGCCGCACATAATGGAACAAATTTTGTTGTAGAAAAAGAAACTAAATACAAAAATGCAGAAGAAACTTATACTATGTCTATATTTAAATATAAAGCTGATGTATGGCATAGTAGATATAATCACGAAACGCCTTCTGCAAAATATTTAGGAGATTGTGCCTCATGTGGGTGGAATGAAAATACTTATGATGGGGTTACATGGGGTAATGTATTATATTTAGGTTTATATTTAGGATGTACTCCAGAATATATATATCAAAATAAATCAGTAACTTCTATAGATGTTATTGAAGAAGATCAAGAAATAATAGATTATGTTACATGGATTAATAATAATATTAATGTTATTCAACATAATGAATGGTCGTATACACCGAATAAACAATACGACGTAATTTTAGCTGACTTATGGGCTATGCCACAAGATGTAACTCAAGACCATAAATCATTGTTATTAAATAATTATAGTAATCATTTAAAAAGCGGTGGTAAAATAATATTACCACAATCACAAGAAATATTAAATTAAAATGCCTAATACAAGTAGAAGTACAACAACAGTATACAATACCGCCAGGGCAACTGGTACGAGTAGAAATACAACGACAGCGTATAGTACTACTACTACGTATAATACTTCTAAGTCTACTGGTGAGAGTCGTAATACAGCAACGGCATACAATACTACTACTACATATAATACAAGTAAGAGCACGGGTGAAAGCAGATCAACTGGAACAAGCAGAAATACCGGGACAAGTTTTAATACTACGACTGCATATAACACTACAACAACGTATAACACATCTAAATCTACAGGTGAAAGTAGATCAACAGGCACTTCTAGAAATACAACTACTTCTTTTAATACTACAACGGCTTATAGTACTACAACTACATTTAATACTTCAAAAACTACAGGTGAGAGTAGATCAACCGGTACATCTAGGAATACTACAACTACATTTAACACTTCAAAAACAACAGCAGAAAGTAGGAATACATCAACATCTAGAAATACAAGTACCGCATTTAATACTAGTACAGCAACAACATATACGTCGTTTTTTTCTACGTCAAGAAGCACAACAACAACGTATAATACATCAAAGTCTACCACGACTACATTTAATACTAGCACAACCACTACGTATAATACAAGCAGGACTACAACAGTTTCTACATCAAAGTCTACAACTACAACATTTAATACGAGTAGAAACACTACTGAGTCTAGGTCAACTACAACCACTTATACTACAAACACAGTATATAATACGTCTACCGCTACAACAACAGCGTTTAACACTTCAACTGTAACTACTAAAAGTACAACCACTACTTTTAATACGAGTAGAAATACTACTGAATCAAGAAGCACATCAACTGTATATACAACTAATACAGTATATAATACTTCTACATCAACAACAACAGCTTATACAACTACGTTCTCAACAACTAGGAGTACTAATACAACGTTTTCAACATCTAAAAATACACTTGAAACAAGAAGTACTACAACAGCCTATTCTACTACCACTACGTATAATACAAGTACAGCTACGTCAACTAATAGAAGTACAACAATTTCAACGACTAGATCTACCAATACTACATTTAGCACAAGTAGAAGTACTACAACTAGTTTTACAACTACATTCAGTACAAGTAAAAATACTACAACTAGTTTTAGCACTAGCAGAAGCACAACAACAACATATAACACTAGTACATCTACAACAACTGCATATACAACTACTTTTGAAACTAATAAAAATACAGCTACTTCTTTTGCAACAACAAGAAGTACACAATTGCAAGAAACAGATAAAAGTACAACAACAGTATATACAACAACATTTAATACAAGTACTATAACATCTAAGTCTACAACAACAACTTTTAACACTACTACTGCAACAACTACAACGTTTAATACGAGTACTACTACTACGTATAATACGAGTACTGCTACATCTGTATCTACATCTAGAAATACAACGACTACTTTTGAAACGAGTAAAAGTACTACAACACAATATAATACTAGTACAAATACTACAACGACTTTTAATACGTCAACTAATACAATAACTGTTTATAATACAACAACAGCAACTACAAAGTCAACAACCACTGCTTATACTACAAGTAAAAGTACTACAACAACTTTTGCTACAACAAGAAGTACAAATACAGAATATACAACTACTTTTGAAACAACAAGGTCAACAAGTACTGTTTATAATACAAGTACAAATACAACAACTGTATTTAATACTAGTACAAGTACAACAACAACTTTTAACACTAGCACAGCTACTGTTACTACATTTAATACAAGTACAAATACAACTACAGAGTATAATACAACTACTGCAACAGTTACAACTTTTAATACTAGTACGACTACAACAACAACGTTTAACACTTCAACAACAACAACAACAACTTATAACACAACAAGAAGTACAACAACAGAGTTTAGTACAAATAGAAATACAACAACAACGTATAATACAAGTAAAAGCACAACTACGGTTTATGAAACATCTATAACAACAGCTTTTAATACCAGTACAAGTACAGTCACTACGTTTAATACGAGTACAGCGACTACGACAACATTTAATACTAGCACGTCAACAGTTACTACATTTAGTACATCTAAAGCAACATCAACAAATTATAATACTAGTACAAGTACAGTAACNACTTTTAGNACAAGTAAAAGCACNACAACAGTNTATAATACAGTAACAACTTATACAACTAGCTTNACTACGACGTTTAATACTATAACAACTTGGTATGATCCGTCAACAACAGCNAATCAACCGGGNACNAGGGTGAATCACCCAAGAAGTTAGTATTACATAAAAGCATGTAATAAATATAATATACAAAATTTAAATTTAATTTTATGGAAATGTTTAATAAAAAGGAGCTAGATAAAAGAATAGGCCCTTTAAAAAAAGATCGTAAATTATATAACTTAGAACAAGTTGAAGGTTATGTAATTAGAAAAGCTAGCGAAAGAAATTTAGAGTCTAGTTACGATGTTATGGCAGAAGAAATGCCTTACTTTAAAACACTTGCATATACTGAATATGCTGGTTGTTTTTACTTACAACCATTAAACTATAAATTAAGAAACGAACAAATGATAGACGCTGCTAAACCTAGCAGTGAAGAAATTGTTGATTACTCTTCTTGGTTAATTAATAGAGTTGTAGATAACAATGCTAATAAGTATAGCGATAGAGATGAAGAGGCTTTTAAAAAATACGAGCCTAAAGATTACTTAGTAGTTTTACCGGGGTCTAACAAGGTTAGAGAAAATGTATGTTTAAATAGATTAAAACATATAAGAAATAAACACGGTAATAATGTATATTTTAAACCTCACCCAATTACAACGCATCAAATAATAGGTGAATTAAAAGATTTTTTTGGAGAAGATAATATACTACCAAGAAATATAAATATGTATTATTATTTACAAAAAGCTAAAGGTGTTTATACAACACATATTAGCGAAAGCTGTGTATACAGCGTTGTTATGAATAAGCATACTGAACCAATAGATGTATGGAATAATATACAAAGAGGTTCATTTTATTGTATTAATAATCATTTATTATATAATCAAAATAACGCTAAAGATTATGTTAATAAAACATTTTCAAATTACAAATCAGGTATTATTAATCCTGAAATAGATATAAATTGGCAAGAAAAAGTTGATAAGTATATAGATTACATATACGATAAAAGAGAAAAATATAAAGGGTGGTTTGTAGATGCAGCACCTAAAAGAAAATAATTAAATTAAATATTATGGCAAAAAAAGTAACCAAAAACGAATTAGAACAAATACAAAAATTTGTTTCACAAATAAATAACGGAACTAGAGATTTGGGTCAATTAGAAATTCAAAAGCATGGAATATTACACGCTTTAAGTCAAATTCAAAATGATCTATCTGTATTCCAAAATGAACTAAAAGAAAAGTACGGTGACGTAAAAGTAAATTTACAAACTGGAAAATTAGAAAGTAATATAGTTGAATAACATGTCACTCGTAAGAAAAATAAGTATAGGCAGAGATTACAAAAATGATGCAATGCACTATTCTGTAGGTCAAGAAGTTTATGGAAATCATATCATATGCGATATAGTTGAAAGCAAAAGTAAGTTTTCAATATTTATAAAAAAGGAAGGAAATGTTTTACCATGGAAAGACTTTAACAAAAATATGGCTATAGCTGTAGAATATAATTTAGAATATTAATGCAAAGCATTTTTGATTTTATAATCAAACCTAAAAATAAAAGATATAACAATACAAAACAAATTGATGGATCAGAGCTTCTGTTAAATTCAGAAATTTCTAATCATCAGTATGTTAGCAGAAACGGTATTGTATTAGGGTTACCAAAAGCCGAAAAAACAAATATAAAAATAGGTGATGAAGTTATTGTTCATCATAATGTTTTTAGAAGATGGTATGATGTAAGAGGCGTTGAAAAAAATGGTAGAGCTTATTATAAAGAAAATAAATACTTTGTAAGACCCGATCAAATATTTTTATATAAACAAAATAATAAATGGATAACTCCTGATGGTTATTGTTTTGTTAAACCAATTGTATCTAATAATGTATTATTAAATGAAAAAGAAATACCTTTGAGAGGTATTATAAAATACGTTGATAAAAATCTTAAAGATATACATAAAGAAGATTTAGTTGGATTTACACCCAGTAGTGAATACGAATTTATTATTGATGGTGAAAGATTATATAGAGTACCAACTAATTCAATATCTATTAAGTATGAACGTCAAGGAAACGAAAAAGAATATAATCCAAGCTGGGCAGCAAGCAGTTGAAGAATTAATTAAAGTTGCAAAAGAACCTATTGTTGATTCAGAAGAAGATGTTGCGGCAGATAGATTAAAAAATGCGGCTGCTACTAAAAAGTTAGCAATATTTGATGCATTTGAAATACTAAGTCGTATTGAAGAAGAAAAAGCTTTATTAGAAAATAAACCTTTAGATAACAAAATAGAATCTTTTAAAGGATTTGCAGAAAGAAGATCTAAGTAATGTATAAACAATCATTATATAGTATTATAGAGCCTATAAAAATAAACACAATTAAACGGCTTAATAAAGCAAAAAAGTGGAAATACGGTTATAATAAAGAAAATGACGTTATTGTAATTAGTAAGACTGGGCAGATAGGTGAAGTGTATAGCATACAAAATTTAAAAATAGCTTTACCTCCAAAACCAAAAGATCTTAAGAAAGAAGATAATAAGTGGGTAAAAAAAGAATATCCTAAAGAGTTAGATAGAATAAAAACTATATTTGATTGGAAAGATTTACCTGCTGACTTTAAAAATAAGTGGCATGTTTACATTGATACAGAATTTACCAAACGCGAGGAAGGCCATTGGTTTTACAACAAGGGTGTTCCTACTTACATTACTGGCACTCATTACATGTACTTGCAGTGGACTAAAATCGACGTGGGCGCTCCAGACTACAGGGAAGCAAATAGACTTTTCTACTTATTCTGGGAGGCTTGCAAAGCTGACGTACGATCCTATGGAATGTGTTACCTCAAGAATAGGCGTTCTGGATTTTCATTTATGGCATCCAGCGAGGCAGTCAATATGGCAACCATATCCTCTGACTCTAGGTTCGGTATATTATCAAAGTCCGGTGCTGATGCTAAAAAGATGTTCACAGACAAGGTGGTACCAATATCCATTAATTACCCGTTCTTTTTTAAACCCATACAAGACGGTATGGATCGTCCGAAAACCGAGTTGGCCTACCGTGTACCCGCAAGTAAATTTACCAGACGTAAAATACTCTCGAACGAAAGGACCGCGGAGCTCGCGGGTTTGGACACCACCATCGACTGGAAAAACACGGGTGATAACTCCTACGACGGTGAAAAACTTTCCCTCCTTGTCCACGACGAAGCCGGCAAATGGGAGAGGCCCGAGAACATCCTCAACAACTGGAGAGTCACGAAAACCACGTTAAGATTAGGTAGTAGAGTAATAGGAAAATGTATGATGGGTTCAACAAGTAACTCATTAGACAAAGGAGGTGAAAACTTTAAAAAACTATATAATGATTCAGACGTTACAAAAAGAAACCGCAATGGACAGACTCGCTCGGGATTATATAGTTTGTTCATACCTATGGAATGGAACTTCGAGGGATTCATTGATTCTTATGGATTACCTGTATTCGAAACACCTAAAGAAGAGGTCAAAGATAATTACGACCAGTACATTGATGTCGGTGTTATCGAGCACTGGGAAAACGAAGTTGCAGGGTTAAAAGGAGATCAAGACGGATTAAATGAATTTTATAGACAATTTCCAAGAACAGAAGAGCATGCGTTTAGAGATGAAACTAAAAATAGTATATTTAATCTTGCTAAGATTTACGAACAGATTGATTATAATGAAGAAGCTAGATATGATGCTGTTATTACTCGTGGAAGTTTTCAATGGCAAAACGGAATTAAAGATACCCAAGTACAATTTGTACCTAATTTAAATGGTAGATTTAATGTTAGCTGGGTTTTACCTAGTAACTTGCAAAATAGAATAATAACAAAAAATGGAATTAAATATCCTGGCAATGATCATATTGGAGCTTTTGGTTGTGATAGTTATGATATATCCGGTACAACAGATGGTAAAGGATCTAAGGGTGCTTTACACGGTCTTACAAAATTTAGTATGGAAGAAGCTCCTGCTAATAAGTTTTTTTTAGAATATATAGCTAGGCCAGCTACGGCTGAAATGTTTTTTGAAGATGTGTTAATGGCATTAGTATTTTATGGTATGCCTTTATTATGTGAAAATAATAAACCTAGATTGTTATATTATTTAAAACGAAGAGGCTATAGAGGTTATTCAATGAATAGACCTGATAAAGTTTGGAACAAATTATCTGTTGCTGAAAAAGAAATAGGTGGTATACCAAACTCAAGTGAAGATATAAGGCAAGCACACGCTGCTGCAATTGAAACTTATATTAGTAATTATGTAGGTGTTAAACCTACCGGAGACTACGGGGATATATATTTTAATACCACATTAACAGATTGGGCTAAGTTTGATATAAATAAAAGAACAAAATTTGATGCAGCTATTAGTTCAGGTTTAGCTATTATGGCTTGCAATAAAAATTTATATACTCCAAGACCACAAATAGAATTACAAGATAAAGTTAATTTTAGCTTTGCTAAATATAACAATAAAGGAAATTTTTCAAAAATAATACAATAAATGGCACAAACATTTAAACATGGTATTTTTCCTAGTCAGGCTGTTCCTGATGTTGAGAAAGCAGATTCCAAATATGGAATGCAGGTAGCTAAAGCTATAGAAGCTGAATGGTTTAAAAAAGATTCAGGAAGTACTAGATATTTTGCTAACAGAGATAATTTTCATAGACTAAGATTATATGCTAGGGGAGAACAAAGTATACAAAAATATAAAGATGAATTATCTATTAATGGAGATTTATCTTATTTAAACTTAGATTGGAAACCGGTACCTATTGTACCTAAGTTT
>NHFY01000093.1 GCA_002170165.1 Flavobacteriales bacterium TMED123
TTCAGAAGAAATGGTTAGTATTAATCAGTTAGTTGATACTGCTGCTAAGGTTGCTGGTAAGAAGATTGAAAAGAATCATATAGATGGACCACTTGGTGTTCGTGGACGTAATTCTAACAATGATCTCATTAGAGAGAAACTAGGATGGAATTATACTAAGACACTTGAAGAGGGTATCAGAGAAACTTATGATTGGATTGTGAAACAAATAAATGCTGGCATTTAATCATTTAGGTAAATTGGGACAACTGGGAAACCAGATGTTCCAATACGCTGCTTTAAGGGGCATTGCTTCTAAAGTAGGATCTGAGTTTATGATACCAAATCATCAAGAGATATATGATGATGGTATAGGTAATAGATATACTATTCTTTTATTTGATGTATTTAAATTAGTACACGCATCAAATTTTGGAACACTTAATACAAGTAATTACGTTTCTGAAGAACATTTCCATTTTAATGAGGATATTTTTAATCTTGAGAATGGAAAGGATGCTTCTTTATGGGGGTTTTTTCAGACACAAAAGTATTTTGAAGATATAAAATATTCTATCTTTGATGACTTTACATTTAAAGATGAGATTGTAGAACATTGTATACCTCTTAGAGAGCAGTTTGATAATCCTATTGCTCTTCATATTAGAAGAGGAGACTTCCTTACAAACTCAGGTAATCACCCACCACAAGGTTTAGATTATTATGAGAAAGCATTGAAAGAATTTGATGATGATAGAGAAGTTATTATATTCTCAGATGATACTGAATGGTGTAAGCAACAGAAGTTATTTGAAAGTGATAGATTTGCTGTTGCTGAAGGTGGTAATCAATTCTATGATTTATGTTTGATGAGTATGTGTGAGGACTTTATTATTGCAAATAGTTCATTTAGTTGGTGGGGTGCATGGTTAGCAAATCATCCAGTAAATCCACCAAGACTTACCTCATTCAAAGGAAAAGTAATTGCACCAAAGAAATGGTTTGGTCCTAACTTAGATCATGATACAAAAGATCTTTATTGTCCTGATTGGGTAGTTCTATGAAAATGTCTATTGCGATTCCTACATGGGAATCATATGGTAAAGGTAATGAGTTTTTAGATGATCTGTTTAGAACAATTGAAATTCAATCATTTAAAGACTATGAAGTAGTAGTATCCGATCATAGTAAAAATGATGATTTAGTTAAAGTAATTTCTAAATTTCAAGATAAATTTAATTTACTTTATGTTAAAAATGAAAATGATAGAGGTAATGGACCTGCAAATACAAATAATGCTATAGATCATTGTTCTGGTGATATTATAAAGGTAATGTTTCAAGATGATTTCTTTTATGATGATGAAGCATTAGAAAAGATTTATATTGAATTGAGTAATAGTGATAAGACTTGGTTGTTAAATGGATGTAATCATACGCAAGATGATGGCAACTCATTCTATTGGGAGATGTTTCCTAGATGGAATGATAAGTTATTGGAAGGTGTTAATAGTATTAGTTCTCCTTCAGTACTAGCATTTAAGAATAATGTTAAACGTAGATTTGATACGACTTTAACATATTTTATGGATGTTGAATTTTATTATGGTATGATGTATGATCATGGGGAACCAATCCTTTATGATGATGTTCTTATCAGTAATAGAGTTGGTGATTATTCTGTAACTACAAATGTTTCTCATAAGAATAGAGATTATTACGTGACAAAAGAAACAAAGTATTGCAAAGAAAAATATGGTGTAGTATGAATTTTGATTTTGAAAAGTATAATTTTCCTTTCGATCATTATACGGTAGAGAACTTTTTACCTGAAGATGTGGCTCATTCTATAACAAATGAGTTTATGGATTATGAGAGTGTTAATTGGTTTGTGTATAAAAATCAAATAGAAAATAAAAAAGCTCTTCAAACTTGGGGAAAATTTTCTATGGAAACTTATAAATTATTTCAATATTTTTGTTCACCACAATTTGTTAAAGTAATAAAAGATATAACTGGTATTCATAATTTGTATCCAGATTATGGATTACATGGTGGTGGATGGCATATGCATGGAACTGGTGGTAATTTAAATGTTCATAAAGATTATTCCGTTCATCCAAAACTTGGATTGCAAAGAAAACTTAATCTTATAGTTTATCTTTCTAAAGATTGGAATCCAGAATGGGGTGGTGCTTTAGAGTTTTGGTCGCACAATGAAGAAACAAATAAACCACTTAGACTTGAAAGATCTATAGATTGTTTATATAATAGAGCAGTGTTATTTGATACTACTCAAAATTCTTGGCATGGATTACCTACACCTTTAACTTGTCCAAAGGGTCAATATAGAAAAAGTATAGCAATGTATTATATGACTGATTTGGGATGTAATGGTGTTGGTGAAAAAAGAGATAGAGCTTTGTTTGCTCCAAGAGAAGAACAAAAAAATGATGTTGATGTTTTAAATTTAATAGAGAAGAGGTCTAAATGAAAATTGCTGTAATCACATCTTCTATTGGTAGCACAAAATTATTAGATCCAATACCTTTTGATGATGTAGATTATCATGCATTTGTGGATCATGAAGATGATACTGCATGGATTAAACATCCGATACTTCCATTTTCTGTTGATACAAGATATAAGAATCGTAGGGATGCTAAGGTTTATAAGGTTTTACCGTTTGCCTTTTTACCAGATTATGATTATTATTTTTGGATAGATTCAACGCATATATTGGAACAGAATCCACATGAAGTAATTGAGAAATATCTTAAGGATAGTGACGTTGCAGTCTTTAAACATCCTGAAAGAGATTGTATCTACATAGAAGGAGAATTTGTAAAACAAATAAGATTTGATCATCCTAATTTATTGGAAGATCAACTTGCTTTTTATAAAGATGTATGTTACCCTGAACATAATGGATTGTATGAACTTCCAGTCAGAGTGCAAAGAAATAATTCTTTGACTCAAAGAATGGGATGGATGTGGTGGGAGCAGATTTGTATGTTCTCATCAAGAGATCAAATAAGTTTTCCTTTTGTATGTCATCAATTGGGAATCAAACCAGCAGTGCTTCCAGGTGTTGCGAATACAATTAGGGGTAATAAAATTATGCCACAATTAATCATTTCAAATCACAGTAGAGTATTATGAATATCTTAGAACAGATTGCAGCAAAGGCAGAGAGAGGTGACACTGGTATGTCCCTTCATTATGGGTTTCTTTATTCTTGCGTGGTAGGATTAGAATCTAAAAACGTTTTTGAATTTGGAAGTGGATATTCAACTCATGTAATTTTAAATGCTTTGGAGAAGACTGGTGGTATTCTTACCAGTTGTGATGTTACTGATTATAGTGAGAATCCTTCTATAACAGAATTTACAAAGAAGAGTAATAGGTGGAATTTTTATAATGGAAATAGTACAGAAATATTTGAGGATATTGAATTAGAACAGTATGAATTAATTCTTCATGATGGATCACATGTAGGTGAAGAAGTATTGGTTGATTTGAATAACATTTATCCTTACTTAAAGAATGATGGTATTTTAATTACTCATGATACAAGACATCATACACTTGGTGAGGGTATGAGTAAGGCAGTAGAAGAATTTGTAAAAGATAAAGATGTAGAATATGCAACTCTTCCTTATGGATATGGATTGACGTTCATTAGAAACAAAGGTAATGTTGATAGTAAAGTTGAATTGACTTGGAGAAAGCGATGAAGGCATTGTTTTGTGAACATCCTAATAAATCATTATCAAGTGGTTACTGTTCATATTATGGTGAAATCTTTTATGCTTTAAAAGAAATTTTTGATATTGAATTTAAAAATTTTACTCCAAGAACTACAAGTGAATTTGATGGATATGATATTGTATTTCTTGGATTCGGTCATACTGATTGTAGTGAGGGAAAACCTACATCATTAATTAGAGATAGTGATGTAAAGTTATTTCCAATTTTAAATAAGGAATACACGGGACTGCATAATAAACTTGATTGGATAAAAGAGATGCAACCTACTGCTGCTCTAACAGTTCACCATGCTATTAATTCTTATAGTGAATATACTGGTGTTCCTTTTCATAGGATTATGTGGTCTGCTAATCAAGAGCAGTTTAGAAATTATGGTGGAGAATATGAAAATGATTTATTTTTCTCTGGAGTAACTAGACCAGAACAAACTGAAAATCTAAGAGAAAGAGTTTTATCTCAACTTGATAGACTCAGTGATTATAAATTGTTTATCAATGCTAGATCTCATAGAAACAATTATGCTGGCACTATGTTCTCTGATGATGAATATGCAAGGCATCTTTCTTCATCTAAAATATGCTTCATAACAACAGGACCTGCTGATTTAGTTGGGACAAGATACTTTGAAGTAATGTCGGCTAATCGAAGTCTCATACTTTGTAATAGAATGACTAAAGATGTATATGAAAATATACTAATAGATGGTTATAATTGTGCTATGTTCTCTGATGAAGATGAATTCTTTGAGAAGGCAACTTATTATCTTGAGAATGAGGATGAAAGAATGAGTATTGTAAATAAAGCTCATGAACATTTCATAGAAACACAAACTTGGAATGTGAATGCTATAAAAATTAAATCTATTATTGATGGTTATATAAATGTTTGATCTTAAAGATAAGGTTGTTCTGGTTACAGGTGGTGGTGGTCTTCTGGGTGAGATGCACTCAGAAGCAATAGTAGAGAATGGTGGTAAAGTCATTGTTGGTGATTTAAATTTTGAAGCAGCACAGAAAGTATGTGATAAAATTAATTCAGATAAAGCTTTTCCAATTCTATTAGATGTTCTTGATAAGAAATCAATTATTAATTGTTTAGAAACTCATCCAGACATTAATGTATTAATTAATAATGCTGCTATCGATCCTAAAGTAACACAGGACTCTGGACCAGGTGGAGCATTTGAAAATTTAACTGAGTATGAGTGGGACTTATCTGTCGATGTGATTATGAAAGGAACCTTTCTATGTTCTCAAGTATTCTGTCCAGTTTTTGCAGAAAAAGGTGGTGGAGTTGTTGTTAATATTTCATCTGTGATGGGTGTAATTGCTCCAAATCAAAGCATTTATGGAGATTCATTCAAACCAATTACATACTCTGCTGCGAAGCATGGTATCATTGGTATGACGAAGTATCTTTCTACTTACTATGCTCAATCGAACGTAAGAGTTAATACACTTTCACCTGGTGGTGTATTTGACAATCAACCTGAAGAGTTTGTAGATAAACTTACTAATCTAATTCCTATGAATAGGATGGCAGATAAGACTGAGTATAAAGGATCAATTGTTTTTCTTTGTTCGGATGCTAGTTCTTATATGACTGGACATAATTTAGTTGTTGATGGTGGTATGACTGCGTGGTAAATTGTATTTTTATATCTGTTAGAAATTCATCTACTAGACTTCCTAATAAAGCAATTTTAAATATTGGTAATAAACCAACCATACAATATCTAATTGAAAATATCAAAAAAAGTAAATCAGCAGATAAAGTTATCTTATGTACTAGTGTTGAATCTGACGATGATGTATTATGTAATATAGCAACAGGTTGTGGGATAGAATATTTCAGAGGTTCATTGGATGATAAGTTAGATAGATGGTTATCTGCATGTGAAAAATATGATGTAGATTTTTTTGTTAATGTAGANGGTGATGATTTATTTTTTGATGTTGATNTAGCAGANAAAGTTATTGAACAATACAAAGAAGAACCTTGTGATTTTATNGATGGNCATGGNTTATATAATGATGTCTACGGTATAAAATCAAGTGCTCTTNAGAAAGTGTGTGATATAAAGGATAGTGATTCTACTGAATATATACGACTTTATTTTACAGAAACAAATATGTTTGATGTGAGAAAGATTAAAGATATTGAAGACAAATATATTAAAGGTAATGTTAGAATGACTTTAGATTATCAAGAGGATCTAGAATTTTTTTCTAAAGTTATTNATGGAGTNTTACCAAAAGAATTATCCCTTGACAACGTGTTAGAGTTCATTTATAATAATCCTGAAACCGCTAATATCAATTTTTTTCTTGATGAGAAGTGGAAAGCAAATCAAGAAAAGATTAAGCATTTTAAAATTAAAACATGAACAACCAACAGGTTAGAGATTTCATTGNTGATGTATTTAAAAGAAACGATGAGTATAGTTTAACTCAAGAGTTTGAGGAAAAGTTTTGTGAGAAGTTTGGTGTAGATTATTCAGTAGCAATTAACTCAGCAACCTCTGGACTTCATGCCGCACTTGCAGCTGCAGGGGTTGGTCCAGATGATGAGGTTATTCAACCTTCTGTTACTGTTATTATGGATGCGTATGCAACACTTTATTTGGGTGCGACTCCTGTGTTTGTTGATATTAATCCCGAAACTTGGAACATAGATGTTAATGAAATTGAAAAAAGTATTACTGAAAAAACGAAAGCAATTATTGTTGTATCGTTATATGGTTTACCTGTAGACATTGATCCAATCATGGATCTTGCTAGGAAGCATAATATTACAGTGATTGATGATTCTGCAGAGACAGTTCTTTCAGATTACAAAGGAAAGTATTCAGGAACATGTGCAGACATTGGTGTCTTTAGTTTTGAGAAAACAAAGCACATTACATCTGGTAGTGAAGGGGGTATGGTTGTTACCAACTCTGAAGAACTTGCAAAGAAGGTTAGAAAGTTTGGTGGGATTGGATATAAAAATCTCACAGCAACTGCTGGTAGAACTAGTCTAGCATCATCTGTATTTCAAAATCCAAACTATGAAAGATTTGATAGTATGGGTTATAATTATAGAATGAATTTAGTTACTGCTGCTTGTGGACTTGCTAATTTTGAAATTCTTGATCAACTAATTGATAGGAGAAANGAAATTGGATCTATGTTTCTTGAAGCAGTTGATGGTTGCTCGTGGATAAAGACTCAGAAAGTTGAAGATTATTGTGAACATAGTTACTATACTTTTGCTTTCTTGTATGAGCATACAGAGGTCTCATGGGAACAGTTCTATAACACATACATAGAAATGGGTGGAGATGGATTCTATGCTTGTTGGAAAAACCCTTATCTGGAACCTTCTTTAAAATCAAAATTTTCTACTGTATCTTGTCCAATAGCAGAGGAATATCAAAAGAAACTAATGTGTTTCAAAACAAATTATAGAGACCTTGGACTAGCACAAAGAAAGGTTAATGTTTTAAAAAATCTTATTANTNACATTGGGAGAAATTAATTATGTACATCATAGCTGAAATNGGAATCAATCATAATGGTTCTATGGATCATGCNAAAAAACTNATACATCAAGCATACAAATCAAGATGCCATGCAGTAAAATTTCAAAAAAGAGATCCTGATGTATGTGTTCCAGAAGATCAAAAATCTTTAATTAGAGAAACTCCTTGGGGAACCATGACATACTTAGAGTATAAGTGGAAAATTGAATTTGATGCCGAACAATATAAAGAACTTTTTTATTATACAAAAAGTCTTGATATGGATTTTATAGTTTCTTGTTGGGATAGAGAAAGTATAAAATTAATGGAGGATAATTTAAATCTTGATTACCATAAAGTTGCTTCTGCATTAGTTACTGATAAAGANTTTTTANATGAGTCTTGNTNANACAGGAAAACCAATCATTCTTTCCACTGGTATGTCCACACAAGAACAAGTTGATGATGCTGTGAATATTCTTTCACCTAATCTAAAATATATTCTTGCTTGCACCAGCACTTATCCATCTAATATTGATGAGTTAAATCTTAAACATATTTCTACTTTAAAGGATAAGTATCCACAATTCTCTATTGGATTCTCAAATCATTATAGTGGACTTGATGCTAGTCTTGGAGCAGTTGCTCTTGGTTCTGAGTGTATAGAATTTCATATTACCGATGATAGAGCTTCATATGGAACTGATCAGGCAGCATCTATAGAAAATAGTGATGTACTTGTTGAAGGTATCAATATCATGGGGAGAATGTTAGGTGATGGTGTTAAGAAGGTCTATGATAGTGAGATACCAATTATGAATAAATTGAGAAAGGTATGAAGAGATATTGTTTTGATATTGACGGAACTATCTGCACAAATACTTGGGGTGAATATGGTGACGCAGAACCTTTTTATGATAGAATAAAGAAGGTTAATAAATTATATGATGAAGAAAATTATATAATTTATTTTACTGCTAGAGGAATGGGTAATTGTGGTGGTAATGCTTCATGTGCATATGGTAAGTGGTATACTTTTACTCACAACCAGTTAACTGAATGGGGTTGTAAGTTTAATGAATTGATATTAGGTAAACCTCATGCNGANTATTACATAGATGATAANGGTTGGNCAGATAAAGTATTTTTTAATGATAAAAGATGANAAAGTATAATTTAAAAGCTTCTCAAAAGNCTTTTGAGGCAATTGATCCTCCTTCAAAATATTATNTTGAATTAGATGATCTTCTTAATGNAAAATATNTAAACAATGTTGAAGGGTTTCTAGTAGTAAAGAATGTTTTTTCTCATGAGATTATTGATTCTTTAAGGAATGAATACTTTTCAATGTTTGATGGAGATTATGTATATGATGGTAATGAATGGACTCATGTTAAGAGATCAAAATTATCTCATGGTGTAGGTTCACATCCATCTAACATTTTTGTACGTTCAAAATCATTTTGTGATTTTATTGGGTCGAGTATTCTGAAGAAATTAGCAGATATCCTATTACATTCAGATCAATCTGCTTTATGCCCTCGTGCTATCTTAAGAAGTTTTTCTCATTTTAGTTCTAGATGCACTTCATCTCATCGTGATGGAGAATACTTTCATACAAAAGATACTAGCAAAGTACTTAATGTTTGGATTCCACTCGGACCTGCCGATCATCATCATGGTCAACTTATTTACCTAAAAGATTCTCATCAAAACGTTTCAACAATATCAAAATTGGTTAAAGATGATAGAACAATTACTAGTGATTTAAAAGGTTTGGCAGATCGTCTTAAAACTACTTGGTATATACCAACCCTATCTAAAGGAGATATTATGTTTCATTGTTTAAATACTGTTCACGCATCCTTTGATACTGATAACATTATTCCAAGGTTATCATGCGACTTACGATTCGCATCTTCTGAAGAGTATCTTGATTCCAAATGGTCTTCTTATTGGAGAGGTGATGATGGGTTATAAATTTCTAGATTTTAGTCAACCAATTAATGACCAACTTGAGAAAGCATTGGTTGAAGTTTTACGTTCTGGATTTTGGTCTACTGGTCCACAGTCAAAACTACTTGAGGATAATCTTTCAAAAATCTATCAACGTCCATGTGTAACTACTTCCAGTGGTGGAACTGCATTACAAACTGTGAGTTTGTTATTTCCTCAAATTAAAAA
>NHFY01000094.1 GCA_002170165.1 Flavobacteriales bacterium TMED123
AAATAATAAATATTTTATTTTTTGTCATTTTATTGTGATTTTAGGTGTTTTTTAAACATTTTTTGTTATTTCTGTGCATTTTTATTCATTTATGTTCAATTATGATTTTACAATTTTAGTTTCTTTTTGATTATAAATGGCCTTATTTTACATAAAAATGCAATTATTTACACCAATTGTAGCATTTTTTGCATAATTTTGTCAGTTTTCCACACATTTTTTATATTTGGTGTCTGCATCACTTTTCGCATTAATTTCTCTTGTTTCATGCCAATTTCCCATGCTTCAGCATAAGAAATGTTGCTAAAGCTTACCATGGAGTATAGAGGAATCCACTTATCAGGATACAAATTAGCGAACTTCTTTTCAATCTGTTTTTGCAATAAAAATTGAGGATCAGCTGTTTTGTCTCGCATTACTATAAAGTTTTGCATGGATAAATCTTGCACACCATCTCCATTTGGCTTTCTCATTTTTGAAAATTCATTAAAACAAGACAAAAGGTTATCCTCATGTTTATCTAAAAGTTTATCTAAAATCCTGCAATCTTCAAATCCTGCATTCATTCCTTGCCCATAAAAAGGAACGGTTGCATGAGCAGCATCCCCAATTAATATAGCTTTATCGTTTATATGCCAAGGATACGTTCTTACAAGTCCTAACCTTGAAGTTGGATTCTCATTCCACTGTTCATACAAATTAGGAACGAGAGCAGTAAAATCAGGGAAAATAGAATTAAAATATTCTTCAACATTCTCTTTTTTGTATAATCCTTCAAATGAATTAGCGCCTTTTTTAGGAGCAAATAAAGTGCAGGTGAAACTTCCATCTAAATTTGCCAAAGCAATAACCATAAAGTCACCTCTTGGCCAAATATGTAGTGCGTTTTTATCGAGTAAATGCTTTCCGTTTTCTCCAGAAGGAATTAGTAATTCTTTATAATCATGTTCTATTTCAGTATACTCATAATCATGATTATGTTGCTTAACCATTTGTTTTCTTACAGTTGAAAATGTGCCATCCGCTCCAATTATAATATCAGATGAAATTGTTTGTTTTCTTTCAGAAATAGTGTTTTCAAAAGAGATGGTATTTTTTTGAAAATTTACATCTATACATTTTTCGTTAAAGTGAAGTTTAGCTCCTTTTTCTTCTGCTAACTTCATCATTAAAACATTGAGTTGAGCACGAGAAACAGAATAAATCGCTTGACCTTCATTTCCATATGCTTGTTCGGTCAAATTGCCTTCAACATCATGCATAATTCTTTTATACATGGGAATTGCGATTTTCATGACTTCCTTATCTGCTCCTACTTTTTTTAGTGCTGTCCAGCCTCTCTCAGAAAGTGCTAAATTGATGGATTTTCCAACAGTAATGATTTCAGACCGCAAGTCTTTTCTTCTTTCAAAAATCTTGACTTTATGACCTCTTTTACTCATATACAAAGCACATAAAGACCCAACTAATCCTGCTCCAACTATTGTAATTTCTTTTTGCATTATAATACCTGTTTTAAAATTGAATAGAAATTAAAAATATCTGTAAAGCTATTGTATAATGGAACAGGAGCAATACGAATAACATCCGGCTCTCTCCAATCAGCAATAACTCCTTTTTGCGTAATTTTATCAAACAATTCTTTATTTCCATTTTTAACTCTTATCGAAAGCTGACAACCTCTTTCCTTTGGAGTGATTATTTCAATTCTATCGCTTTCAATAGCATCTAAGAGGAACATGAAATAATCTGTTAATTCTTTTGATTTAGAAACCAATTTCTCCATGCCAACTTCATCAAAAATAGAAAGTGAAGCACGAATTGCCGCTAGGGATAGGATAGGAGGGTTAGATAATTGCCAACCTTCTGCAGTGGTAATAGGAGTAAAGTCATCTGGCATTTTAAATCTATCTTCTTTATTGTGCCCCCACCATCCTGCAAATCTTGGTAAGTTATCATTATGGTGTTTTTCATGAACAAATGCTGCAGCTACAGATCCAGGGCCAGAATTTAAGTACTTGTAAGAGCACCAAACTGCAAAGTCAACTGCCCATTTATTGAGTTCTAATTTTACATTTCCTGCAGCATGTGCCAAATCAAAACCAACATTTATTCCTTTTAAATGCGCTAATTCTGTGATCTTCTCAAATTCAAAAACTTGTCCGGTATAATAATTCACTCCGCCCAACATAATCAGAGCTATCTCATTCCCTTCTTTTTCGATAATGTCTTGAATATCTTCTGTTCTTATTACAGATTCTCCATTTCTGGGTTTAAGTTTTATTAAAGAACTATCAGGACAAAATCCATGGTGAGTTATTTGCGATTCTACTGCATAAATATCAGAAGGAAATGCATCCTTTTCAATGATGATTTTATGTCTTTTTTCAGTAGGACGGTAAAAAGAAACCATCATGAGATGAAGGTTTACAGTAAGGGTATTCATAGCAACTACTTCAGTAGTTTTGGCTCCAACTATTTTGGCATAACTATCGGTTAAAAATTCATGATAGGGCATCCAAGGATTCTGTGCGTGAAAGTGTCCTTCTACCCCAAATTTTGCCCAATCTTCTAGCTCTTGATTTAAGAATTCCTTAGTTCTTTTAGGTTGTAATCCTAAAGAATTTCCACACATATAAATATGTTCCTTTCCATTTTTTTGTAATGGAATATGAAACTCTTCTTTGTATTTTCTCAATTCATCTTTTGCATCTAGCTTTTGTGCGAATTCAATTGTATTTTTATAACTCATTTATTTTATATAAAATAGGTCTGCTTGGTGCTGCATCTGATACAAATGCAGGTATTTGCAGATTTAACAAATACACCCCATCTTCTAGTGAATCAGAAGCAAATATCATTTCTGTTATGGTTTTGTTTTGGCTGTTTGGATTTAACTTCTTTCCTTTAGTTTCCCAAAAAATATTATGTGCAGATAGATGTCCGTCATCAAATAATCTATCAACTGAAGGAATATCTACTAATAAATGTTTAACACCTAAACCCACTAAATATTCCATGGCTTCTATGCTGAAAAAAGCAGGGTCTACTTTCATATAATCTTTATTCTTTTTACTTTCAGAATTAGGCAATGTCCGTATAACAATACCTTTGAAAAATCCTGGATTAACATCTTTTAGCTGTAATTCTAAATCTTCTTTGGTAATAACTAAATCATCATCATTATTTAAGCAAGGAATATAATTCTCATTAGTGCTTTTTGGAGTAATGGAAATAAGCGTGGTAGGAATCATTTCCTCATTTAACGAAGATAAAATATCAATTCTCTCATCTGTAATATGACCTATACATTCTGTATGAGTTCCGTTGCAATGAGGAGTAAAGCTATAGGTTTCAAAGTTACATGGACCTCCTTTTCTAGTGTCTCCAATAAACTGCCCGTCTTGATATGGCTTTGCTGTTGCTTTATCCACCCCATAAGTATTAGGCTGCTCTCCATTAAAAAATAATGGGATTGAAATATCTATTCCTTTAGAAAAATCTACTTGGATCTTCTTACTTTCTATATCAAGAAGCGCTTTCATTTATCTAAAGCCTTAATGGTTATACCTAACCAATCTAAAACATTTTTATGCCAAATATCTTTCCCTTCCTGTTCGGTTATAACTCCTATTTCTACAGCATAATCTACAACTCTTCCAGGATAAGAAGTTCCTACTCCTTCTATTTCTCCTAATGGGAAAGGATCATCTAACCCTATTATTAATTGACTTGCTCCAACACGCTTCTTTAATAGGTCTAAAGTATGAGAATCGTGAACCAATGTGTCAAAGTATAAATTTTCATGTCCTAATGTCTTTCTAGGGTCTTGTAATTTATCAAAAATATCTGGACGCCCATCAAAGCCTTGAATTCTTCTTCCATAATTAGCTATCCCCAACATACCCCCATGAGCAAAACAAGTTCTTATATTTGGATATTTATTTGGTAAATTTCTAAGAGTAAAAAGATGCAATGAATCAGCACATTGCGCCATCATCCAAACCAAATGAAATCTCCAATATTGATTTTTTAAAGCAATCATTTTCTCTCCATCATAAGGATGAATTTGAATCGCTAATTTGTATTTATTAGCTAACTCGAATATCGGATCAACTTCCCCGTCAGCAATAGACAACCACTCTCCATGTGCATTTAAAAAATGAGTTGGTAAACAAAGCAACTTTAATTCAAGTTCATTTACACATCTCTCTATCTCCATAAGAGCATTATCCATATATAATGGTTGAACTACAAATCCACAAGTAAACTTACCTGGATTATCGCGTTGAACAGACGCATTAAAATCATTTTGAAAACGAATTGCGTCAATACAATCTTGTTTTTTCCAACCATTACAATACAACTGTGAAAGACATAACATTATAGCATGATCAATTTTATGTTGATTCATCCATTCTATTTTATCTTTAATGAAAAATCCCTTACCGGTAATTGGCCTAGACCAGTCTCCTTGCTTCATAAACTTCTTATCTTCATCAATCCAAAAAAGTTTCTTTTCTTTCATGAATTTGGGAATCTGAAAAGGTTCCGGAAGTATATGCCCATGTCCATTTATTCGCATGATATAATTTTAATTTGCTTCAGCAATTCAATTGTAATCGTTTATTAAGAATTAAAAATTCGTTTTAAATTATTTTGAATTTTACAACTAATAAGTTAATTAATGATACGGATTCTAGTCATCTATATATTTTTGTTCAGCCTCCATGATTTCTCCTGTTTTAGGGCAAGTTCTTAATTTTTCATTACCATAAAATCTCTTAAAAACTGGTAAAAAATCCTTTTCCACATCAGTTAATTGAAAATATTCTTCATATAATAAAGTGTTTGCTTTATCAGAAAACCACATTAGACCATCTTTATGATCACTAGTTCTTTTTCTTTCAATCACTAGTCCAATGGACCCCTCTGATCGAACAGGTGAATGTGGTACTTTTGGCGGTAAAAGAAACATCTCTCCTTCTTTGATTTCATACTCAACTAATTTTCCAGATTGTTGAGTTTTTACAATAATATCTCCTTCTATTTGATAAAATAATTCTTCTGTTTCATTATAATGATAATCTTTTCGTGCATTTGGACCGGCTACTATCATCACTATATAATCTCCTGACTCAACATAAAGATTCTTATTGCCTACAGGAGGCTTTAATAGATGTCTATTTTCATCAATCCATTTTTGTAAGTTAAAGGGCTGTCTAATATTATTCATAATTTTAATTTTTAAATTGTTGCTATTACTTTTAATTCTATTGCTATTGGAGTTGGTAAACTCTTTATTTCAATTGTTGTTCTGCAGGGTTGATTATCTTTAAAATATTCTGCATAAATTTTATTATATATTTTAAAATCATCTTTCATATTGGTAAGAAATACTTGAACATCCACAATATTATCCCAAGATGATCCAGAGTCTTCCAATATATATTTTATGTTTTGAAAAACTGAATGACATTGTTGTTCTATATCGTATTGAATAATCTCACCTTGGTCATCTAATGTCACTCCAGGTATTTCTGTCTCTCCAGCCTTTCTAGGTCCAACACCTGAAA
Organism: Flavobacteriales bacterium TMED123; assembly: GCA_002170165.1. GTDB lineage: Bacteria > Bacteroidota > Bacteroidia > Flavobacteriales > BACL11 > DUAL01. Next base: position 5,577 of record NHFY01000094.1, read on the forward strand.
GAAACAATAAGTCTCCGACTTTTCTCGCGTGTGGATATAATCCTACTGCTTGTGGAGCTCTATCTGAATTAAATTTTCCTCTATTCATTTATTCTATTCTTTTATACATATAATAATGTGGTCCTATGTCTGAAATATCAAACAAATCTCCAATTTCTTTCATTCCAACAGCATGATAGAATGATAAAGCAACAAGGCGAGCATTGCACCATATTAGATCACAATTTCTATTTTTTAAAATATTAAATGCTTTTGTCATTATTTTTATCCCATATCCATTTCGGGAATAATTTATGTCAGTAGCCATTCCTCTCAATCGATATGCGTTTTTAGCATGTACTTTATCTGTGTTATCAGGATAGAATGTAGCACAGCTTACAATCTCATTTTCTACAAAAACTCCTAAATGAAAGGTATCTTCCTCATAGTCTCTTTTGTAGGAAGTAGTGGAAAATTCTTTCCCTTTTCGTAGCATTTTATGTCGTAAAGGACGAATATCCTCTGCATCTACAAGTTGAATATATGAATTTGTTTGAATTTGCATTTCTAAATTTTAACACATACATTTTTAGGTTCTGTAAAAAATCGTAAGGATTTAAAACCTCCTTCTCTTCCTACACCTGAGTGCTTCATCCCTCCAAATGGAATTCTTAAATCTCTCAACAGCCAAGTATTGATCCATACTACTCCAGAGTTAATTGCTGCAGCAACTCTATGTGCTCTGCTTACATTTTCGGTAAAGATAGAAGCCGATAATCCGTATTTTGTAGAGTTAGCCATTTCAATAACTTCTTCCTCTGTTTTAAAAGGAATAATACTTAATACAGGGCCAAATATTTCTTCTTGGTTTACTTCACAATCGGAAGGTAGCCCTTCAATAATTGTAGGTTGAATGTAGTAACCATCTTTTAAATCTCCATCTAAAATTTCTCTTTCTCCCCCTAAAAGAATTTTACCCCCTAATTGTTTCGCTAATTCTATTTTACTCAAAATCTTTTTCATATGATCTTTAGAAACTACCGCTCCCAAATTAGAATTTTCATTCTTGGGGTCTCCAACTTTTAGTTTTGATGCTTTTGCTACAAGAGCATCTCTAAATCTTTCATAAATTTCTTCTTGTACAAATAATCTGGATCCACATAAACATATTTGCCCCTGATTGGTAAATGCAGCACGAGAAGCAAAGCTAACTGACTTGTTAAAATCTGCATCTGCAAAAACAATATTTGGATTTTTACCACCTAACTCTAAAGAAAGTTTCTTGAACATTGGAGCGGTAACACTTGCAATATGTTTCCCGGTAACCGTACCACCTGTAAACGACACAATAGGAGTGTCCGGATGTGTGGTAAGAGGATCTCCAGTTCTACTTCCTAATCCATGAACAATATTTAATACTCCTTCAGGCAGTCCTGCCTCTATACATATTTTACTAAATAAATAGGCAGTCATAGGTGTAACTTCTGAGGGTTTTGCAACTACAGTATTTCCTGCAGCAAGTGCGGGTGCAATTTTCCAAGTAAGTAAATATAAAGGTAAATTCCAAGGAGAAATACAAGCTGCTACTCCAACTGGTTGACGCAAAGTATAGTTGATTGCAGTTCCATCCATTTCGTGCATTTCGGAACTATCGTGTAAGATTGCTCCTGCAAAAAATCGGATGTTGGCAGGTGCTCTTGGAATATCTACATGTGAAGCTAAACTTTCTGGTTTTCCATTGTCCTTGCTTTCGGCTTTAACCAATTCCTCAAAATACTTTTCAATTGTATCAGCTAGTTTCATCAGAATATCAGCCCTCTTTTGTTTTGTAGTTTTACTCCAAGTTTTGAAAGCTTCTTTAGCAGCTTCTACCGCTAGCTCAATATCTTCTTTTCCAGAATCTGGAATTAGGGAGTAAGGTTTTCCTGTAGAAGGGTTGAAATTGTCTAAATACTTTCCATTTCTTGGTTGTACTAATTCTCCATTTATGTAATTTAAAATCTTCTCCACTTTATAAACTTTTAGTTCTTCCTCCATCTACAGGAATATTAATTCCATTTATATAAGAAGCTGCAGGAGTACATAAGAATGCTACTGCATTCGCCACCTCATTTGCTGTTCCAAATCTTGCGGCTGGAACAGCTGATTTCATTGAGTTTGTAATTTCATCTTCTGTTTTCCCTTGTACTTCTGCTTTCTTTGTAATCAGACTTTTTAATCTGTCCGTATTTGTAAATCCTGGCAACACATTATTTACGGTTATACCATAGGCTCCTAATTCAATAGATAAAGTTTTCGCCCAATTAGCAACTGCTGCTCTGATGGTATTAGAAACTCCTAAACCAGGAATAGGAGCTTTTACAGAAGTAGAAATAATATTTACAATTCTTCCAAATCCTTCTGCTTTCATACCTTCTACAACTTTCTGAACCAAAATCTGATTGTTTATCAAATGCATTCTGAATGCATCTTCAAAAGATTGTGTTTTTGCATCAGTAATAGGGCCTCCAGCAGGACCTCCAGTATTATTCACTAAAATGTGATAGCTTCCTTTTAGAAGATTAACTTCTTCTTTTAGTTTTTCTGAGTCTGAAAAATCAATACAGATAAAGGAATGTACCTGCCCTTGAGATTTGTCTAATTCATTTAAAACATTCAAAAGTTTACTTTCATTTCGGGCAATTAGAGTAATGTTAGCTCCAAGTTTTGCTAATTCTATTGCAGCTGCCTCCCCAATTCCTTGGGTGCTTCCACAAACAATAGCATTTTTATTTTTTAAGTCTAAGTTCATTTATTCAGTATATTTAATATCCTTAATTAAAAATTTTGTACTTCCAATTGTTATTAAAGTCATTGGTGAAACTTCAAAATGGTCTCCCAAAAAATAGGGTTTACCACCTTTACCATCTGGAGGCATGCTTTTTATAGATAACTCAAATGAAGTTTCACACATCAATTTTCCCTCTTGAGAAGAAAAATTTAGCGCGCCTTCCTTAGGAATATTGAAAGTGAATTCATAATCTTTAAATACAAGTGTTTCTTCTGAAGAAAGGTGTTTAGTGATCATTTGATTGACAGCAACATCTGTTCCTGTTTTAGAGGATAGTTCTGGATTTTTTGAGACAATACTAAAACTTATAATCTCTTTTGCAGAATTTTCTTTATTGATTCTTTCAGTCTTTTTATTTGAGCTGCTATGCTCTGTGCATGCATAAATAAATGACAAAGAAAATATGAGTAATAAAATCTTTTTCATTTTGTTAATTTTTAAAGTTAAATCCTAAGTTGTCTTTTATGTTTTTTGGTAATTCTGGTAAGTACGAACGAGAAATCATAAGAGTAGCAATATTGGCTAGATCTGTAAATAGTTTGTGCTTATCTACCGTTTCTTTCAAATATCCTTGTCCTGAACTTCCCCCAGTGCCAATTTTTTGACCCAGCATTTTTTCTACCATTTGCACATGACGAAAACGCCATGTAGCTATTTTATGGTCTAGTTCCACCAAGCTTCTTAAAAATTGATAAGGTAAATGTAAAATGGGCTCATCTCTGTATAAATTAATAAGCAGTGCCGACATGGTTGCCTTATATGAAAGGGAAGTTTCCCCTTCCTTCATGGCTTTATTGTGCTCTGTTTCGCTCAACACTCTTTCAAAATATTTTCTGTTTTCTTCTATCATTCTCAATCGGATTTCTTTATCAGAATCAGTTAGTTTTGCTGATTTAATCCCTTCTATTTCCTTCTCTAACATCTGATTAACTGCATCTTCATATTTTGAAGTGAAATCAAAGTCCTCCATATTCAGAAATGGAATTCGCTCCAACCACTTTTCTAGTAGCATAAATAGGGATTGATTTTCCTCTAAATTTAATATCTCTTCTTTCTTTTCTCCTTCAAATTGGGCATGGTAAGGACAGTCTCCAAACTGATGTCTTTTCTCAATTTTAAGTCCGAGCATCACTTCTAATTTTCGGAACTGATGGGATTGAAATCCGGAAGCAGGCGAAAGGTGATGACGGAAATCCAAGAAATCTAATGAAGTCATGGTTTCTAAAATATCTAGTTGCCCAACCAAAGTAGTCATAATTTTATTCACCCTATCCATACGTCTAACAATGATGCCTACATTTTCTTCATCAATTTTATCCTTTTGAAAAAGTTCCATAACAGAAGAAATCTCGTGCAAAATTTGCTTGAACCACAATTCGTATGCTTGATGGATAATAATAAAGAGCATTTCTTCATGTGCTTCTTCTTCTTTTTCATTGCTTAAAGGATGTTGAGCTTCTAGTATTTTATCTAATTGAAGATAGTTTAGATAATGAACGGATGTTGTTTTTTCTGCCATTTACTGAATAATTATAATGCAGTAAAAGTAAGCATATGATTTATATTAGCAAAGTAGAAAGTATTAAAAAGAGGTAGCAAAAAACACTCATTGATTCTACCCAAAAACAATAATAGATTTTACTTTTATTTTCTGATGAATTAATAATGGATAGAGAAGCTAATAAGAATAAACATAGCATTGCTATCAAAAAATGAATAGGCATGTCAAAATAAATTAATTGTACTAAAAGAATGAGTTGAGCAAGTATCAAAGCCAGGACTGCAATCCATTTTGATTTTGGTTCTCCCAAAATCATGGGAATCGTCCTGATTTTGCTTTCATCATATTTCATATCCCTGATATCAAAAGGAATGGTGATGGCAAAAACAAATAGAAAGCGCGAAAGCAAATGCAAATAAATATTTGCTGTTAGCAGCATATCATTCTCTAATATTAACAAAAGCATGCTGCTAATGGCCCAAATAAAAGAGATAATAAAAATCTTTGCATAAGGAATATTTCTTAACACAAAAGGATATAAAATACAGATGATTGCAGAAAGCGCAATTAGAATTTGGGTGTCAAGATTGAAAAAATAAAAATAATATCCTCCCGCTATTCCGCTAATCAGTATAAGAGAATAAGTGCTAATTTTATGCTTTACAAACCAATCGTAATTTACTGCTTCTTTTCTTTGATTTGCTTTTACAACTCTTTGAAAATTATAGGTGAACACAGTAGCAAAAAACACAAACAGATTTACTTTTAAATTTGAACTGTCAAATAAAAGCGCTGAGCTCATTGCAAGTGCTAACACACAAAATGCAACAAAAATATTACTGTAAATAATCCAATTGAAAAGGTAATTAAGAGGTTTAATCATAGTTCAAAATTATTAAAAAAAAATAGGTCTCTTTTTTCTTTATTAAAGCATGACTTATTTATTCTGCAATGTGTAATTTTGCACAAAAAAATATAGCATGTCAAAATACACTTTTCAGGACAGGCATATAGGTCCAAGAGAAACGGAAAAAGTAAAAATGTTAGCTGCAATTGATTACAATTCGGTAGAGGAGCTGATTGCAGATACTCTACCTGAAAATATACGGCTAGAAAGTGATTTGAACTTGCCAAAAGCCCTCACAGAAAGCCGATACAAAGAGCATATTCAAAGTTTAGCACAAAAAAATAAGAATTACCGCTCTTATATTGGTCTGGGGTATTTTAACACCATCTTGCCGGGAGTGATTCAAAGAAATATTTTAGAAAATCCAGGGTGGTATACTGCTTACACTCCCTATCAGGCAGAAATTTCACAAGGCAGATTAGAGGCTCTTCTAAATTTTCAAACCATGGTTTGTGATTTAACAGCTATGGAGATAGCGAACGCTTCACTTTTAGATGAAGCTACAGCAGCAGCTGAAGCTATGCTCATGCTTTTTAACAGTAGAAGCAGAAAGCAGAAAAAAGGAGGAGTTGTAAAATTCTTTGTTTCAGAACTTTGTTATCCTCAAACTATTGATGTACTTGTAACAAGAGCAGAGCCATTAGGCATTCAACTAGAAATTGGAACGCATAATAACATTAGTATTGATGAAGATTATTTTGGAATGCTATTGCAATATCCATCAAAATATGGTGAGGTTTTTGAATATTCATCTTTAGTGACTGAAGCAAAACAAAAAGAAGTTGGTGTGGCAGTAGCAGCTGATTTACTGAGTTTAACAATGCTTACTCCTCCAGGAGAATGGGGTGCAGATGTGGTTATAGGCACTTCTCAAAGATTTGGTGTTCCTATGGGGTATGGTGGTCCGCATGCAGCTTATTTTGCGACATTGGAAAAACACAAAAGAAATATTCCAGGGAGAATAATTGGTGTAAGTAAAGATGCAGATGGCAATAGGGCTTTACGCATGGCCTTACAAACAAGAGAGCAGCACATCAAAAGGGAAAAAGCAACTTCAAACATTTGTACTGCACAAGTGTTACTTGCTGTAATGGCAGGGATGTATGGGGCGTATCATGGTAAAGAGGGTTTAAGAAAAATCAGCAAAAACATTCATTCGCTTACTGCTACTTTAGCGGAAGGGCTTTCGCAATTAGGATACAAGCAGCTCAATAACACTTATTTCGATACACTAAAAATTGTGATTGGTAATGCGTCTATGCAAAACATTTGCACATATGCAGAAGATGCGAAAATGAATTTCAATTATATTGATGAAAGAACTCTTTCAATAAGTATTGACGAGAAAGATGATTTGTCTAACATTAATGACATTTTGAAAGTATTTGCCAAGAGCTGTAATTATGCTGATTCCGATAATTTAATTGCTGAGGTTTTAAGTGGCGATTATACAGAGACAGAAGCAAGAATTCCGGAAACACTGTATAGAAAATCTTCATTTTTAGAGCATGATGTTTTTAATAGTTATCATTCTGAAACAGAAATGATGCGCTATATCAAGAGTTTAGAAAATAAAGACCTATCATTAACTCACGCTATGATTCCGCTTGGTTCTTGCACCATGAAATTAAATGCAGCATCACAGCTATTTCCGCTGAGTTGGGCAGAATTTGGTAATCTTCATCCATTTGCGCCAGCTCATCAGGCAAGAGGTTATCATATCATGTTTCATGAATTGGAAGAAATGCTATGTGAAATCACAGGCTTTGATGCTATTAGCTTACAGCCTAATTCTGGGGCGCAAGGCGAATATGCGGGTCTTATGGTTATTCGCGCCTATCATAAAAGTAGAGCAGAAGAACATAGAAATATCTGTTTGATTCCATCTTCCGCTCATGGTACGAATCCAGCATCAGCTATTATGGCTGGCATGGAAGTGGTTGTTACACCTTGTGATGAAAAAGGAAATATTGATGTAGTAGCTTTAAAAGAAAAAGCTCTGCAACATAAAGATAATTTGGCTGCTTTGATGGTTACCTATCCATCAACACATGGTGTTTTTGAAGAGTCTATTCAAGAGGTGACAAACATTATTCATCAAAACGGGGGGCAAGTATATTTAGATGGCGCGAATATGAATGCACAAGTTGGCTATACCAATCCTGCAAAAGTGGGTGCAGATGTTTGTCATTTGAATTTACATAAAACTTTCGCCATCCCTCATGGTGGAGGTGGTCCTGGTGTAGGTCCAATAGGAGTAGTTGAACATCTAAAAGCATTTTTACCATCAAACCCTATTGTGGCTACAGGAGGGAAAAAAGCAATAGCAGGTATTTCTGCAGCTCCTTGGGGAAGCGCTTTGGCACTAACGATTTCTTACGCTTACATTAAAATGTTAGGGAAAGATGGCTTGAAAAAATCCACACAACTTGCAATATTAAATGCCAATTACATCAAGTCAAGATTAGAACAACATTTTGCTATTTTGTATGCTGGTGAAAAAGGAAATGTGGCACACGAAATGATTGTTGATTTCAGAGCATTCAAAAAAGACGGCATTGAAGTGGTGGATGTGGCTAAACGATTAATGGATTATGGTTTTCATGCGCCTACGGTATCTTTTCCAGTTGCAGGAACACTTATGATTGAGCCAACAGAAAGCGAAAGTTTATCAGAATTGGATCGCTTTTGTGATGCCATGATTGCCATCAAAAAGGAAATTGATGAAGTGGTACAGAAGAAGATACTCCCGCAAGAAAGTACTTTAAGAAATGCCCCTCATACCATCTACACTTTAACCAATAAATGGGAATATCAGTATTCAAAAGAGCAAGCGGTTTTCCCTTTACCTTATGTAAAAGTAAATAAATTTTGGCCGTCAGTTCGTAGGGTCGATGATGCTTTTGGAGACAGAAACCTGCATTGTTCTTGTGCTCCTATTCAGGAGTATTAGTAGGTTATTTTATAAAATAAAGTATAGCCAAAAGCGAACTTACTGAAACCATCATCCAAAGTAAGAATCCATGCAAAAAGGGTTTTACGCCTATTGCTTTCAAGTTTTTAATTGAAAGGTTTGTTCCAATTAAGAACAAACTGATTTGTAAGCCTTTTTTTCCAGCAGTTTTAATCGTGGAAAATCCATCAAAGTCTGGAAAATTTGAATTCAAAAACATAGCCAGAACGAAAAAGAGTATAAAATAAGGAAAGGAGATTTTCTTATTTTCTTGCTTGTATAGTAGTGCTCCCAAAAAAACCAAAGGCACTATAAATATAACTTTCGCTAGCTTTATGATAGTGGTCACTTTTTCTGCTATATCTTTTTCAAATCCTTTATCAAAATCAAGTGCAGCTCCAATAGCTGATGCGGTATCATGAATGGTAAGCCCTGCCCATACACCAAATTGCTCTTGGCTTAATTGTAGAGAATTTCCAATTATTGGAAATAATATCAGTCCTGATGCACTAAGAATGAATACAGTGCCCAGTGCAATTGATATTTGTTTGTCACTTGCCTTTATAGTTGATGCAATTGCTGCAATTGCAGATGCCCCACAAATGGCAGTACCAGAGCTAATCATATCGCCAATTTTATTATCAATAGCAAAAAGCTTTGTAAGAAAAGCGCCAACTACAATAGCAATTATAATAAAGATAATTACAAAATAAAGTGAAGAAGCAGAAAGTTCAGTAATTGCCGAAAGCGGATAGCCAAAACCAATTCCAACAACTGATGTTTTTAATAAATAGCTGGTAAGATTCCCGCTTTTTCCTTCATAAGGATTTCCTAAAAATATAGCATACATTATGCCTAATACAAGTGCTATCCAAGAGCTCATCCAACTAAAAAAAGTACAAAAAGCCGAGAAGGCAATAATGGAGATTATTCCATAAAAAAAGGCTTTCTTAATCAGAAGTGAATTAGCTTTACTCAATGGTTAGTTCCTTTATTTGGCTTTGAGAGCCATCTGTTATTTTTACAAAATAAAGCCGTGAGTTTAATCCTTCAACATCCACTTTAAAGGGGTTTTTACACATAATTTTTCGCTTTAATTTTTAGGGGTAATATTACTAAAAAATAAAATATTTATGACTTGCTTAAAAAGGAATCTTATATTTCCAAATTAGTTAAAAATTTTTCCAGGATTTAATATTCCATTAGGATCAAATAACTTTTTTATACCTTTTTGAATTTCAATGTTTTTCTCAGAAAGTACAATATTCATATATTCCTTTTGCACAAGACCAATACCATGTTCCCCACTAATGGTACCTCCCAAACTTTTGGTCAGTTCAAAAATTGCTTTAATTCCGTTCGTTAATTTATTTTTCCAATCTTCATCAGGCATATCTCCTTTTATAATGTTAATGTGTAAATTGCCATCTCCAGCATGCCCATAGCAAACTGATTGAAATCCATATTCCTTTCCAATGCCCTTTACCCCCTTCAGTAGTTTGGCTAATTCTGCTCTGGGGACTACTGTGTCTTCCTCTTTATAAATAGAATTGGCTTTTACGGCCTCTCCTACAACTCTTCTTAATTTCCAAAGCTGATTTTTTTGATTTTGACTATCAGCTAAAAGTATTTCTCCACATTCATATTGTTGCATTACCTCTGCAATTTGCTCACAATCTTTATAGAGCAAATCCATATCATTACCATCAACTTCCACTAAAAGATGAGCTTGAACATTATCAGCAATTTGTATCTCAATATCGGTATATTTTAAAGTCCAATTAATAGCATCACGCTCAATAAATTCTAAAGCTGATGGAGTGATTCCTGCACGAAAAATTGCGGAAACAGCCTCACAAGCTTTCTCAGCCTCACTAAAAGGAACAAGCATAGTTAGATCTTTAGTTGGGAGAGGAATCAGCTTAAATACTATTTTTGTGATAATACCAAGCGTCCCTTCACTTCCAATCATCAATTGTGAAAGGTTATATCCTGTGGCATTTTTCAGCACATTGGCTCCTGTCCAAATGATTTCTCCAGTAGGCAAAACCACTTCCAAATTAAGCACATAATCTTTAGTAACGCCATACTTTAATGCTTTAGGGCCTCCAGCATTTTCGGCTAAATTCCCGCCTAAAAAACAACTACCTTTACTTGCAGGGTCTGGAGGATAAAAAAGCCCTCTCTTTTCTACTGTATCTCTAAATTTTTGATTGATTACTCCTGGTTCAACTGTTGCTTGCAGGTTTCTTTCATCTATTGCTATAATAGTATTAAACCGCTCCATACTTAAAGCGATACCACCAAAAATTGGCAAACTTCCACCACTGAGTCCTGTTCTTGCGCCACAAGGGGTAAGGGCTATCTTCTGTTTATTGCAATATGATACAATATCAGCTATCTGCTCTGCTGTTCTTGGCTTTACTACAACCTCAGGTGGAAAATACAAGTCTTCTGTTTCGTCATGACTGTATTCTGTTAATTTCTGCTGATCAGTAAAAATAAAAGTATCACCCACAATTTCTTTCAAAACTGATACATCATCAATATTGATTTTCTTGTATTCCACCTCACAAAATTAATTAAATTAGCCACTGATAATTTATACTTACAATTCAAATTGAAAAAATTACTAACAGTTTTAATCGGGTTTGTACTAATCAGCTCATGTTTTGCGCAAAAAATAGATATAACCTTAGAAGATTTATGGAAAAATTATGCTTTCTACCCAAAATATATAAGTGGTTTTAACTCCATGAATGATGGAGAACATTACTCTACAATGGAAAAAGCTGATGAGGGGCAAGCCATTATTAAATACAAATTCAAAAGCGGAAACAAAGTCCGTACTTTATTTAAAAGTACTGATTTTGATATTCCTAAAATAAATAGTTATATTTTTAGTGAGGATGAGCAACAAATCTTACTGGCTACCGAAAAAGAAAAGATTTATCGCTATTCCTCAAAATCCGTTTATTATATATACAATGTTTTTACTGATAAATTGGCAAAACTATCAGATAAAAAAGTAATGTACGCTACCTTCTCTCCTAATGGTGATAAGGTGGCGTATGTTTTTGAAAACAACCTTTTCTATAAGAATATTAAAACAGGAGAAACAACACAGGTAACATCAGACGGGAAAAAGAATCATATCATCAATGGAGCTTCCGATTGGGTATATGAAGAAGAATTTGCATTGGTTCGTTCCTTTCAATGGTCACCTGATGGAAAACACATTGCCTATTATAAATTTGATGAAAGTCATGTCAAAGAATTCTCTATGGATTTGTTCAAAGGCGGGCTATATCCTACACAAGAGGTTTTTAAATACCCAAAAGCAGGTGAAGACAACTCAGTAGTCAGAGTTTATATTTATAATATAGAAAATAAGAAAAGCAACTATATTTATACTAAGAAAGATTATGAATATATCCCCAGAATAAAATGGACTAACGATCCAAATGTTTTGGTATTATTTGGAATGAATCGTCATCAAAATGAGCTGGACTTTATTTTAGCAAATGCTGAAGATGGAACCAATCGCGTGCTATTTTCAGAGACAGACAACTACTATATTGACATTCATGACAACCTTAGTTTCCTTCCGGAAGGTAACTTTATTTGGACATCAGAAAAAGATGGTTTTAATCATATATATTTAAAAGATTTAGATGGGGGCGAAACACAACTTACTAAAGGGAATTGGGAAGTTACTCAATTCCATGGAATAGATTCTGATAAGATGTTTTTTTATTATAGTTCAACTGAGGAAGGCTCGATTAATCGTTCTGTTTTTGTGCAAAACCTTGAAAATGGAGAAAAGAAAAAACTCAGTACAATTAAGGGGACTAATAACGCTTCTTTTAGTAAAGGAATGAAATATTATATGAATTCCGTTTCAACTGCAAATTCAGCACCAGTATTTAGTTTGCACCATGCAGATGGAACTCAGTTAAAAACGTTAGAGGATAATGCAGCATTCAACACTAAAATGGATGAATTTAATCTTTCCAATAAAGAGTTATTTACCATAAATGTGGAAGATGCTGAACTCAATGCTTGGATGATAAAACCACCTGATTTTGATGAAAGTAAAACTTATCCTTTGTTTATGTTTTTGTATGGCGGTCCTGGATCGCAACAAGTCACCAATTCCTTTGGATGGACCAATTACTATTGGCATCAAATGCTGGCTCAAAAAGGATATATTGTCGCTTGTGTGGACAATAGAGGGACTGGAGGAAAAGGTGCTGAATTTAAAAAGATGACTTATAAAGAATTAGGAAAATATGAAACTATTGACCAAATTAATGCAGCAAAATATTTTGGAAAATTACCATATATAGATGCTAATCGTATAGGCATACAAGGTTGGAGTTATGGTGGATATATGTCCTCATTGGCCATTACAAAAGGAGCAGATGTGTTCAAATTGGCTATTGCAGTTGCTCCTGTTACCAATTGGCGCTATTACGATAATATCTACACGGAACGCTATATGCAAACCCCTCAAAAAAATGCAAGTGGCTATGATGAAAATTCTCCAATTAATCATGTAGATAAATTAAAAGGACACTATTTATTAGTACATGGAAGTGCAGATGACAATGTGCATGTGCAAAATACTTATGAGATGGTAAGCGCACTTGTTAATGCTAATAAACAATTTGATTTGTTTGTCTATCCAGATAAAAATCATGGTATTTACGGCGGAAATACTAGGTATCACTTGTATAAAAAAATGACAAAATTCATTTTCGATAATTTATAAAAGAAAATTTACTATTTTCGGCAATCAAATTTAAAGTATAAAAATATGGGTCAAATTATCGGATATATTCTCTTTACAATAATTGCAGTATTTGGGGCAAAATGGTTTATAGAAAAGGATGGACATCCTAAGGCTCTCTTTTATCTGTTTTTTGCAGAGATGTGGGAAAGATTTTCTTTTTATGGAATGAGAGCTTTACTTGTTTTATACATCATTAAAGATTATATGGCTAGTGTAGAAAACAATGAAGAAATTGCCTATGGTATATATGCTGCATATGGCGCATTGGTATACGCTACACCCTTGCTTGGTGGGTTTTTTGCTGATCGATTTATAGGATATAGAAAAGCTATTATGCTTGGTGGCGTGTTGATGGCGATAGGACACTTCTTTATGGCATTTCCAACCGACTTCTTCTTTTATGGTGCACTAGGATTACTGATTGCAGGAAATGGATTTTTTAAACCTAATATTTCTTCCTTAGTAGGTGCTCTTTATAAAGAAGGCGATATAAAAAGAGATTCTGGATTTACAATATTCTATATGGGGATAAACTTAGGTGCTGCAGTAGCACCATTACTGTGTGGTTATATTGGAGAGATGTGGGGTTGGCATTATGGATTTGGGCTTGCTGGAGTAGGTATGTTAGCAGGTGTTGTAGTATTTTGGGACGGTATAAAAAAAGGTGTATTTGGAGAAAAGGGATTACAACCAGTTGAATACCGAGAAAAGAAGTTTTTTAATCTAAATATTGACAAACTAATATATGTTTTTGCATGTCTTATTGTTCCAATTTTTGCCTATTTAATTGTCCTAGAAGCAGGAGGAACTCAATTTTTGGGTACAATAATAAATGTACTACTGGTAATTTCTGTGGGTTATGCGGCCTACCTAATGTATGAGAATTATAGAGATGGTCAGCCAGCAGCAGCGAACAAAATTGGATCAATTCTAATTTTAGCAGTGCTATGTGCTGTGTTTTGGGCTTGTTTTGAACAGGCAGGAAGCTCCTTGGTAGTATGGGCAGACAAGTGTATTGATTTGAAATTTATGGTTGCTTCTCAAACCAATGCAATAAATCCTGGATATATAATTTTTCTTGCTTTTCCATTTGCACTATTATGGGAGAAGCTTGATTTATGGGGAGTGAACCCCAATACGGCCAAAAAATTTGCAATGGGTATTGGGTTTTTAGGACTTGGTTTCCTAGTATTCGCTTATAGTATTAATTTTATTAATGATGCTGGAAAATTACCATTTTCAACACTATGGATTGGATGGTTGTTAATTACCACTGGAGAGTTGTGCCTTTCTCCTATTGGCTTGTCGAAAGTGACCCAATTGAGCCCTAAGAAATCTGTAGCATTTTTCATGGGTCTTTGGTTTTTATCATCTACAGTTGCACATTATATTGCAGGAGTACTAGCAAAACTAACAATAAGCGGTCAAACAACAAGTTCAGAAGGATTATTAGGTAAATTAAACAATATGTTGTTTAGTGGAGTTGATTCTGCGGCAAATGGGGTTGCCGAAGCAATGATATATAATGATTTGTTTGGAAAGATAGGGTTTGTTACTATAGGTATTGCTATTGTCACACTTTTGATTTCTCCAATAATTAAAAAATTAATGCACGATATTCACTAACAATAATAAAATGAAAAACTTATTAGTAGTATTATTAGTAACATTATCTCTGAATGGATTTGCACAACAAAAACCTTTGGAATGGCATACAGATGTAAATCAAGCAATAAATTTATCATTAAAAACTGGTAATCCACTACTCTTCTTTTTCACAGGAAGTGATTGGTGTGGTTGGTGCAAACGCTTGCAGAAAGAAGTTTTCTTTAAGCCAGAGTTTAATAGTTGGGCAAATAAAAATATAATTTTAGTGGAAATAGATTTTCCAAGAAGAACTCAGCTTCCTGCTGAGCTGCAGAAACAAAACAGAGAGCTTCAGCAATTGTTTGGCGTAAGGGGTTATCCTACTATTTGGTTTGTTAATCCTGAAATACAGGAAAGCAAAGTGAATTTTACAAAATTAGGTTCACAAGGATATCTTGCTGGCGGTCCTACTGCTTGGATTGCGGGAGCCAATAAAATCATAAATCCAACAAAATGAAACAACTAACAGTTGTTTTATGCTTTTTTTTCCTCAGTTTTTCAGTCTTTTCGCAAGGACAAGAACAAAAAGAAATTCATTGGTTAAGTATTGAAAATGCGGAAGAGTTAACAGAAAAATACAAAAGTGATATGTTTGTATTTTTCTTTATAAATGGTTGCCCTGAATGTAAGAAGATGAAAGCAGAGACTCTCAAAAATCCTGAAATTGTAAAGTTGATCAATGAGAACTTTTTTCCTGTGATGCTAAATGCGCGCACTAAAGACACGCTTGAGTTTAATGGTAAAAGATATTTCAATCAGCAGCCTATTGCACATGGTAAAAGTTTTCGGCACGATTTGTATCATGAATTGGTAAAAGATGGCAAATACCAATATGTCTACCCTTATATTATAATAATAAACGGAAAGCATCAAGTAACCAATTATATTCCAGGGTTCTTTCCAAAAGAAAGATTAAAAAGAAGTTTGCAAAAACTCTTAAAATAAAAAAGGAGCTATATGCTCCTTTCTTTTTTGGGTGGATGATGGGATTCGAACCCACGACCCCCGGAACCACAATCCGGTGCTCTAACCAACTGAGCTACAACCACCATTTTTTCGGCTGCAAATATAAATATTTGATACATATTAGGATGCTATATTGAAAAGTAAAAATGCAGTATATTTGTTTCCGTTATGAGAAAAAAAAGCAAGCAAGAATTTATTAAAATTGAAGGTATGACTTGTGGCAATTGTGCGCTTGGAATCAAAAAGCATCTAGATAAAAATGGCGTACAAAATGTAAGTGTAAATTTTGCCTCTGCTGAGGCGTCATTTTCCACAACGCAACAGCATGATTTCGATAATGTAAAAGAGTTAATACAAGCCCTTGGCTTTAAAGTAAAAGAAATATCGAATCAGGATTCAGTCCCAAAATATTCTGTTCTTGAGAAAAAATTCTTTTTTACGCTTTTTTTCACTATTCCTCTTTTTTCACATATGTTTTTGCCAAAGGACAGCATTTTGCACAATGCACTTTTGCAATTTGTGCTTTGCTTACCAGTGTTTTTTGTAGGTTGTATTCATTTTGGTAAAAGCGCTTATTCAAGTTTGAAATCAGGATTACCCAATATGGATGTACTTATTCTGATGGGCAGTTCTGCTGCTTTCTTTTATAGTATTTATGGTTGGGTCTTGTATAATGGTAACGAGCAAGTGCACCATTTTTTATTTTTTGAAACTACAGCAACCATTATAACGCTAGTATTACTTGGTAATGTGCTGGAAGATAGATCTGTGCGGCAGACCACAACCGCAATAAGGGAGCTTTCAGCAATTAAAAAAGGAATTGCTAAAAAAGAGGTAAACAATCTAATTGAGGAAGTTTCATTTGACATGATAAAAGTAGATGATGTGCTTATTGTGAATGCAGGCGATAAAATCCCAGTGGACGGAAAAGTGATTTGGGGCTCAGCTTTAATTGATGAATCCATGCTGACAGGAGAAAGTATCCCAATTAATAAAGTATTGGAAGAGCGTGTGATTGGAGGGACCATACTCAAATCAGGAAGCATTAAGATACAAGCTACTTCAATTGGTAATGACATGTTGATTTCTCAAATTATAGAGCTGGTTAGAAATGCAGAAGAAAACAAGCCGAAAATTCAAAGAATTAGCGATAAGGTTAGTGGTGTTTTTGTTCCTTTCGTATTACTCATTGCTATACTGACTTATTTTTTCTCTAATAGCATTATCTCTTATTTTTCTATTGATTCTGTTATAAAAGATCCTTTTTTAAGAGCAGTAGCTGTACTGGTTATTTCGTGTCCTTGTGCTATGGGTTTGGCTACTCCAACAGCTGTAATGGTAGGTATTGGTAGGGCAGCCAAAAAAGGAATATTGTTAAAAGGAGGGGCAACGCTTGAGAAATTAGCAACTATTAAAAATATCGTTTTTGACAAAACAGGTACGCTAACTACTGGAGATTTTGCAATTAAGCAGGTAACAATTCTGGAAGGAGATGAGCAATTTATAAAGAGTGTTATCTATAATTTGGAAAAACATTCCTCCCATCCAATTGCACAATCTCTAGTTAAAAATTTGAAAGCAAATGCTGAAAAATTAGCGCTAACAGACATCAATGAAGAAAAAGGTATTGGGATTTCGGCAAATCTTGATGCTGATTATTATCAAATTGGCTCAAATAGAATTTCTGAAAATTTAAAAAATCAGCATGATTTATTTTTATTGAAAAACAATAAAGTAGTTGCTTATATCGATATAGAAGATGAGCTTAAAAAAGACACAGAAGTTGTTATCAACAAAGTGAAAAGTTTGGGAATTGAAAGCATACTTTTAAGTGGTGATAAGGCAAAAAAATGTGAAGACTTAAATCAAAAAATTAAATTCTCAGAAGTTTTTGCTCAGCAATTACCAAAAGACAAGTTAATGCAAATAGAAAAATTAGTCAGTAAAAATCCTACAGCTATGTTCGGAGATGGGATCAATGATGCTCCAGCCTTAGCAAAGGCAACTGTTGGTATTTCTATCGGTAATGCAACTGAAGTGGCTATTGACTCATCAGATGTAATTCTATTGCACAAATCTGAACTTTCTCAATTACCAAAAGCCCTACAAGTAGCTCGACATACCTTACTCACCATAAAGCAAAATTTGTTTTGGGCCTTTTCCTATAATATAGTGGCTATCCCCATTGCTGCTATGGGTTTTCTTAATCCAATGTGGGGCGCGCTATTTATGGCTTTTTCTGATGTTATTGTAATTGGAAATTCTATTCGTCTTAAATACAAAAATATATTCTAAGGTGAGAGAATTAATTATTAGGAGCCTAAAAGATTTACAACTTTACAAAAAAGAAGTTAGCAATACCTTAAGTTTATTTTCCACTCAAATTTTAGTGTTGATTATTGGTTTAGGGATTAAAAGCATACAAACGAATGCACTTCCCCCAAAAGAATATGGCTTGCTTGCTCTTTTTGGCACTATTTCTTCAGTGGTGGTTTTGTTTTTTCATTACGCTTCTTTTTCTTCCTTAAAAGTACTGCTTGCTAATAATGAGGATGAAAAAAAAGAGAAAGAATTTTTCGGATTAGGTATACTGATTGCAACAATTCTTGGTATATTGTTTTCGGTGGCCATCTTTGGATTTAGCTTTTTTATTGATGATTTATTAGGTGTGAAAATAGGGAACTTGCTAATGTTGTTGTCACCATTTTGCTTTGTACTTCCTTTTCAATTTTTTATTTCTGAAATTACAATTGGCGCCAACAAACTCAAAAGCTTAGCTATTTTTCATCTGTTTTCCAAAGTGCTTTTTTTTGTTTCTCTATTTGCAATTTGGCGGTTTAGTGAATTAGATGTTCAGCTGATCATTTTGTTAAATCTGCTTTCTTGGATGATTTCTACCTTAGTTATTTTAAGTGCTTTGAAGCCCTCTTTTAATGGAGTACAAAAAAATATGCAATTAGTTAAAGCAAAAAATAAAAGTTTTGGATATGCTTATTATTTTGGTGCCATTGTCAATCAGTCTACCTTCAAATTAGATGAACTTTTCATCACCTATTTTGTGAATATTACTCAATTAGGATTTTACACTTTAGCTTCTGTTATTTGCTCTCCAATGACCTTTTTTTCTCGGGCATTTGTAAATAGTATTTTTAAAAAGTTTGCTGTTAAAGACAGGATTCCATTGCGTGTTTTTATCTACAACACCCTTTGGCTAAGCTTTTGTGTTTTCTTTTTGTATCTCTTTTCTGATTTGATTGTAAGCATCTTATTTGGAGATGATTATATGCAAGCAAGTGATTTTATAGTTCCGCTTTCAATTGCATTTCTTTTTCAGGGCATGTATGCACCTTTTAGTTTTTTATCGGTAAAGTCAAAAGGAAAGGAGCTAAGAAATGTAGCATATCTAGAGGCTTTTATAAACGTTTTAGGTAATGTGATATTGGTACCAACTATTGGAGTATTGGGTGCAATTTATGCTAGTATTTTTTCTCGATTTACGCATTTAATTGGGCTGTGGTATTATTACATTAAAATGATAAAATCATGAAAGTATGCATGATTACATCACTGCACTCACCAAAAGATGATCGTATCTTTTTTAAAGAGACACTTTCATTAAAAAACAAAGGATTTCAGGTGGGTGTTTTGTGCCTTGCTGACGAAAACGGATTTTTGAAAGATATCTCAGGCAATATATTGAACACCGAAGGAGAGCAAACAATAACAGTTGATGGTATAAAAATTTACGGCATTAAAAAGCAAAGTGGATTCTTTCAGAAAATACTGCATAAAATAGGCAAAGGAAAATCTTGGCAAGCATTCATCAATAAAGCTAAGGAAATAAATGCAGATGTCTATCATGCGCACGAACCACAAACGGCTTTTATTGGGCTAAAAATCCAAAAACAAACAAATGCAAAACTCATTTATGACGCCCATGAGCCATGGATTTTCACTCGTTCTATAAAAGAGTGGATTTTGAAAAAACTTTGTCTTAATAAACTGCAAAACATCATTACAGCAAATGGCATCACCCAAGAATCATTATTAAAAGAAAATCCGAAATTAAACACAACAGTTATTTACAATTGTTCTCCAGCTTTTTTTACAAACCACAGAAAAGAAAATAGTGAAGTCATTATTTGCCATGAAGGAGCACTTTGGTTTAATAGAGGATTGAAAATGATTGTGGAAGCATTAATCATTTTGAAAAAAAGCCATCCAAACTTCAAGTTTAGAATAATTGGTGATGTTTTTGGGGCTGAAAAAAAATATTTACATACCAAAATCAAAGCCAATAATCTGCAAGAAAATATTGAAATTACAGGATGGTTACCATACAAAGATGTGCCCAAAGCAATAGCGAATTGCAGCATAGGAATTATTTGCAATACAAATGAAAAGCGTAATACTTTGGCAGGACCACCTAACAAATTGTTTAATTATATGACAATGGGCTTAGCGACTGTTGCTGTGGATTTACCTGCAACAACTACAATTTTACGAAAAGCAAAATGTGGGATTTTATTACAAAAAAGAGATGCTCATCAATTGGCAAATGCAATTAAAAAACTTTTAGATCAGCAAGCTACTTTAAATTCTTTTCAGCAAAGTGCATTGGAAGCTGCAGACAAGCGCTACAATTGGCAATCAGAAGCACAGCAATTATTTCAGTTTTATAAAGGCTTGAAGTGAAAATAATTTATAAATTTACCCATTAAAATTATCTAGAAACTAAAAAAATGATTATGAAAAAAGCACTACTACTCACTTTTATATACTTTTTTGGCGCTAATTTGATGGCTCAAATCGCACCAAACAAAGCGCTTAATTCATCTAAAAAAGCACTGATAAATGATAAAGTTATTATGAGTGGAGATGAAGTATTGAAAGATTTAATGCAAACACCAAATACTACAACTGCTGCTATGAGAATGGCAGCTCCAATTAATGAAGAAATTGTAGGAAGTACAACTTATGATTTACAAACCAATGCTGCCGTGATGGATAGAATTTTACGCCATTATGATGGTACAATTTCTGTTGCTTGGTCAAGAAGTAATGAATTTAACACTTCTTATTCTGATAGAGGTACAGGTTATAATTTCTTTGACGGAACAGCTTGGGGAGCATTTCCATCAGCTAGTCTGGAATCTTCTAGATGCGGTTGGCCTTCCATGCTTGCAACTGGTTCTGGAAAAGAATTAGCAATTGCACACAATACTACAAATTCATATTTTCAAATGACTTATAGAGATACGATTGGCTCTGGTGCATGGAATGAGCAAATTGTGTCTGCTCAAGATAGTATTGGTCTATATCGAGATCTAGTTTGGAATCGTTCTACTATAGGAGGGTTAAATGAAGAGACAATTCATATGATTGGAGTGACTGCCCCATCAGGACTCTCAGGTACTATCTACAATGGATTAGATGGAGCTTTATTGTATTATCGTTCTCAAGATGGAGGTGTAACATGGGATATACAGGATATGCAATTACCTACTATTGACAGCTCAATGTTTACTGGATTCGGAGGAGATAGTTATGCAATTAAGGCACAGGGAGAAACTGTTTGTATTGCATTTTTTGGAGAATGGGATGACACATTTATTATGAAGTCAAATGATAATGGTACAACTTGGACTAAAACAATTGTGCTTGATTTTCCTGTTGATAAATATGTGACAGACCAAGGTCTTGATATAGATAATGACGGATTAATGGATACGTTGTATAGTACAGATGGTTCAGGAGCACTATTACTTGATAATAATGGCATGGCACATGTTTTTGCAGGTAATATGAGAATTCTGGATGCAGATCTTACTGATGCAGGTTCTTCTTATTTTCCTGGCACTAATGGATTGTTATACTGGAATGAAAGTATTGGTCCAGATACTACTGGAGGACAGATTTCAAATTCTGTTTGGTGGTCAGATAATATGAGTGTTATAGCGGGAGCACAAGATATGGATGGTGATAGTTCATTAAGCCTTGTGCTTGACATAGCTACTTATTATTCTTCTCTTTCATCTATGCCATCTTGTGGAATAGATGCCAATGGCACTATATATGTTTCTTTTTCTTCAGTAATGGAAGGTTATGATAATGGAGCTCAGCATTATCGTCATGTGAATATTATTAAATCATATGATGGTGGTATGAATTGGACAGCTCCTATTGATATTACGCCAATTAGCTTGTTTTTAGGCATGGGAGAGTGCGTATTCGCTTCTATGGAAAGAAATGTAGACGATAAAGTTAGATTGGTTTATCAAAAAGATATGGAGCCAGGATTATGCGTAAGGGGAGATGAAGATGCAGTGGGTATGAACGATATTGTTTATCTGGAGTTAGATACTAACTTTATAGTTTCTGCAATTCAGAATACTCCTATACAAAACAATTTGAGTTTGGAGCTTTATCCAAATCCAACAAAGAATAAAACCAATATCAATTTAGCATTGGATAAAACTTCAGAAGTTGCTATTCAAGTCGTAGATATATTAGGTAGAACAGTATTTTTTAATGCTACAACTCTTACAGAAGGCAATAGTTTGGTAGTATTAGATATTGAAGATTATGATGCAGGTATTTACTATATCAACACACAAATTGCTGGCAAAGCTTTTAGCAATAAGTTAGTTGTAACGAAATAGATTTTTAGTGAAGTTATTAGAAAGAAAGCCGAGCTTGCTCGGCTTTCTTATTTGATATCAAAAAAGGAATCTACCTTAAGCAATTGGCTTGAGATAAAACCTTCTGCAAATTCACAATTTGCTTGCCTACCCAAATCTTGCGCCCTATATTTTACACTTTCCAAGAATCCTTTTTTGGAAATAATGGTTTCGGTTTCCTTTGATTTTTTATCGTAAAATTGTGTTTTGTAGGTTTTTACAGCTTGTAATTTTTTATCCATTTGCTTGCTAATATCAATCACAAAATCAGCTTGCAAATGCATAAACTGTATATAATGATAAATGGCATTGGGTCGCCATACTTCTTGCTCTGTATCTACTTTTTCCAATCCAGATAAAAAACAAGCGTCTAAGACAATTTCTGATGCTCTTCCATGGTCGGGATGCCTATCAGTTGGAGCATTGGCAATCACAATCTCTGGTTTATGTCTCCTTATTTTTTTGATAATGGCTAATTTATTTACTTCCGAATTTTCAAAAAAACCATCTTTGAAATTCATATTCTCGCGCATTGCTACCCCCAATATTTCGCTTGCCTTTTCGCACTCCTGCTTTCTTGTTTCAGCACTTCCTCTAGTGCCTAACTCTCCTTTTGTCAAATCAATAATACCAACTTTTTTTCCTGCTGCTACCAATTTAATAACAGTGCCTCCACAACCTAATTCTACATCATCAGGATGTGCGCCAAAAACCAAAACATCAACTTTCATGATTAGTCGTTTTTATATTCAATTTTGCTAAAATAGCCGAAACAATCATTATCCCCAAAAGGTAATACACAAAGTTAGGAATAGGCATAGGGTCTCCAGCTGCATAAGAATGTAAGCCAGAAAGATAATAATTCACTCCAAAATAAGTCATGATGATTGACCAAATACCAAAAGCAGACACTACATTAAATACATATCTGCTTTGCATGGCAGGGATAAAACGCAAATGTAAAATTATAGCATACACCAAAATACTTACTAATGCCCAAGTTTCTTTTGGATCCCAACCCCAATATCTACCCCAAGATTCATTGGCCCAAATGCCACCTAAAAAAGTACCAATAGTGAGCATATATAACCCAATTGTCAATGACTTTTCATTGATAATTGTTATTTCTTCACAAACCAAATTCAATTTATTATTTGCAGAAAACTTAGCAATAATAGTAAGCCAAAGCGCAAAAAGCCCAAGCATAGCACCAAGTGCTAAAAATCCATAAGATGCTGTGATGATAGCTACATGAATCAACAACCAATAAGATTTTAAAACAGGCACTAAATTGGTAATTTCTGGATCCAGCCAGTTTAGGTTAGCTACCATAAGTAAAAGAGACGAAACTACGGTTGTTGCTACCAAAGTAAGAGATGATTTCTTGCTAAATAATATGCCAGCAAAAAGTGTTGCCCATGCAATATATATCACAGATTCATAGCCGTTACTCCAAGGAGCATGACCAGAAATTATCCATCTTACAATAAGTCCAATAGTATGCAGGGCAAAAGCACTAAATATGAGCCACTTTAAGGATCTTACTAAAATATTGAGCCATCTACTTGAAGTGAAGATTTGTGCAATTACAAACACCAAAAGCAAGATACTCAACATGAAATAAGCCATAAACAACCTTCCAAAGATCTGTATATTGTTATACAGTACTTCTAATTCTGTTTTGTAAGTTGCAGGTATTACAGCCTCACCATATTTCTCTTGGAATTTTTGAATGTAGTTCAAAATCTCAGTGGCAGTTTCCCAATCATTATTTGCTTTTGCCGACTTTACAGCATTGAAATACATACTCATGATATTAGTCACAAATAGGGAATCATTAGAAGAAAAGAGTTCATTTTTAGTATAAGGATGCCAAACATTATTACTATCATTAGCAAGTGGGAAAAGTCGCAAGAATCCTCCACTAAAAATAAGATAGCAAAGGTTTATTCTCTCATCAACTACAATCACATCTTTATCAAATTTACCTCTGTTCTGAGGTTCTTTATTGTACGCCTCTTCAACAAATTTATTGAGCTTATAGCTTCCGTCTTCCTCAAAAAACTGTATGAATGAAATTAACTTTTCTTCAGTATTCAGAATTGTTTTAAGCTCAGGATTTGAAACTTTTATGATTGGGATATTCCCCCAGGCTACTGGATTACTCATCATTCCAAGCATTATTTGTGTGGTAGATTGTCCATACAAATTTTGTTTTCTAGAAATCTTTCGAATAAATTCAGACGATAAAGTACTCAAAGGTTTTATTCTTCCGCCATTATCCTGCACCAACAAAAGTGACGCTCTTTCTGCATGAGTTGCATCTATCAAATTTACTTCAAGCAAGCTGTCTACATTGCTGTTTTTCTGCATTGCTTTTGCATGAAAAAATGAAAAGCCACACACTAAAAGCAATAAAAGTGTTTTTTGTTTCATGAGCTTTAACTTCTTGCCCAGCATCTTAAACCTTGTGTTTTTTGAGAAAAAAGTTAGCAGAATACCCAAAAACAAAAGTCCATAACCAACATAAGTAATCAAAGTGCCCCACCAATCCTGATTTACCGAAAGGATTGTGCCTTTTTCATCCTTATCGTAAGAAGATTGAAAAAAGCGATACCCTCTATAATTTAACACATTGTTCATGAAAATCCTATAATCTGATATGTTTTCACCATCAATAACACTCACTTCAGAAGCAAATGAAGACGGGCTCATAGAACCTGCATAGCGTTCCAATTGAAAATCTTTCAGCTTGATGAAAAAAGGTGTTTGTAAATATTTTGCACCATATGAAATTGTAAAATTTAATCCGCCCAATTCAAATTTGCTTTTTGTACTTACAAATCCACTTCCGCCAATTAGTTCGAGCCTTCTACTTTTTTCATTACAAAAGATATCAACTACAAGCACATCTTCTTCTCCATTTTCCATTTTTAGATGTTTGCTTGCAGGAATTATCTTTGCCTTAGGATGAACGTCTTTTATCACAAACTGTAAATTTTCAGCAGTGTATAACTTTCTTTTTTCTAAAATGTTTCTTTGATTTTTAGCTAGAGTTGCAGTACTTCTATCTAACATGCTCATGCTTTCAATATCTAAATTCGCCACTAGCATCAAACTGTCATTAAAAAATAAATTGATGGCTTTTTCATGTGGATTGTTTAATGTAAAGCTATACTGATCAATTAATTTTCTTTCTCCATCTGATAGAAAAACAGATTGCATCCCATCTTCTCCTGGCACAACTAAATGGATAATAGGCGCTCCATTCTCTACATTATCAATGAGTGAGTCGGTTACATTTGGTATAAAATTAACATATTTTATTCTAACATCATTATCTAAAAAATCAATTGGAATGGAAAAATGATTATTGCTAATTGGTGAGAGATAAAGCCGTTTGTCATATTCGTATTGATAGGCCTTATCATCCACCTTAATTTGCAAATACAAATCGTCAGAGACGAATTTGTTCTCCATTTTACCTTCTCTAATGTGCATCATCCCTTCAGTACCAAAATATCTAGTTGTGCTTGCGCCAATAAGAATAACAATAAAGGCAAGATGGTATGTTAAAAGCGTTATTTTTTTCCATCTAAACATATGTTGTTTGAATAGTTGTAGTATTAAACTCAGACATAATAAAGCCAGTATAAGTTCAAGCCACAAAGCATTAAAAATCAAAGCTTTTGCACTCCTTGTTCCAAAATCATTCTCAATAAAAGTGGCATAACCAATAGCAAAAGCAAAAGCAAACAGTAAAATTGCCGCAAATTTCATCGAACATAAAAAGTTGAAAAGTCTATTAATCATTTGGAAATTATTAGTTTGCAAAATTATAATTTTGTTTGCTTAATCAACTATTTTCGCTTTAAATTATGCAGAAGATTGTATTAATAGGGTCAGGGAATGTGGCGCATCATTTGGCGCAAGCTTTATATGATGCTGGACATCAAATTCTGCAAGTAATTAGCAAAAACAAAGCTAATGCTTCAGCATTGGCTCAAAAAGTAAATGCAGATTTCGAATCAGATTTAGGAAAAATAAAAAGAGCTGATTTTGCTATTGTAGCTGTAAATGATGATGCAATTGCTGAAGTTGCAAGTAAAATAAAAAAGTTGCCAGTAGCACACACTTCTGGAAGTGTAAGTGTGGAAAATACAGCTGTATTTTATCCAGTGCAAACTTTTAGCAAAGGTATTTCTTTAGAGTTAAAAGAAGTACCTTTTTGTGTTTCATCTCAAGACAAAGCATTTGAAAAAACTCTAATACAAGTTGCTAAAAGCATTTCAAACAAGGTATTTAAAATTAAGGAAAAGCAGAGAAAAGTTTTGCATTTAGCAGCAGTTTTTGCCTGTAATTTCACTAATCAGATGTATACGATTGCAGAGCAGCTGTTGGTAGAATCAGCTTTGGATTTTGAGATACTAAAGCCTTTAATTGCTGAAACAGCAAACAAAATACAAGCTAATGACCCACAAAATGCGCAAACTGGCCCTGCTAAACGAAAGGATTTACAAACCATAACTAATCACATAGCTTTACTAGAAGATAAAGATCTAATAGATGTTTACAAATTGATTAGCAATCAAATTCTAAAACAAGAGTAGCATGCAAAAATTGACAGCCTTTTTTCAGCTCATTCGCTACAAGAATTTATTGATAGTTGCGCTTAGTCAGTATTTTATTCGTTTCTCATTAACAGAAACATTTTTGCCTTTCCCTGCACTTTCAAAATTTCAATTTTTACTGTTTGTAATTACTACTATTTTAATTACTGCTGCTGGTTATATTGTCAATGATATTTATGATGTTGAAACCGATACTATAAATAAAAAGAAGCATTTGATAATTGGGCAGATAATAAACGTCAAAACAGCAGTTATATGGTATTCCATTTGTAATCTTATTGCACTCGCAGTAGGGATTTATTTGTCAATAATTATTGATAAACCACTTTATAGCTTGGTTTTTGTTTATTGCATTTTCTTTTTGTGGCGCTATTCTAAATCCATGAAAACAGGATTTTTAATTGGCAATCTACATGTGGCTATCCTTACGGCTTTGGTTTTTATCAATACGGCACTTTTTGATATTATTCCTCACATTCACTATTCTGGAAATGAAAGTGGTATGATGATTCTTAAAATCATTTTAGTTTATGCAATTTTCTCATTTTTACTTACTTTGATTAGAGAGTTTATAAAAGATTTGGAAGATAAAGAAGGCGATATTGCCATAAAAGCCAAAACAGTTGCTATAGTGTTAGGGGACAAAAAAACAAAAATCATTTCACTAATATTAAGCCTATTTGTAGCCGCAATTATTTTGGCTTGGCAAAATTTTCAGTATCAGATTATTTCCTTAAACAGTATAAAATGGGATGGTGAGGTTTATAAATCAGTAATCATTTGGGGGACTGACCAATTTGCCATTATTTATACTGGAATTTTACAAACAACAATTTTACTTTTCGTGATAAAACTTTACAAAGCAAAAGTCAAAAAGGACTTTTATTTCTTAAGTCAGTTTAGTAAAATTATTATGCTCTTAGGCATTTGTTCTATTCCACTTTTTACCTATTTTTATTTACTATAAGAATGTTAGGAGAAAATCTTAAAAACAAAAAAATTGTGTTGGGCTCGGCTTCTCCAAGAAGACAAGAATTATTAAAATTATTAGCAGTTGATTTTGAAATAAGGCTTAGTAATTCAGATGAACAATTTAATGAAAAACTACCTCCAGAACAAATTGCAAAATTTCTTGCCACACAAAAATCAGAAGCACTAAAAAATACAATAATAAAAAATGAAATATTAATAACTGCAGACACCATTGTTGCTAAAGAAGACAGGATATTAAACAAGCCAAATAATGAAAAAGAGGCAGTTGAAATGCTCACGTTTTTATCTAATGGTCGGCATCAGGTAATAACAGGCGTTTGCATATCAAGTACTGAAAAGTCAATCGCTTTTTCAGTCAATACAAAAGTGTTTTTTAAAAAGCTTTCTTCTGAAGAAATAAATTTTTACATCAAAAACTACAAACCTTTTGATAAGGCTGGCGCTTATGGTATTCAGGAGTGGATTGGGTTGATTGGAATTGAAGAAATTCAAGGATCTTACTTTAATGTGGTTGGTTTACCAATGCAAAAATTATACCAAAATCTAATACAATTTGTTGCGGACTAGCGTTATCACCTTACATTTTGTATTTTTGTCGAATAAAATTCTGAATTATGAAAAAAGCAAATAGCTATTTTATTTTACTGTTTCTTTTTGGGTTTCTCTTTTTGCAGTCGTGTATTCCCATGCGAAAAGTAGTTTATATGAATAACAATCCGATTACAGAAAAAGAAATCAACACCACTCCGCCAGTACATCATTTGGAAATTGGAGATGTGCTTTTTGTACGAATTCTAAGCCAGAATAATAAAACACATGAGTTTTTCAATGTAGAGACCAATACGAATTCTTCAGGAAACCCTGCCTCAATGGCAAATCTTTATTTAAATGGTTTTGCATTAAATAGCTTAGGGAATATTGAAGTTCCTGTAATAGGAGAGATTTATTTGCTGGGCCAAAACTTGGAGCAAGCAAAGAAATCTATCCAAAGAGTTATAAATGAGTATCTAAAAGATGCCATTGTAATTGTAAAGTTGGCTAATTTTCAAGTTACTATTTTAGGAGAGGTAAATAATGCAGGCGCTTTTCCTGTATTTAAAGAGGATTTAACCATTTTTGAAGCATTAGCTATGGCAGGTGATGTGACCGATTATGCCAATCGGCAAAAAATCAAAATAGTTAGAACTTATAAAAACAAGAAGCAAATCAACATTGTTGATTTAACCGATCAACAATTGCTTTTGTCTGATTTTTATTATCTCAGAAATGATGATGTGATTTATGTTGAACCATTGAAGTATCGTACATTTAGAAAATCACAATCGCAAGTATTATTGTCCGCACTTACCACTTTGGCGGTAGTGGTTAATGTATTTTTAAAAATAACAGAATAAATTGACAGCAGATAAACATACTAATCAGCCTCAAGAAGAAACTATAGATTTAAAAGCTATCCTGCTTAAGTATGCTCATTATTGGTATTATTTTATTATTTCTGTTCTATTTTGCTTTTTTATTGCATTCTTATATAATAGGTATTCAAAACCTATCTATAGCGTGTCGTCTACTTTACTTATTCGAGATGATAGAAATTCTCAATTAGGTGCTGAAAATTTATTAGAAGGTTTGGAAATATTTAGTGGAAAAACAAATTTAAAGAATGAGATTGCACTACTTAATTCCTACTCGATAACAAAGCAAGTGGTGGAAGATTTGAATTTTGGAATTAGTTATTTTAAACATGGAAAAATCATCACTTCAGTTTTGTATGAAAATTTACCCTTTGTTGTTATTGTTGACTCTCTACACCCTCAAGTAACCGGAAGCGATTTTTATATAACTATACTTAATGAATCAGAGTATAATTTAGATGTCTCTGCAGATGATAGCTATGCGTATAATATAATTACGGAAAAGTTTGATAAAAGCATTCCGCTGAATGTAAAAATAGACGAAACATATAAGTTTGGTGAAGTTGTTGAGGGTCAAGGTTTTTCTTTTGTTGTTAATAAGAATAATGAGCATTTTAGATCTGTTGATTTGCTTAATGAACATAGCTATTCATTTACTATTCATAACATTACCTCACTTGTTGATAAATATGTGCGGCTTACAACCATTAATCCTATCAATAAAGATGCGTCTGTGCTAAAGCTTAATATTAAAGGGTATTCCCCAAGAAAGAACATTGATTATTTAAACAAACTTACAGAGGCCTATATCGGTAATGGATTAAATGAAAAAAATAAAATGGCAACCAATACGGTTGAATTTATAGAATCACAGATTATTAATGTTAGCGATTCTTTACATCTTATAGAGTCGAGTTTGGAGAAGTTCAAATCCGAAAATCCAAATTTGGCGGTAACTTATAAAGAGTTTGGGGCATTTTATCAAATTCAAAAGTTGTATAATGAGTTATCTGTACTTGAAACACACCATAAATATTATCAATCTTTGCTTAGATATGTAAAAGAAAACGAGAATAATGAAAAGATTGTAGCACCTTCCACAATAGGAATAAACGATCCGCTGCTAAATAATTTGATTGTAAAACTCTCAGAATTATATGCGCAGCAAGAAGAAATCAGACTTACTTCTCAAGAAAAAAATCCAAGACTTATTTCGATAGATTCTCAAATCAGCAATCTTAAGAAGAATCTTATTGAAAATATTAAAAGTATTATTGCTTCTAATNTAATAAGTAGAAATGAGTTAAAAGCAAGAGTTAAAAGTTTTGAAACAGAAATAGAGTCCTTGCCAAAATCGGAAAGAGATTTTGTGTATTTACAGCGAAAATTTACTTTAAGCGAGAATATTTATAAATATTTATTAGAGAAAAAAGAAGAAGCAAAAATTGCAAAAGCTGGAAATGTTGCCGATCATAAGGTAATTGATTTTGCTCGACTTGACAGCAAAGAGCCTATTTCCCCAAATAAAAAATTGGCTTATTTTATTGCACTCATTTTTGGTTTAGGTATTCCAATGAGCATTATCTCAATAAGGGACTTTTTTAATAATACCATTAGAAGTAAAACCGATCTTACAGATTCCACAGATATCCCAATTTTAGGGGTAATTGGGCATAGCGACAAACCTACAAACCTTGTCGTGCTGAACAATCCAAAATCTGCAATGTCAGAATCTTTCCGTTCAATCAGGACAAACATACAGTATTTAGCTGCTGATAAGCAGAAAAAAGTTATTGCCATTTCTTCTTCGATAGGGGGTGANGGAAAAACATTTTGTAGTATTAACTTGGCTTCCGTATTTGCACTTGCAGGACACAAAACAGTTCTTATTGGAGCAGATTTAAGAAAGCCAAAGATTCATGAGGATTTTGATGTTAATGAGAAAATAGGACTNAGCAGTTTTCTAATTAATAAATGCTCAGTTGATGAGGCGATTCAAAAGAGTGATGTCGAAAATATGCATATCATTACTTCGGGGCCAACTCCGCCAAATCCTGCTGAACTACTTGAAAATCCAAAAATGGAGGANCTTATAAAGGAGTTGCAAAAAACATATGCTTATGTATTTATTGACACCCCACCAATTGGTCTTGTTACAGATGGAGTACGCTTAATGAAATATGCAGATGTTAATCTCTACATAGTTCGGCATATGTATTCCAAGAAAAAGATGTTATCTATTGCTAACACATTATTTGAAAACAAAAGAGTAAATAATTTGAATATCATTATAAATGATTTTCAACATAGCCAAAATGCATACGGCTACGGATATGGCTATGGCTATGGTGGTGAGGGTTATGGCTATTATGAGGAAGACGAAAAAATTTAGTTTTCTTAACTATCTTTTCCTATTTCTTAGAATAGGTCACTTTAATTTCAGCAGTTTTGCAAAAAATTAGGAAACCGTGAAAAAGACTAAAAAAAGCCCAGCAAACAGCATACAAGATTTACAATTTTTTGGAGAATTTGGAGGCGTTAATCCTTCCATTGCTGATTCTTCTACCTTCACTTATTTAGCAGGGAAAACAATGGGTGATGTTTTTGAGGGGAATCGAGAGGGTTGTTATTTATATTCTCGCCATACTAATCCTTCTACTTGTTATTTAGGACAAGCCATTGCTCAAATGGAAGGGGTGAAAGGCGCTATTTTATCTGCATCTGGTATGGGAGCAATTACATCTACAATTTTACAATTATGCAATACAGATGATGAAATTATAAGTAGCCGAACAATTTATGGTGGCACTTATGCCTTTATGAAAAACTACTTACAAAAATTTAATATTAAAACTACTTTTGTAAACACAACTGATTTGACTCAAATTGAGGATGCAATTACTGATAAAACGAAAGTTATTTACTGTGAGACTATGAGTAATCCTTTACTCGAAGTTTCTGATATCCAAGCAATCTCAAAAGTTGCAAAAAAAAATGGAGTAAAATTAGTAGTGGACAACACGTTTACACCAATGATTTTTTCTCCTGCAAAAATGGGAGCAGATGTAGTTGTACATTCTTTAACCAAATTTATAAATGGAACATCTGATACAGTTGGGGGTATTATTTGCGCTGATGAGGAGTTTATTTGCGAATTAATAGATGTAAATTCTGGTAGTGCGATGTTACTGGGTCCTGTGATGGATTCCATGCGTGCTGCTAGTATTCTAAAAAACATTCGAACACTTCATTTACGCATGAAAAAGCATTCTGAAAACGCACAATATTTGGCCGAAAAATTCCAAGCAGACGGCTTAAGGGTTATTTATCCTGGACTACAAAATCACCCGCAATATGAGATGATGAAAAACAGCATGAATGNNGGNTTTGGNTTTGGAGGNATGTTNGTNNTNGANANNAAAACNAAAGANAAAGCAAATGNNCTNATGGANGAAATGCANNATAATAATNTGGGTTATTTGGCNGTNAGTTTAGGNTTTTACAAAACNTTATTNTCTNCNCCNGGANTNTCNACTTCNTCNGAAATNCCAGAAGAATGAAAGNGANNNNATGGGGCTTTCTGATGGTTTAGTNCGNATNTCNATTNGGCTNGANAACGATATTGAAAGAACTTACGAAAGCATGAGTGCTTCTATGAAAAAGGTTGGTGTTCTCTAATTAAATACTTTTTTACCTTTACCAACTGTAAATGAAAAGATGAAAGATAAAAAAATACCTTATTTTCTTGCATTAGCACCAATTTTATTGCTTATTATTTTACTGGCCTACAATGTATTTTTGTATGCAGATGATTCTTTAGCTGGTGCTAATCAGTTAGCATTGATATATGCAGGTGTTTGTGCAGCAATTGTGGGATTGATTTATGGAACGGATTGGAGTGTCATTCAAAAAAGTATTCTTAAAAATGTAAAGGATAGTTCGCTTATACTTTTGCTTATTCTCCTTATTGGATCATTATCAGGAACTTGGCTCATTAGCGGGATTATTCCTGCTATGATGTATTATGGTTTAAAACTCCTAAGTCCAGATGTTTTTTTAGTAGCTTGTTGTATAATTTGCGCTATTGTTTCTCTTGCTACAGGTAGTTCTTGGAGTACTATTGCTACTGTTGGGATTGCTCTTTTAGGTATTGGGCAAGCGCTAGGATTTTCTACAGGAATGATTGGTGGAGCGGTTATTTCAGGGGCGTATTTTGGTGATAAAATGTCACCTATGTCTGACACTACAAATGTAGCAGCAGCAGTAGCAGAAACAGATTTATTCACTCACATTCGCTATATGATGCTCACTACAGTTCCCTCCTTTCTTATCACTCTAGTGCTGTTTTTGTTTATAGGCTTTTCTGTTGATATGCAAGAAATGCAAAATGTAAATACTTTATTGGAAGTGCTTGACAATAATTTTAATATCAACATTTGGCTGTTTTTAGTTCCTGCAATCTTGATATTTTTAATTGTAAAAAAAGTAGCAGCACTTCCGTCATTAGTAATTGCATCCTTGCTTGGAGCGCTATTTGCAGTGATTTTTCAGCCAGACATTATTACAGCATTATCAGCAGAGAGTCATTTTTCTTTCAAGGGTTCATACATGGCAATAATACAAGCAATGGCTACTGATGTTGAAATTCAAACAGACAATATGCTCATAAATGAAATTCTTACAACAGGAGGTATGTATGGGATGTTGAATACAGTATGGCTCATTATTTGCGCTATGGTTTTCAGTGGAGCTATGCAGGGCGCAGGATTATTAAAAAGAATAACTGAGCCAATCATCAGGCATGCTCAAAGTACAGGAAGCATGATCGCAACTACTGCTGGAACTTGTGTGTTTTTTAATGTAGCTACTTCTGATCAATATCTTGCAATAGTGGTTCCTGGTAGAATGTTCGCGAACACTTATAAGGAAAAAGGTTTGTCTCCAGCAAATTTAAGCCGAACTTTGGAAGATGCAGGAACAGTTACTTCTGTTCTTATTCCTTGGAACACTTGTGGAGCAACACAATCTGCTGTTTTAGGTGTTGCAACTTTTGCCTATTTGCCTTATTGTTTTTTTAATATTATTAGTCCATTTATGACCATTGCTTATGCATATTTAGGAGTAAAAATAAAACACCTAAAACAATAAATTTTGAAAACGTAATATTTTGTGCTTTTCATTTAAAAAGAACAAGATATAAATAGTATATTTGTTTCCTGTAAAATTTTTAAACTCTTTTAACAACTAAAAAAATAAACAATGAAAAAAATTCTACACATCACAACATTCATGTTAGCTTCATTGCTTTCATTCGGACAGCTTTCTGTCACCTCTTTTGAGGTAGAAAGTAAAGCGACTACAAAACAAAGTCCAATGCCAGAGATAAAATCAGCAACTCCTTTTTGGTCAGAGGATTTTGCAAATGGTATTCCAGCTACTTGGACTAATTCAACTGCACCATGGGTATATAGAGGTCCAAGTACAAATCCAGGGGTCACTGTTGGGAGTCAGGGGGCTTATTCCGGGAATAGTAGTCCTATTGCTTCTTCAACAGCGAGTAATGGATTTATAATTTTTGATTCAGATTATTATGATAATAATGGTGTTCCAGGAAATATGGGTTCCGGATTGTACCCTACACCTCACAACGGTAATTTAAAAACAGGCTCTATAGATTTAAGTCAGTACACAGATGTGACTGTAAGGATGCATAGTTATTTTCGCACATTTCAAGGTCAGGCTTTTCTGAATTTCTATGTAAATGGTGTCTATAATTCTCAAGTTGAGGTTCATGCAGATCTTGATGTTAATGATGCTACTACTACTGATGCTATTGCTCTTGCTCGTCTACCAATTGGTGTTGCCGGAAATTCGGATGTTCAGATAGAGTTTCAGTTTGAAGGAACGACTCAATCTAATGTTAATGGTAGTGGTTATTACTTTTGGATACTTGATGATATTGAATTAATGGAAACACCTGCTCATTTAATGGAAGTTACTGATGTTGTTCATGGAGGATGGAATTCAATTCCTGTAACACAAGGCTTTAGCATGGATTATACTTTTAAGCCTCTTATTCAATCGAATGCTAATCCATATACTTTTGAAATGATTATTGCTAATATTGGTAGTGATTCTTTAACTGGCGCTCAAATGAATATTGAAGTATTTGATGATATTCAAATGTCTGTTTTTAGTTCTAATTCAGCACCAACTATATTAGCAAAATATGATACAGCAGTGTTTGTTGCGCAACAAACTTATGCTCCTGCAAGTATGGGAATATACAATATGCGTTTCTGGGGAAGCTCAGATAGTATTTCTTATACTGACACTACATATATGCAAGCGATTATTACTGATACAGTATATGGAAGGGATTATGGTAATCCTTCAGGGTCTTGGAGAGTTGGAAGGCAATGTGGAGGTTTACAAGTAGGAAATATATTTGATGTATATGCAGCTGATGATTTAACATCTGTTTCAGCTCATGTTGCTGGTTATTCACAAGTAAATGCAAAAATGTTTGGTGTATTGTATGAGGTAGACACCACTTCTAGTCCTATGAGTTTTATTTTTTTAGCTCAAACAGATGATTATGTGATTCAGGCTAATGATACAGGTGCATGGGTAACTATTCCTTTTAATTCCGCTATTTCTATTGATCCTCAATTCGGGCAGCAATATATGATTGCAATTGGAGGTTATTCACATCCACTTGATACTTTTGGGATAAGCGTTTCTGGTGAAGCAGAAGTTACTATGTCTAGAATTCAAGATAATGGCTGTAATTTAGGTACCCAAGGATTTGGTTATTGGTATTGGGTTTCAGAAACGCCAATGGTTCGAATGAATTTCGGTACGCCTTGGACAGTACCATCTAATATTGAAGAGGCTTCTTTAAATGGAAGCTTAAGCATTTATCCTAATCCTACAAATGGTGTATTCACAATTGAAATGCGTGATATGAAAACGGATGTTTATACCATAAAAGTAACAAATGTATTAGGGCAAAAAGTTTTTGAAAGTGCTAATTCAGTTAGTGGTTTACACAAAGAAAATATTGATTTATCGGCTTTTCAAAAAGGAGTTTATTTAATTGAAATCAAAAATTCAACTGCTACTATAACAGAAAGAATTATTGTAGAGTAACAATACAATAGTGATTTAATTAAAACCCCTGGCATTTGGCAGGGGTTTTTTTTTATCAAAAATTTACTTTAAGTTTGCTCTCCAACTAAAAAATAAATCATGAAAAAAACATTACTCTTTTTAGCCATTTTATTTTCAGTATCATTAGTGGCTCAACAAAATTCCCCAGATAGAATTCAAACAAATAAAATTAAGAAACTAAGCCCATCTTTCGCCAAAAGCCAAACACCTATTTGGACTGAAGATTTTGCAAATGGGTTTCCAGCAGGTTGGAGTACTTATACCAATAATGCAGCTGGAGGTTTAGCTACTTGCCCATGGAAACACTCTTATGTGGGTTCTTGGGGGTATTGGAATACTAATCAAGGAGCATCTCCTGCAGCCGCTATAAATTCAACAACTGCTGCTAATGGCTTTTTGATCTGTGACCCTGATTCTGCTAATCATTGGAATTACGGACAACCTTCAGGAACTACTTATGAGTATATTGAGTCTTATTTTACTACAAGTGCAATTGATTTGTCGGGTTATCCTAATGTGAGTTTGGAATTTCAACAAACTTTCAGGTTTAATAATGGTTTGAATTTAAAAGTATCAATTTCAAATGATAGTTTGATGTGGACTGATTATAATGTGCAAGGTAATGCAACTAACAATAGCCAATCTTCTGATCCACAATTTGTAAGTTTGAATATTTCATCTATTGCGGGAAATTCTTCTAGTGTTTACATAAGGATTGGTTGGGAAGCTAGGGTTTATTATTGGATGATTGACGATATGCAGATTGTAGAAACACCAGCAAATAAGATAGAATTATTAGAAGCAAATCATGGAGGTTGGTATACCACTGCTACCTCTCAAGGTTTCGCATTAGGATATAAATTTTATCCTATGAATCAAGCCATTGCCAATCCTTACAAATTTGAGGGGGTTGTTGCTAATTTAGGAGCGCTTACACAAAACACAAGATTGAATGTAGAAGCACTTGATGATATTGGTGCTTCTGTTTTCTCTTCAACAAGTAATGATACGCTACTCGCTACTATGGACACTAATATATTTGTCGCGAATAATGCTTTTACACCCTCAAATACAGGCTTGTATAATTTTTACACTTGGAGTTCTTCCGATTCTACCCAAACAGATACTATCAATACTTCTTCAATTGTTACCGATAGTGTTTATGGTCGTGATTTTGATAATTATCAGTCTTATTGGAGAGTAGGTAGAAATTGTGGTGGT
The DNA here is from genome assembly GCA_002170165.1 of Flavobacteriales bacterium TMED123. Lineage (GTDB taxonomy): Bacteria > Bacteroidota > Bacteroidia > Flavobacteriales > BACL11 > DUAL01. The sequence goes on from NHFY01000094.1 coordinate 43,265, forward strand.
ATGGTTTTAGGAACCTATTATGATGTTTATGACACAGACAATCTAACTTCTATTTCAGCTTATGTGTCTCCAATTTCAGTTCCAGGAGCAAAGATTTTTGCAGCAGTATATGAAATTGACACTAACAATGATAAAATTTGGCTTACTCAATCAGATGACTATACCATTCAGACTACTGATTTGGACAATTGGGTAACTTTTGAAATTCCAGGAGGAGTGAATCTGATGGCCGGTAGTAGTTATATGGCTGCTATTGGAGGCTATGCGCACCCTGTCGATACTTCTGCTATTGGAGTTTCTGGGGATGCTTGGACAAGCACTTGTTATATTCAAGACAATGGTTGTAATATTGGAAGTCAAGGATTTGGAGATTGGTATTGGATAAGCAAAGTGCCAATGATTAGAATGAATTTTGGAAATGTTTGGACTACTGGAATTCAAGATAAGTCATCTATAAATCAGATTAGTGTTTATCCTAACCCTACTAGCGATAAAGTAACAATAAGTTTCAATAATAATAAAGCAGAACAACTTTCTATATCTCTTAAAAATGTTTTGGGTAAAACAATTTTTAGCAATAAACAATCCATTGCTGTTAACGCAAAGCAAGTGATTGATTTAACTACTTTTTCAAAGGGAGTTTATATATTGGAAATTAGTACTGAAAAGGATAGCTTTTATGAGCAACTTATAGTTGAATAACTTGCATGAAAACAGCAGTTTTACTATCTGGTTGTGGCGTTTTTGATGGAACAGAGATTCATGAAGCAGTATTTTCTCTTTTAGCGCTTGCTCAAAACAATTTGGATTGTGTTTGTGTTGCTCCAGACATTCAGCATAATCATGTACTCAATTACACCAACGGAGAAGAGTTAAATGAAGAAAGAAATGTATTGCTTGAATCCTCTCGAATTGCAAGAGGAGCAATTGTTTCTCTTGCAGACCTGCATTATAATGAGATTTCTTCATTAGTTATTCCTGGCGGTTTTGGCGTAGCTAAAAACTTGAGTGATTGGGCTTTCAAAGGCCCTGAGGGGCATGTGTTGGAAGAGGTAAAAGATTTGATTTTACATTGTGTGGAAAATAAAAAACCAATAGTTGCGCTTTGTATTTCTCCTACACTTATTGCGAAGTGCTTATCAGCAAGTAAGTTCGAGCCGCAACTAACATTAGGCACAACAGCTGATAAATCGGAATACAGTATTGCTGAGATCAATCAAGCAATTACTTCTCTTGGTGCAAAAACTAATGAAAAAACAATACAAGAGATTTGTGTAGATGAAGACCTAAAAATCATCTCGGCTCCATGTTATATGATGGATGCAAGCATCGAGGAAGTTTATGAAAATGTAAAATTGGCAATTGAAAAACTTGCCAATTTTTTAGCATAAAAAAACCCTGCTTTTGCAGGGTTTTTTATTAAAGCTGTGGTGCCACCAGGAATCGAACCGGGGACACAAGGATTTTCAGTCCTTTGCTCTACCAACTGAGCTATGGCACCAAGCCAAATAAGGCTGCAAATTTAATCGTTTTTTTCTTTTGGCGAAATATTTTTTTGTTTTCATCTGCTCCCCCTTCTAATTGTTTAATTTTACTCTCAAATATTTTTAATGAATTTAGTTGTTGACATAGGGAATACTGTTAGTAAAGCTGCATTGTTTGAAGACCAAAAACTAATAAAAAAACAAACTTTTCTTGAACTAAACCTTCAAGATTTAATTCACTTTACTAATTCTATTAAACTATCAAATTGCATTATTTCATCAGTCCAAAAGAAAAATCAGAACATAGAAGCTATAGCAAAACATTTTAAGGCATTGTATTTTTCGCATAAAACTCCTGTCCCTATACCAATCAGTTACAAAACGCCTACAACTTTAGGGACAGATAGAATAGCAGCTATTGTTGGAGCAAATGAAGAATTTCCAAATCAAAATCTACTAAGTATAGATGCAGGGAGTTGCATTACTTACGATTATTTTCTAGACGAAAGTTATGTAGGTGGTCGTATCAGCCCAGGATTGAAGATGCGTTTTTCCGCTTTACATAAGTTTACCAATCAACTACCTAAAGTAGATTCAGCTGACTTACATTTTAAGAAAGGAACTGATACAAATTCATCTATAATTGCTGGTGTACAGCAAGGTGCAATTGATGAGATGGATGCAGTAATTACCGATTTTATAAAAGAAAATCAAGATGCTGTCGTTATATTGAGCGGAGGAGATGGTAATTTCTTTGAAAAACACTTAAAAAATAGCATATTTGCAGATCCTTTAATTGTACTAAAAGGGTTAAATATAATTCTTGAATTCAATGCCAAATAATACAGTTTTATTTTTCTTATTTCTTTTATTCTTTTCGTCAGCAAATATTTCAGCTCAAAATCAGCAAAACTCACCTTATTCTCGTTTTGGAATAGGTGATTTGCAAACCAATGTTTTGTCAGAATATGCTGCAATGGGTGGGTGTGCTATTGCAAGTTTTAATCCTAACATTACCAACCCTTACAATCCAGCTTCTTATACTGCATTTAAAAAGAATTCCTTTCTTTTTTCAGCAGGAGGAAGGCATCAAACTACCAAAATGCAAACCACTAGTCTAGAGCAAATAACAAATAACTCTACATTTTCCCATCTGATTTTAGGATTCCCAATCTCTAAAAAAATTGGAGCTAGTGCTGGACTTTTACCTTATAGTAATATTGGTTACAATATTGAAGACACCGAAAACAATCCTGATTTAGGAGGGGTAAATTATTCTTATATTGGAGATGGAGGTTTAAGTGTATTGTATGTCGGAAGCGCTTACCAATTGAGCGAGAACCTATCTGTTGGGGCAAATGCCAATTATTTATTTGGTGGCATTAATAGAAATAAAAAGGTAATTTTTACAGATGGACAATCCTTTAATACGCGTAAAACATCCTCTATTTCAGCAAAAGGATTTTTCTATCAGTTGGGCCTTGTCTACAATAAAAAGATGAATAAGAAAAGGAATCTTACTTTAGGAATTAGTGCGAATAATAATGCGAAAATTTCTGCAAAACAGACTTTGCTTACAGAAACATATCAATTGCAATCCTCTCTTTATGAGGTGGTAAAAGATACAGTAGAGAATAGCGCAACAGGATTTACAAATAGTATGGTTTTGCCAAAAAATATTGCTGCAGGAATTGCTGTAGAGATAGATAAAAAGTGGCTGTTAATGGCAGATTTCTCAATTCAAGATTGGTTTCAGTATCGATTGTTTGGAGAGTCAGATTCATTAGCCAATAGTATTCGTATTGCTGCAGGAATGCAATATATAGCCGATCATGATGCCATAAATAAATATTGGAAACTTGTCAAATTCCGATTTGGAGGAAAATATGAGCAAACGTATTTGCAACTGTACAACACACAGCTCAATGAAAAAAGTGTAAGTTTTGGATTAGGTCTGCCATTGTTAAAAACAAAATCGGAAATAAATTTTTCGGTAGAGGTAGGGCAAAGAGGAACAACAAATAATAATTTAATAAAAGAGCAGTTTTTACGTTTTCAAATAGGATTAAGTCTTAGCGATATTTGGTTCGTAAAACGAAAATACGATTAAAAGATGAAAAGAAATTTAGCAATTTTATTTTGCATATTGTTTTTAGCTGATGGTTTAAAAGCGCAAAGTAAATATGGAGCAGATAGCGTGAATTGTGTAATGAACCTTTCTCTATACAGAGAGTATTACAAGCAAAAAAATTATGATGATGCGCTAAAACCATGGCGGTGGGTTTACAATAATTGCCCTTCTTCAAGCGGCAACATTTTTAAAAATGGACCAACTCTAATCAAGTACATGATTAAAAAGCATGCTGAAAAAAAGACAGCTTATACCGATACCCTCATGATGATTTATGATAAAAGGATTCAATTTTTCGGCAAAGAAGGCTATGTACTTGGTAGAAAAGGAGCGGATTTAATTAAGTATGCTCCAGATAGATTTGAACAAGCTCATGCTATATTATCAAAATCTATTGATATACAAGGAAATCAATCGGAGGCTGGCACATTATTGGCCTATTTTAAGGCAACTACTTTGATGGAGAAAAATTCAAAAGTAGATAAGCAGATAGTTTTAGAAAGCTATGCAAGGGTTGCTGAAATTGTCGATTACAATATCAGTAATAATTCAAAAAAAGATAAATATGTTCAGGCTTCAGATATTATAGAATCTCTATTTGCTCCTTATGCCAATTGTAATGATTTGGTTCAGATTTTTGCTGCAAAGTTTGATGCTTCAACAGAAGATGTTGATTTTCTAACAAGAATTACTAAACTTTTAGATAGCAAAGAATGCACAAATAATCAACTTTATTTTGATGCAGCAACTAGATTGCACGAACTTTCTCCATCTGCACTTTCTGCTAGTAAAATGGGAAAGTTGAACATTGCGAAAAAGGATTATATTACTGCAGTGAATTATTTTAAGCAAGCAGTAGAATTGGAGGAAGACGCAAATACACAAGCACGATATTACCTTGAATTGACTGATGCTTATCGACTTTTAGGCTCCTATTCCAAAGCAAGAATGATGGCCTTCAAATCAGCAGAATTGCGTCCGGATTGGGGAGAGCCATACATTAGTATTGCTAATATTTACATCTCTTCTGCTAACAAATGTTCTTCTTCCGAATTTGAGAAGGAAACTGTTTATTGGGTTGCAGTAGATAAGTTCATTAAAGCAAAATTAGTTGATGCAACACTTACTGAAAAAGCTAATAAGGCGATTGCTACCTATTCAAAATATTTCCCAAATACTGAAACCTGCTTTTTTAAAGGTGTTGAATCAGGGCAAAATTATAAGGTAGAGTGCTGGATAAATGAAACCACCAAAGTAAGAACAAGAGATTGAAAAAATTAACTAGAATAAACTGTTTGCAATTTTTTGTATTTTTTTTCTTGCTTTTGTCTTCTTGCAGTAACGATCCTAAAGAAGTAGAAACTTATGTTAGTAATGCAGACATGCCAATTGAAGTGATAAAAGAAGCAGAATTAATCTACACTGAGCAAGGCAAAATCAAAGTAAAAATAATGGCAGAAAAGATTGAAAGATTTCTCAATCAGAATCCGTCTGTCTATTTTTCTAATGGTGTGCTTGTACATTTTTATAATGATTCTGCAAACATTACCTCTACACTTACTGCAGAACAAGCTTCTATTGATGATAAAAATCAGCAAATGATGGCTAAAATAAATGTCGAACTGATTAACCAAAAAGAAGAAAAACTCAATACAGAACAGCTTATTTGGGATGAGAAATCAAACTTAATTTTTACAAAAAAATCAGTTAGTATCGCAACAAAAGATGAGGTGATTTTTGGAGATGGATTTGAATCTACTACTGATTTCTCAAGCTATAAAATTACAAATGTAAGAGGAAGTATCAATATCAATGAGAGCAATGATAGTTTGCTTAGATGATTTTTTCTTAATTTTACATAATAAATGTATTTTACCTTAATTATTCTTACTCTATTATTTTCTGCTTTCTTTTCAGGAATGGAAATTGCATTTGTGTCATCGAATAAATTGAAATTGGAATTGGATAAAAAATCCAATAGTTTTACCTCAAGAATCATATCTGTTTTTACAAAAGAAGAATCGCGCTTTATTGTAAATATGCTTATAGGAAATAATATTGCATTGGTGATCTATGGCTTGCTAATGGCAGATTTATTAGAAGAAAATCTACAATTTTTGGTCACCTCTACACCCCTTATCTTTTTATTACAAACTATCATTTCTACACTTATTATTTTAGTATTTGCTGAGTTTATTCCAAAGACAATTTTTAGAATTAATTCTAATAATATTCTAAAATTTTTTACGCTTCCACTTTTGTTAACTTATCTTCTGCTTTATCCTTTTAATTTATTGATGATGATGCTTTCAAAATGGGTATTGAAAGGACTATTTAAAGTTGAGATAGATGAAGGGCAGAGGTTGTTTGATAGAGTAGATCTGGATGCTTATTTAAGCATGCTAAAAACAGAAGAAGATGATAATATGGAGGTTGAGATGTTACAAAATGCACTTGAGCTTCCCTCCATAAAAGCCAGGGAGTGCATGATTCCTAGAACAGAAATAGTTGCTGTTGAACTCGACACCTCTATTACTACACTGAGACAAAAATTTATTGAGTCAAAATTATCTAAGATTCTCATTTTCAAAAATGATATCGATAATGTAATTGGCTATGTACATTCACTGGATTTATTCCGAAAACCAAAAACCATCAAATCTATTTTGATGCCTATTCCTATTGTTGCGGAAACAATGGTTGCAAGTGAATTACTTGAGTTGCTTATCAAAAAACAAAGGGTAGTAGCAGTTGTTGTTGATGAGTATGGGGGTACTTCAGGTATGGTTACAGTAGAAGATATAACAGAAGAAATTGTCGGGGAAATAGAGGATGAGCATGATGCAGAAAGCCTTATAGATCAAAAAATAGATGAGAAAACATTTCTCTTTTCTGCCCGAACAGAAGTGGATTTAATCAATAAAAAATACAATCTAAATCTTCCTACTTCTGAAGAGTACGAAACTTTGGCAGGCTTATTACTTCATTTTTATGAGGATATTCCAGACTTAGAAGCCATAGTTAAAATAGACAAATTCAATTTTGTTGTAAAAGAAGTAAATGATAGAAGTATTCAGCTTATTCAAATCCACATTATTTAGCAAAAATCACTTGTTAGAAATTAGCTAAAATTCTCTAATAAATTGTATATTCGCCCCCTCAAAAAAACAAATTAAGATATGGCTACACTAGGAAGTATTAGAAAACGATCAACACTATTGATTTTGGTGATTGGTGTGGCAATGCTTGCCTTTATTTTAACCGATTTTATGCAATCCACAACAAGTGGAGGAGGAGGATTTTTTATTGGTGAGGTTGCAGGAGAAGAGCTTTCCGTTCAGTATTTTGAAGAAAGAGTACAAAAAGGAACAGAAAATTGGAAAAACTCAAATCCTAATTCTACTTTGACCCAAAGTACATTGGCTGAGATTAGAAATGCAATTTGGGATGAATACATCAAAGAATTTTTAATGAACGCGGAATACGAAGCTTTGGGTATTGATGTTCACTCAGAAGAATTATTTGAACTTTTCCAAGGAAATAATGTGCATCCGGAAATCAGCAAAATTCAAATTTTTCAGGACCCAACAACTAAACAATTTGACAGGGTAAGAATGCTTCAATATATGAAAAACCTAGAGAGTGAGCAGAATGTAGAAGCAAGAGAGCAGTGGTTAGGTTTTGAGGATTACATAAGTGGTCTAAGAAAGAACACCAAATACAATACACTAGTTGAGAAAAGTATGTATGTAAGTTCTCGAGAGGCACAATTGTACTTTAATCAAGGAAATGAAAATATCAATTTTGAGTATGTCCCGATTTCTTTTTCACATATTGCTGATAGCTTGGTAGCTGTTTCTTCATCTGAGATTGAGGATTATTATGATAATAATATTGATGACTACCGGCAAGATGAATCACGAAATGTAGATTATGTTGTTTTTAGTGTTGTTCCTTCCGAACAAGATGATCAAGATACTAGAAACAATCTGGATGCCATAAAAGCGACTTTTGAAGCTTATGAAGATTTTGAGGTGTTTGTAAAAAGAAATTCTGACAATACAAATAGTAAATTCAATTTTGTGAAAGAAGAGGGTATTTTAGATGCAAATGTGACTTCATTATTTAATGCCGAAAAGGGTACAGTAATTGGCCCTTATTTGTTTGCAGAAGGCAATTATCGATTGACAAAACTAGTAGATGTGCAATACAGACCAGACTCAGTTGAGGCAAGACATATTCTTATAGCACCTGATGAAAATAAAGATATAGATTCTATAAAATCCGAAGTAGCAGCAATAAAAATAGCAATTGAATCAGGAAGAGATTTTGCAGAGATGGCTCAACAACATTCTATAGATAAGGCTTCTGCTATAAAAGGAGGTGATTTAGGATGGTTTAAGGAAGGTGCAATGGTTTCAGAGTTTAATGAGGTTTCATTTACTGCTAATAAAGGTGATTTAACTGTTGTGCAGTCTCAATTTGGAATACATTTGATTGAAGTGACTAAAAAAAGTAGTACTGTCAAAAAAGTTAAGATTGCTTATGTTGAGCGCATTGTTGAGCCTAGTTCTAAAACCTATGATCAATATTACACACAAGCTGCCCAATTTGCAGGCGTACTACTAAATACAGATACTACTACATTTGACGACTTACTAGCCAGTCAGAATTTAGCAAAAAGAAATCAAGAGCAAGTTATCCCTAGTACACAAAACATTTCTGGTTTAGCAAATTCTAGGCGTTTGATAAAATGGATGAATCAATCTAAAGTAGGAGATGTTTCAGATGTTTTTGAGTTTGATAATAATTATGTTGTTGCTGTTCTAACTAAAATCAATGAGGAAGGAGATGTGCCTTTGGAAGATCTAATAATAGAAATAGAATCAAAAGTTAGAAAGGAATCAAAAGCAAAAATGATTATAAAAGAAGTCAATGCGCTTAACTATAATTCTTTATCTGAATTAGCAACTGCAATTAATAGTGAGGTGCAGCAAGTATCAAAGGCTACATTTTTAAACAGTCAAGTACAAAACTTAGGTAATGAACCGGCATTAGTAGGAATAGTTAGCGCCTATCAGAAGGAAGTGATTAGCGATCCAATAGCTGGTAACAATGCAGTTTTTGTAGCAAAAGTATTAAGTAAAAATGAAGCTAGAAATTCTGGTGATTTTTCTAAACAAAAAGACCAAGTTTCACAAGCTATTAAACAAAATGCATCAAACTCTGCATATAATACTATAAAAGAAAATGCTCGAGTAATAGATAATAGAAACGACTTTTATTAGAAAACAATCAATAGAAGTATAAAAAAGCTCACTTTTTGTGGGCTTTTTTTATCTTAAAATTTGCAGCCTGTAAGAATCCAGATTTAAGAAAATAAACAGCAGAATTGTAAAGCCAACCAAAGAAGACCCACCATAACTTACAAATGGTAAAGGGATGCCAATAACTGGCGCCAATCCAATAGTCATCCCAATATTTATTGCAAAATGAATAAACAATACAGAGGCAACACCATATCCATAAATTCTAGAGAAAGAAGACCTTTGTCTTTCCGCCAAATTGATTATCCTGAACACAAGAAAGGTAAAAACAATTATAAATATTGACGCTCCAAAGAACCCCCACTCTTCACCAATAGTACAAAATATAAAATCGGTACTCTGTTCTGGCACAAAGTCAAATCGTGTTTGCGTACCCTCTAAGAAACCTTTGCCAAAAAAACCACCAGAGCCAATAGCAATTTTCGATTGAATGAGGTTGTAACCCGCTCCATGAGGGTCAATTTCTTTACCTAAGAGTATGTTTATTCTTTCAACATGATGTGGCGCAAGTAGATTATTAAAAATGTAACTGACTGAAAAAACAAAGCAGATAGCTGATGTAAGCAAAGAAGAAATGATAAAAAACTCTCTCTTTTTCCTTCTTGATGATAGAAAAAATATAAATGCAATGCCTATTAATATGCCGCTAAAAATAAATTTATTTATAAGTAGGGTAACAATAAAAAGGATAGCACAAATCAGTCCAAAAAACAATACATTTCCAGAAAGCCCTTCTCTAAAAAGTACTAATATTAAAGAAAGAAAAACAAGAGCTGTCCCCAAATCATTTTGTAGTATTATCAATAAAAACGGGATTCCTATAATTAAAAAACAATTGATTTTTGTTTGAAATGCTTGTAGCTTGATTCCATGTCTATTCAGGTATTTGGCCAGTACTAAAATAGTAGCAAATTTTGCAAACTCAGAGGGTTGAAACTTATAACTTCCTATATTAAACCATGATGTTGCGCCAGCAGTTGTTGAACCCCAAATAAATAAAGCAAGCAATAATAGTATTATACATGCGTACAGAAAGTAAGAAAGTGCTTCAAAAAATTTCCAATCAAGTATCAGAATAATAAAAGCAACAAAAAAAGAGACGCTAATAAATAGCAGTTGTTTTCCATGTCTTTGCGTGAAGTCAAAAATTAAAGATTGGTCATCATTGTATTGAGAGGCGTAAATATTTATCCATCCAAAAAATACAAGTACTATAAACAGCAAGATAGTCATCCAGTCTACATTGCCAAATATTTTTTTTCCGCTTCTCATTGCTGATTTAATAAATTACCATTTACAATAAAGTTTTCTAATTGCAAATTGCTGATTTCATTTTTCAAATATTTTTCAATCATCAATGTAGCAATTGGGGCGGCCCAAGTTGATCCCCAGCCGCCATTCTCCACATAAACAGCAATTGCAATTTTCGGACTTTCCTTAGGAGCAAAAGCAATAAATATAGAATGATCTTCCCCATTCCCAGAGGTGTTTTGTGCAGTTCCTGTTTTCCCGCAAATACTTAAGTCAGCAACCATTGAGTTTTTAGCAGTACCATCTTCATCTTCTAATACCATTTGCATGCCATCAATAATGATGTCAAAATGTTTTGGATTAATTGTTGTATACTTTTTCTTTACGAATTGGTCATCACTTATCGTGTCATTTCCAATTTTTTTCACAATATGAGGTGTAAAATAATAACCTCTGTTGGCAAAAATTGCACTGATGTTGGCCATCTGAATAGGCGTAAGTAAAAGTTCCCCTTGCCCTATAGAAAGTGAAATAGTCGTACTGGCATTCCAATGTGTTTTTCCATAAATATTATCATAAGTATTTGTTGAAGGTAATAAGCCTCTTTTGCCTGAAGTGAAATCGTTATTCATCCATTGTCCAACCCCAAAACTTGCAACATGATTTTCCCATTTATTAAATGCTGTTTCAGTATTCTGATATTTGTCGAATAATTTCTGGAAAACATTACAGAAATAGGAATTGCAGGATATTGCAATTGCTTTTTTCATGCTTAAAGGAGTGGTATGCTCATGACAAGCTACTATTTTGTCATTTGCATATTCATAACCTCCAGAGCAATTATAATTGGCATATGCAATAAGTGTTTTTTCCTGCATGGCAATTAGCCCTGTAATTAATTTAAACGTAGAGCCAGGAGCATATTGCCCTAAAAGTGCTCGATTAAATAAGGGCTTATGTTCATGTGCTAATAATTGCTTAAAATTTTCTGTTCTTTTTCTTCCTGTTAAAGAGTTAGGATTAAAAGTTGGAGAAGACACCAATGAAAGGATTTCTCCAGTTGAAGGTTCAATAGCTACTATACTTCCAATTTTATTCTGCATCAGTTTTTCGCCATATTTTTGTAAATCTGCATCAATAGTAGTTGTGATATGTAATCCGGAAACAGCATTCGTATCATATCTCCCTTCATTGAATTTCCCTTTTTTACTATTATGCACATCTACTAAGACTAATTCCATTCCTTTTTCCCCTCTTAATAAATGCTCGTAAGCTACTTCCACTCCACTTACACCTATTAAATCTCCACTTGTATAGTAATTATCTTCTTGAATTTTTTTACTGTTTACTTCTCCCAAATATCCCATAACATTGGAAGCGGTATTTAGAGGGTATTTTCTGGTGCTTCTTGTTCTTACAAAAAAACCTTTGAATTTATATAGCATCTCACCAAAGGTTGCAAAAGTTTCTGCATCAATCTTTTTTGCAAATACACTCTCTTTATATTTTGAGTATTTTTTTGCTTTTCTCAATCTACTGCTGTATTCCTCTATACTGATATTAAGTAAATCGCACAGCAATAAGGAATCGATATCATCTGCAACTTCTCTTGGTACTATCATTAAATCATAAGACGCTTCATTATAAGCCAATAGTTTATTATTTCTGTCGTATAATAATCCTCTAGCTGGGTATTTTACATCATAGCGTAATACATTATTTTTAGCAGAGAATTTATATTGATCATTGACAACTTGTATGTAAAAGAACTTACACAAGAAAACAAAAGCCACAAATAGAAAAATTCCTTTTACAACAATTTGCCTATTATTGTTACCTCTCATTATCTAGTATCAGATTTAAAGAAAAAGAATTGGCAAATCAAGATAATCGTAAGAGTGATTGTGCTACTCAGAGCTATTTTTCCAAAAACATTATAAAATGAGGAGAGCTCAAAATGAGCCAATAAAAATAAAATAGTATGGTGTATCAGAATTAGTAAAAAAGCATACACAGCAAACATCTTGAATCCTAATTTTTGCAAGAAAAGATCTTGCTCACCACTTATAGTGTTTTTTGGAATAACAATTTTCTCAATAGTTGGCTTTACAAATGCAATAAGTACAGCAGCAGTAGAATGAAAACCAATTGTTCCTTCAAAAAGATCAATAAAAAAACCTAATAAAAATGCAAAAAACAATAAAAACCATTTGGGAGTAAGTTGTGGCAAACAAATAATTAGCATAATATAAAAGTAGGGATTTATGTAACCATTAAACATTACCTGATTTAATATATAAACCTGAATAAAAATGAAAACAGCTGCTAGCCAAAGATATTTGTAATTCTGTTTAATCATCTTCTACATTTAATTCTAATAATTCTTTTTCTTGCTTTATCAATGATTCAGCTATATAAACATAATGTAGACGATTCATGTCCTCAAAGAAATGTATCTTGATTTTGTAAAAATTATCACCTGGAATTTCTTGAAAAGATTTTACTTGCCCAATACCTATTCCTTCAGGAAAAATTGCTGAATTTCCACTACTAATAATGGTGTCGCCAATACTTATGTCGGCATGATTAGGAATGTCTTCTACAACTGATGCTCTGTAGTCAAATCCATCCCACAGCATTCTACCCAAAAACATCTCATTCTTTAGCCGAACACTAATGCTAGATTTTTGGTGTAAAACCGAGATAACCAATGAGAACCTGTCAGAAACAGAATGGATTATTCCTACCACACCATTGTTTGTAATCACACCCATCCCTTCTTTTATGCCATGCTTAGAACCCCTATTAAGTGTCAAATAATTATTGCTTCTATGAACAGCATTATTAATTACAACTGCAGATTGATATTTGAATAAAAGATTATTATAAGATGCGGAATCGTTACTGTAATTATTTTGTTTCTTCAATAATGAAAGTAGTTTTGCATTCTCCTGTGCAAGCAAATCATTACTTTTTTTGAGTTTAAGCCATTCTGATATATTAGCAACTCCTGCATGAAAACTACCAACATAATGCTGACTAAAACCGCTTATTTTGTTACCCTGAAATTGATTGTTGTTCACAAGTAAAAAAATAGAAAAGCCTTCTATCAGAAGGAATAAAAGAATAAAGTAGTATTTTTTTACAAACTGAATGAGGTTGTGCATACATCAACCAATATTATTTTATTAAAAACGGGAATTTTTCTATGTTTTTGAGTGCAATTCCAGTTCCTCTTGCAACAGCTCTTAAAGGATCTTCCGCAACATAAACTGGCAGCTTTGTTTTCTGTGAGATTCTTTTGTCAAGCCCTCTTAACATAGATCCGCCACCTGTTAGATACAACCCTGTATTGTAAATATCTGCAGAAAGCTCAGGTGGAGTTTGGAAAAGGGCGCCCATAATTGCTTCTTCAATTTGCTCAATAGAATTGTTCATTGCGCCAGCAATTTCTTTATAAGTTACCACTACTTCTTTTGGAATTCCCGTCATCAAATCCCTGCCATGTACAGCATAATTGCCTGGTGGCTCATCCAATTCGGTAAGCGCAGAACCTACACTAATTTTTATTCTTTCAGCAGTTGTATCTCCAATGGCGATATTATGCCTTGTTTTCATATAGGTTTTTATGTTGTCGGTAAACTCATCTCCAGCAATTCTGATGGATTTATCGGTTACAATTCCACCTAATGAAATTACCGCAATCTCTGTTGTTCCTCCACCTATATCAATCACCATATTTCCATTTGGCTCAAGTACATCAATACCAATTCCTATTGCTGCAGCCATTGGCTCATGAATTAGAAAAACCTCTTTTGCTCCAGCATGTTCTGCAGAATCAATTACGGCTCTTTTTTCAACTTCTGTAACTCCTGATGGAATGCAGATAACCATTTTTACGGAGGGTGCTAATATGGATCTTTTTCTTTGAATCATTTTAATAAATCCTCTTAGCATTTGCTCAGAAGATTGAAAATCTGCAATTACCCCATCTTTTAGCGGACGAATAGTTTCAATTTTTTTATGTGTTTTTCCTTGCATTTGTTGGGCTCGCGTACCAATAGCAACAATCTCATTGGTTTGCATATCTCTTGCAACAATTGAAGGTTCATCTACAACCACTTTATCCTGATGAATAATTAGCGTGTTTGCAGTTCCTAAATCAATTGCAATCTCTTCTGTCATAAAATCAAAAAAGCCCATATTTTCTTATTTTCAGTGTTTAAAATGTCTTGTTCCTGTCATCACCATACTCATATTGTTTGCATTACAATAGTCAATTGAAAGCTGATCTTTAATAGATCCTCCTGGTTGAATTACGGCTGTAATTCCAGCTTGGTTTGCCAACTCAACACAATCTGGGAAAGGGAAAAACGCATCTGATGCCATTACACCACCTTTTAAGTCAAAACCAAAATTATTTGCTTTCTCAACTGCTTGTTTTAAGGCATCAACTCTTGAAGTTTGTCCTACACCACTTGCTAAAAGTTGTTTGTTCTTTGCAAAAACTATGGTGTTAGATTTAGTATGCTTACATACTTTTGAGGCAAAAACCAAGTCGCTTAATTGCTCATCAGTTGGCGTAATTTTAGTTGCAGGTTTCATTCCTTCAACACAATCAGTTTTTAAGTCTTTATCCTGAAATAAAATGCCATTAAGTGCTGTGCGGAATTGTGAGCTAGGCAATGCAGTTGGTTTCTTTTTTAGCAAAACCCTATTTTTCTTTGCCTTCAATAAATCTAGTGCTTTAGATGAAAAAGAGGGTGCAATCAGTACTTCATAAAACAATTTATCAATTTCTTCTGCAGTAGTTAAATCAACTTCCTTATTAGTAATCAATACGCCACCAAATGCAGAAATAGGATCGCCAGCTAAGGCATTTTTCCATGCATCAATTAAGTTTTCTCTACTTGCAATACCGCAAGCATTGTTGTGTTTTAGTACCGCAAATGTTGTCTCTTCAAACTCTGCAATTAGATTTACAGCAGCATCTACATCCAATAAATTGTTGTAGGAAAGTTCTTTGCCATTTAGCTGCTCAAACAAGGCTTCAATATCGCCAAAGAATTTTCCGTTTTGATGAGGATTCTCTCCATAGCGCAACTTTTTTGAGGAGCGAATACTTTGCTTAAAAGCATCCTCATCTTCCGAATTAAAATAGTTAAATATAGCAGTGTCGTAATGAGAGGATACATTAAAAGCAGTAGTTGCAAAACTTTTTCTTTGTGCTAATGTTGTTGTATCTCCTTCTGCTAAAATTTCAGACAATTCATTGTACTGATTCGTCTCAGAAACGACAAGTACATCTTTGTAGTTTTTTGCAGCAGCACGAATAAGTGAAATACCACCAATATCAATCTTCTCTATAATTTCACTCTCATTATCGTTAGATGAAATTGTCTTTTCAAAAGGGTAAAGGTCCACAATTACCAAATCAATTTCTGGAATTTCATACTCTGCTAATTGCGACTGATCATTTTCTTCTTGTCTTCTTGCCAAGATGCCGCCAAACACCTTTGGGTGAAGCGTTTTTACTCTCCCGCCTAAAATAGAAGGGTAGGAAGTTAGCTCTTCAACT
Source organism: Flavobacteriales bacterium TMED123 (assembly GCA_002170165.1). Taxonomy (GTDB): domain Bacteria; phylum Bacteroidota; class Bacteroidia; order Flavobacteriales; family BACL11; genus DUAL01. The sequence goes on from NHFY01000094.1 coordinate 59,036, forward strand.
TTATTGACTTTTATTCCAAATTCTTCAATGAATTTTTGCGTTCCTCCAGTAGAGTAAATACTGACACCAAGCTCATTGAGCCTTTGTACTATCGCCTCCAATCCATCTTTGTGGAAGACGGAAATAAGAGCGTTTTTTATCTTTTTTTCTTCTAACATCTGTATCTGCAATTTTACCCAAAACCTTACCAATAGTCAAATATAAATCTGTAAAAAACAGTATTGTTAATAACTTTTGCACTTTTGTTAACTCCTCTAAAAATTGCGTAATTTTGATTTTTTTAATATAATAAATGTTTGTTAGACTGCTTACAGAATCCATTCGATTTGCTTGGCTTGCCATTGTAAATAATAGGCTTAGAACTTTCCTTTCCTTATTAGGTGTTACAATTGGTATTATTGCAATTATTTCTGTTTTTACTATAGTAGATGCATTGGAAAAAAATGTTAGAGATAGTGTAGAGTCCTTAGGTGATAATGTAGTTTATATACAGAAATGGCCTTGGGGAGGATCAGGAGAATATCAATGGTGGAAATACTATAAAAGACCAAAAGTAAATTATAAGGAATTTAAAAAAGTACAAGATAGATGTAAAAGTGCAAGCGCAACAGCTTTTCTTTTTGAAGGCAGAAGAACAGTGAAAAGTGGTAATACTATTTTAGAAGATGTCAAAATAAGCGGAATCACTTTTGAGTTTCCGCAAATACTTTCTTTTAATATGGAAAAAGGAAGGTTCTTTTCCCAAGATGAGATGAGTTCTGGAAAAAATTATGTGCTCATTGGGCATGCAATTGCAAATGCACTTTTTGAGAATTTCAATCCAATAGGAGAAACCATAAAAATTGCTGGAATAAACGCAAAAGTAATTGGTGTAATTGAAAAGCAAGGAGAAGACATTACTGGTAATTCGCAAGACAATAGCGTTTTGTGCAGTTATCTTTTTGCTAAAAGATTTTTAAGCGAAAGAAGAAGCGATCCTTTAATTATCGTAAAAGCAGATGAGCATGTGAGTAATGATCAGCTTAAAAGCGAATTGAAACAAATAATGCGCACCATCAGAAGAGTACGCCCATTGGAAGACGATAATTTTTCTATGAATGAAGTTAGTTTAATCAAGCAAGGCTTGGATCAACTGTTTTCTGTTATAGGATTAGCAGGTTGGATTATTGGAGGTTTTTCCATTTTGGTTGGAGGATTTGGCATTGCTAATATTATGTTTGTTTCAGTAAAAGAAAGGACAAAAATTATTGGTATTCAAAAAGCATTAGGCGCAAAAAACATTTTCATTTTACTACAGTTCCTTTTCGAATCCATTTTTCTTTGCGTGCTTGGAGGAAGTTTTGGATTAGCTATTGTGTGGGCATTGTCAGCAGTGGGAAGCAAGATGCTCGATTTTAATTTGAATTTAACTTTGGAAAATGTAGTATTAGGGCTTTCTGTTTCCGCAATTATTGGAATGATAAGCGGTATTATTCCTGCTCTTTCGGCCTCAAGATTGGATCCTGTTGAGGCGATTCGTTCAAACTGATTTTTTTGCAGAAATGGATGACTTCCTCTAGTTTTGAGACTCCTTTTATCGCTAATGATAATTTTTCATTTTTCTCTATCATTCTTGTTGTTTCAAAATTATTTTTCAAATGATTGAGTACTTTTGAAAATTGAGGGCTTTCAAAATAATTGGAAGTTTTATCATTTATAAAATAGGCTCTCATTTTTCCTGATTTTAATATGATTCTTGAAAATCCGATTTCCTTTCCGAGCCACCTTAATCGTAATGCGTCAAAAAGCTGATAAACCGCTTGTGGCAAATCGCCAAATCTATCTTTTAATTGCATTTCGAAAGCCATAATTTCTTTTTCTGTTTTCAATGTATTGAGTTCTTTGTAGAGGTTTAATCTTTCCTCAGCATTACTTACATACTCATCAGGAATTAAAATTTCTAAATCTGTGTCCAATGCACAATCTTTAATGTAGAATTTATCCTTTTCATCCTCAAATAAATCCTGGAATTGCTCTGCTTTCAATTCTTCAATAGCCTCATCTAAAATCTTTTTGTACATCTCAAATCCAATATCATTGATAAAGCCACTTTGGTCAGCACCCAATAAATCGCCAGCACCTCTTGTATCCAAATCGCGCATAGCAATATTAAAGCCGCTTCCAAGAGTTGAAAACTGCTCCAAGGCATCTAATCTTCTTCTTGCCTCTGCTGAGATCTGATGAGTGGGAGGGCTAATTAAATAGCAAAATGCTTTTTTGTTGGATCGTCCAACCCTGCCTCTCATCTGATGTAAATCACTTAAGCCAAAATTGTTTGCGTTATTGATGATGATGGTATTTGCATTTGGAATATCCACTCCATTTTCGATAATGGTAGTAGACACAAGTACATCAAATTCTCCTTCCATAAAGTCAATCATCAGCTTTTCAATTTGCTTGCCTTCCATTTGCCCATGCCCTGTTTTTATTTTCGCATCAGGGCATAATCTTTGCAACAATCCAGCAACTTCTTTAATATTTTCGATTCTATTATGTACAAAAAATACTTGTCCGTTTCTGCTCATTTCATAACTTATGGCATCTCTTATCACTTCATGATTCAGCCCAATGATTCTTGTTTCTATGCTTTGCCTGTTGGGTGGTGGGGTGTTGATAATGGATAAATCCCTTGCTCCTAATAAAGAAAATTGTAATGTTCTTGGAATAGGGGTAGCGCTTAAGGTTAAGGTATCAACTGTTGTTTTTAGGGTTTTGAGTTTATCTTTAATGTTTACACCAAATTTTTGTTCCTCATCTACTATCATCAGCCCCAAATCTTTAAATACTACATCTTTCCCTACTATTCTGTGCGTTCCGATTAGGATGTCTATTTCTCCAATTGCTAATTTCTTGATGGTAGCATTCTGCTCTTTTGTAGTTCTGAATCTGTTGATATAATCGATATTACAAGGAAAGTCTTTTAACCTTTTACTAAAAGTTTTAAAATGCTGCAAAGCAAGAATAGTGGTAGGAACCAAGATAGCAACTTGTTTGTTGTCAGCAACAGCCTTAAAGGCAGCTCTTATAGCTACTTCTGTTTTTCCAAAACCAACATCACCACACACGAGTCTGTCCATTGGCATTTGCTTTTCCATATCTTCTTTGAATGAGGCAGTTGCTTTGCTTTGATCAGCTGTGTCTTCATACATAAAAGAAGCTTCTAATTCATGCTGCAAATAGGAGTCGGGTGAAAAAGCAAAACCTTTTTGTGTTTTTCTTTTGGCATATAATTTTATTAAATCAAAAGCAATTTGTTTCACTTTTGACTTAGTTTTATTTTTTGTTTTAGCCCATTGAGGTGAACCCAACTGATGGACTTTTGGCTGAAATCCTTCTTTTCCAGAGTATTTCGCAATTTTATGCAATGCATGAATGCTCAGATAGAGGATGTCCCCATCTTTATATGTCAGCTTAATAACTTCTTGATGTTTTCCGTTATTTTCTATCTTGTGCAAGCCAGCAAATTGCCCAAATCCATGATCGATATGGGAAACGAAATCCCCAATTTGTAAATTGGTAAGTTGTTTGAGCGTGATGGCTTTTTTGTCCGAAAATTTAGTTTTGGAAACAAATCGGTGGTGCCTTTCAAAAAGCTGATGATCGGTATAAACGGCCAGCTTATTATCCTCATCAATGAAGCCTTTGTGTAGGCAAAAATGTATGCATTGATACCGTAAATCTTCCTCTGCATTTTCAAAAATGGCTTGAAATCTATTTTCTTGCTCTTCAGATGAACAAAGAATAATGTTTTTAATTCCTTTTTCGTTATTTGCAATTAAATCAGATTTTAATAAATCAAATTGCTTGTTGAAAACAGGATGAGGATTGGTGTTGCATGTTAATTTTCTTGCAGCAGTAAAATAATTGCTATTGCCAAATTCAATTGTAATGTAGTCTTCTAATTGTTTGCAAAAATGCTGTCCAGAAGTAAATAAATCTTCTGGCTCTTGATGAGCTGTTCCACTTTCTTCTAGTTCTTGAAAATGAGCATTTGCTTTTTCAAAATAATCCGCTAAAATTCCTTGACTATATGCAATATCTTTTGTCCAGATTATAGCATTGTTTGGTAAGTAATACAAGAAACTTACATGTTTGCTGTCGGTTTTTTTGGCTTCAATGTTAGGTACAATATTGATTTTATTCTTTGCATCAATCGATAGTTGAGAGTTGATGTCAAAGGTACGAATGCTTTCCACTTCAATATCAAAAAATTCAATTCTAAAAGGATGCTCATCCGCATAAGAAAATACATCTAGAATGCCTCCTCTAATGGAGAATTGCCCTGGTTCAACTACAAAATCTACTTTTTCAAAATGATGGCTGGTGAGTTGATTTTCCAACTCTTCCAATTCATGCAAATCACCAACTTTAATATTGATGGTTTGTCTTTTTAATTCTTTTCTGCTTACTACTTTTTCCGAAAGGGCTTCCGAATAAGTAATAATAATAGGGTTTCTTTTATTGTTAAGTTTATTGAGTACCTCTGCTCGTAATAAAATATTTGCATTGTCCGTTTCTTCAAATTGATAGGCCCTTCTGTATGAAGCAGGGTAAAAGAAAACCTCATTATCCAAAAGCGCTTCCACTTCATTTACAAAATATTGAGCTTCTTCTTTATCGGTAAAAATAAAAAGGTGCGGGTTTTTACTTTCTCTAATTGCTGCAGATGATGCAATGGCGAATGAAGAGCCAACTAATCCTTTTAGCCAAATGTTACACTTTTCTTCTGCAATACAGTCTTGTAATTTTGTAGCAATTTTTGGCTGGCCAAAATAGGAGAGCAGGGGGGCTTTCAAATGCTTTTATATGTTATGAATTTCTTGCTTCATCTCCTGATACCATTTTTGTGAGGTGTCAAATGGTTTTCCGCCTTTAATTCTTTCAAAAGCAATACAAGAGAGTTGATTGTTATTGTCTTCATCCCAACCAACTACTCCAGATTCTCCTGTTGTAGCACTCTCCACTGCTTTGTCGGCTACTTCAAAAATTAAATCTAAATCTTGCTGGTTTGCTTTTGCCGAACGGCCAAAATAACCGCTTTTTTGCACCAATACTTTATTGGCTTTTAAGCGACTGCCCAATTGTTTTGCAAACCATTGTCCAGGATTCAAATCATCCAAACGAACATGCCCAAATGCATCTCGTAAAACTTCCCCACCAGCTTTTTCAGTTGCCGCAATTATAACATCCATTCCTGCTCCTTCACTCAAGAAAACATTCACACAATCGTATTTATCCATCACTTTATTTAGGCGTTCACACTCTTTATCAAAGTCTATTTTTTCTTCAGGAAGTAATACCGAATGCACTTCCCATTTTTCTTTTACAACACCAATTTCTGGTATAAAATCTAGGTTTTGTAATCGTTTTCGGTATGCTAAAGCAGTTGCTGCCGTGAGCCATCCACAATGTCTACCCATAACTTCATGAATGATAAGTTGTCTGTCAGATGTGGTGTTTTCATTCACTACATTTTCAAAAAAAATAGCGCCCTGCTCGGCTGCAGTCCAAGCACCAAGCGTTTGTGCAATAGGATAGACATCATTATCTACTGTTTTTGGTAGACCAACCACTGTTAAATCGTAATTATTTTTTTTCAAAAATGCAGATAAATCTGCAGCAGTGGTATTGGTGTCATCACCACCTATAGTGTGTAAAATGTTTACCCCATCTTTCACCAGTTGATTAGCTGCTACTTTTAGCGGGTTTTCACCATTCTTAACATATCCTTTTGCTATACAATCTTCAAAATTGGTCAATTTTACTCTACTGTTGCCAATTGGTGAGCCTCCAAACTGATAAAACTTATCGGTTTTCTCTGCAAGTGTTTTTGGAAAAGAGATGCTGTTGCCCAATAACAACCCTTTGTAGCCATTTAGGTAGCCAATAATCTCTACTTCTTTATACTTGCTTAAGTAATTTTCGGTTAATCTACCAATTGATGCGGAAAGGCAAGGCGCAATTCCTCCAGATGTTAAGAATGCAATTTTCATTTTATTGAATTGATTAAAGTTGATGCAAATATCGGAAAATTAAAAAGAAAAGTTGAAAAAATAATTCTTTACTTTGCAGATAAAGCAGATTGAATTTATGACAAAAGTATTTAAGTTTGGAGGCACTTCCATTAAAGATACGCAAAGCATTAAAAAAATTACCCAGATTTTAAAAGATTATACAGAAGAAAATCTAATTGTGGTTTTTTCTGCTATGGGAAAAGTAACCAATATGCTAGAGGAAGTTGTTGAAGAATACGTGCTTAAAAGCAAAAATGCTGAGCAAAAACTCCAAAAAGTAAAAGATTTTCATGCTGATATTCTTGCCGATTTGTTTCGGTATGAGCATTCAATTTACAATGAGGTGAATAATTTGTTTGTAGAGATTGAGTGGGTATTAGAAGAGGACCCAAATCCTGATTTTGCCTTTAATTATGATCAAATAGTTTCGGTAGGAGAACTACTTTCTACTAAAATAATGAGTGCGTTTTTGATGGAAAATGGATTCAAAAATTCTTGGCTAGATGCAAGGGATATAATTCGAACAAATAATAAATACCGAAATGCAAAAATAGATTGGGAGCAAACAAATACTTTTTGTAAGCAGCACATCAAAAGCTTTCCCATCATAACACAAGGTTTTATTGGTTGTACTTCAGAGAATTTTACTACTACTTTGGGTAGAGAAGGAAGTGATTTTACAGCTGCTATTTTAGCTTTTGCTTTAGATGCAAAGCAGGTAATCATTTGGAAAGATGTAGATGGTGTAATGAATGCAGATCCTAGATATTTTGAAGATAGTAAACAGCTGATGAAGATTCCTTTTGAAGAAGCCGTAGAGTTGGCTTATTATGGAGCTAAAGTAATGCATCCAAAAACCATACACCCACTGCAAAAAAAGTCCATCCCACTTGAAGTTAAATCTTTTGTAAATCCTGAGAAAAAAAGCTCTATAATTGGAAAGTTTGATGCTATAGAGCCTTTTGTCCCTTCCTATATTGTAAAAGAAAATCAGATTCTTATTTCAGTTGCAGACAAAAATTTGTCTTTCATTGTAGAGGAGCATTTAAGTTCGATATTTTCTCTATTTGCTACATATGCAGTTAGGGTAAATATGATGCAAAATTCTGCAGTAAGTTTTTCTTTTTGTGTAGATTATGATGCTCATAAAATACCAGAATTGATAATTGCGCTTAAAGAAAATTTTTCAGTGCAGTTTAACGAGCAGCTCAGTATGTATACTATTCGTCATTATGACGAAAAATCTATCAATACTATCTTAAGAAATAGAACATTATTATTGGAGCAAAAAAGCAGACATACCATACATCTAGTAGTTAAAGAAAGTTAAATGATAGTGTGAATGGCTATTTATTAGTATCTTTGGAGCCATCTTTTAACCCTAATTTTAATAATGAAGAAACAACATACATTTCATATTCCAGTAATGGGCACTGCATTTACAGCAGATACACCACTTAAAGTATCTCGTTTTGGTATAGACTCTGTAATTGCATTGGCTGATGATGTGTTGTTGGAGCGTTTAAGGAAAGTGTATGCCGAAAAAAATGATTTAGAGTATGAAGAAATCAAAAACAATACTAAAGATTATAGGGCCGACAGAATTACTTCTTACTTAAATTTAGTAAACAAGTTAGCAGCTCAAAAGTATGATGAATACACTACTGCTACTAAAGAGAAAGTAGAATCTCTTAAAACATTTTTTGCTTCTTTTCCAGATTCTTCTCAACTGAAAAAAGAATTCAATAATTTGACAGACTTTAATCTTGATGATATTTCTGAGTGGTTGAAGGAAAATTTGAATATGGGGAGTATTGATGTGAATATTATGACTAAGGTAGATAAGCCAAATTTTTTCAAAAATGAGGCACTCCCATCAGAATACAATGATGCGCATTCTGCTTTAAGGGGCTATGCAAATTCTGATTTGGCATCTTCCATTATTTTTTCAGCCGGAATGAATCCAAGATTATACGGATATATTTCACAATTTGATGATTTTTTCCCAAATGCTGATGGTCACATTAAAAAGAAGATTGTTATCAAGGTGAGTGATTATCGTTCTGCTTTAATTCAAGGTAAGTTTTTGGCAAAAAAGGGGCTTTGGGTTTCAGAGTATAGGATTGAATCTGGGCTGAATTGTGGTGGTCATGCATTTGCAACAGATGGTTATTTGATGGGTCCAATTTTATCAGAATTTAAAGAAAAAAGAAAAGAGTTAATTAGTGAAGTTTTTGCCATTTGTAAAGAGGCGCTTAAAACAAATAACAAATTAGTCCCAGAGCATCCTTTGGCTTTAAGAATTACAGCTCAGGGTGGAGTAGGAACAGCTGAAGAACATGACTTTTTGATTAAGTATTATAATCTGGATTCAGTAGGTTGGGGAACGCCTTTTTTATTGGTGCCAGAAGTGACTACAGTTGATGATACAACCAGAGCTCAACTTATACAGGCGAAAGAGAAAGATCTGTATTTGTCAAATGTATCCCCACTTGGTGTACCTTTCAATAATTTAAGAAATGCTTCCAAAGAGGTTGAGAAATGGGACAAGGTAGAAAAAGGAAAACCAGGTAGCTCCTGTCCTAGAAGGTATCTGGCTTTTAGTAAAGAATATGACGAAAAGGGCGTTTGTACAGCATCCCGATTGTATCAAAAAAATAAAATTGAAGAGCAAGGAATTTCTAAAAAAATAACAGATAAAGTTTGTTTATGTATGGGGCTTTCTGCCGCTTCAGTTGTAAGTAATAATATAGAGACTAGAGAGAGTAAGGCAGTTTCCATTTGCCCAGGACCAAATATGGCTTATTTTGACAAATTGCTATCTCTTGAAGATATGACTAAGCACATATATGGGCTGGAAAGCTTTATGAGTAGAGCTGACAGGCCAAATATGTTTGTGAAAGAGCTAAATCTATACATGGACTATCTCAAAAATAAATTTGATGAGGCAAAATCAGATTGGGATAAAAAACAAGAAAAATATTTTAATCGTTTTTTAGAAAATATGAATGATGGTGTTGCTTATTACAATAATCTTTTTGAGCATCTGAAAAACAAATACGGGGAAACAAAAGAAGATACTTTAGCCCACTTAGAAAAAACAAAAAGCAAATTGTCAGCAATTACCTTGGAAATAGAGGCACTTGCTGAAGTGCCTGCAGCTAGTTAATTTTTTGTTTTATTCACCAAATACACTCCACAAATTATAATAGTTGCTCCAATTAAATGAGAAAGTAATATATTTTCTCCATCAATTAGCCCCCAAAAAATTGCAACTAGCGGGATAAGGTAGGTTACAGATGAAGCGAAAATGGCAGATGTGTCTTTTATTAGTTCATTAAAGATTACAACAGCCATTGATGTGCCAATAACGGCTAAAACTGTAATGTATAATAGTGCTCCAATTCCTCCTTCAGAGGATAGTAATGCAGTAAAATCAGTATTGAACACATATATTCCAGATACAGGACCAATAAATAAAAATGCAAGTGCTGAGATTGAAATAGCATCCAAATCGGCAAGGTATTTCCGGATCACATTTACACTGATGGCATAAAACAGTGTCGCTAAAATCACTAAAAGACTAAAAATATTTATTGAAAAAACACCCTCTAAATCAGAAATTGAGAGCAAGAATGCACCTACCAATCCTATAAGTATTCCAAAAATATTGGTTTTAGATGGACGCGATTTGAAAAAATATATTCCAAGCAAGAGTGTAAACAATGGCGTTAATGAATTCAACATACCTGCAAATGAACTTGCTAAATGAGTTTGCGCTTTAGTAAATAAAAAGGCTGGGATTCCATTTCCAAAAAAAGCAGTTATTACTATTGCTAGCCAATGTTTCCTTCTTACTTTATGAAATGCTCTAACAATAAAGGGAATCAATGAAATGAAAGCAATAAATAGTCGCAATGCTGCAACTTGGCTATAAGTATATACTTGCAGCCCTTTTTTCATCAAAATGAAGGAACTACCCCAAATTATAGCGAGTAAAATGAGGATTAAATAATTTTGAATGGATTTTTTCATTAAAATAATTGGCGACAAATATAGCTTAGTTATTTTTGCACCAATGAATTCAAGACAAAAGAATATAGTTTTAATTTGGCTTTATAGCGGGCTTTTTCTTGTAGTACTAATGGTTGTAATTGGAGGTATAACGCGACTTACAAACTCAGGACTTTCCATGGTAGAATGGAAGTTGATAAGCGGAACAATACCTCCAATGAACACAACGCAATGGCAAGAGGTTTTTCTAAAATACAAGCAATTCCCAGAATATCAGAAAATAAATAAGGGTATGAGTTTATCTGAGTTTAAAGTCATCTTTTTTTGGGAATATTTACATAGGGTATTGGGAAGACTTATTGGTTTGGCTTTTGTTGTTCCATTCATCTTGTTTTGGATTAAAAGTTGGCTTAACAAAAAACTCAAAAAGCAATTAATTATTCTTTTTTCGCTTGGTGCTTTACAAGGTTTTCTAGGTTGGTTTATGGTGAAAAGCGGATTGGTAGATGTGCCAGCTGTCAGCCATTTTCGCTTGGCAACCCACCTTATAACGGCTTTCCTACTGACTGGATATATCTACTGGCTTATATTGGAAGTAGAAGAAAGAAAGCATTTTCCAAATTTTCATATTAATAAATTGGCTAAATGTTTTCTATTTTTATTGACAGTGCAAATTATTTATGGTGCATTTACAGCTGGCTTAAAAGCTGGTTATCTCTTTCCTGTAGGAAAAGGATTTTGGCAAAGTTTATTTGGCTATTATACTACTGAGGTTTTGCAAAATTTGGATTTGATTAATAACGCATACAATATTCAATTCATACATAGAATTTTTGCATGGGCGGTCTTTTTCTTTTCAATTTATCTGTGGCAAAAAGCAAGAGAAACTGAATTAGTAAAGGCATCACTTATTCTCTTTCTTCTAGTTTGCTTGCAGATTATTCTAGGCATAATAACTCTATTATTTGCAGTACCTATCTATTTTGCAGTTGCCCATCAATTTGTGGCAGTATTAATTTTATTAGCTGTTACGAATCTGATTTTTCAATCCACCGAAAACTCTCAATAAGGTGTTTAATATCATCTTGCAAAAAGATAGAAACTGGTGCTATAGAATCATTCACTTCTGTATTAAAATAAAGAGCTCCTCTAAAAAAATGATTTGTGCTATCGGTTAAATAAAACTGTAAAGCGGTTGCAGTTGTTCCTTCATAATCATATAACAAGCCAAAAACGTGATCCTTATTATTAATAAAGGGTTGTTCGCTAATGGCATTTGCCTTTACAGTGTGCTTGTAAGCCAAATTTCTTGATTCTTCAACATGCATAAATAGATTCTCACTTAATGGAAAATAACTCAAATGTAAAGTTGCGTCAAATTTAGGGAATTGCAAATTGAAAAAACAATATTTCTCTAAAGGCTCACCTTTCGAATAAACAGGAAATTGGAAGGTGAAAGGGCAGTCCTGGTTGTATTGCTGAAAATTTTTCTCTGGAAAATCTAATTTGAAAAATCCTCTAGGTTTTGGTGTGTAATTTTCTTTGCAAGAGCAGAAAAGGGTTAAAATACAAATGCTAATTATCTTATTCATGCTCTTTTATATGTACTTTAATTCTATTTATTTTTCTCTTATCAGCCGATTCAATTGTAAAAATATAAGGATCAAATTCAATGATTTCTCCTTTGTCTGGAATCCCGCCTTTTAATTCTAAAATTAGGCCAGCCAATGTATCAGCATCTCCTTTAGTTTCATCAAAATAATCTAGCTCTCCCTTTACCGTTTTCAAAAAATCATTTAAAGATATTTTGCCTTCAAAAATAAAATTATGCTCATCTAATATCGAAAAATAATTTCCATCATCATCAAATTCATCATTAATTTCGCCAACAATTTCTTCTAAAATATCTTCCAAAGTTACAATCCCTGATGTGCCTCCGTACTCATCTACTACTATGGCTAAATGAATTTTTTTATCTTGAAACTCCTTTAATAAATCACTAATCATTTTAGTTTCAGGAACAAAGTATGCAGGGCGAATCAGGTTTTGCCAATTAAAGTTTTCTTTTTCTTCCAAATGTGGTATCAAATCTTTGATGTATAAAAGCCCAATCACATTATCAAAACTTTCTTTAAAAACTGGGATTCTTGAGAATCCAGAATCAACTACTAATTTAATAAGCTGTTCAAATTGCAAATGCTCTTCTATTGCAACTACATCTACCCTTGATTTCATAATTTCTTTTACATCAATATTTCCAAACTCAACAATGCTTTTTAGAATTTTCTGTTCTTCTTCTGTTTGCTGATCCTCAGCTGTTAATTCAAGGGCTTCTGCAATTTCATCCATAGAAACCACTTCTTTTTTTTGCTTTAAGCGTTTATCAATAAAAGAGGTGCTTGAAGTAAGCAGAAAGCTAAGCGGAGAAAATATTTTGCTGAATAAATTTAATGGTTTACACATCCATTTACTGAACAAAAGTGCATTTCTATTAGCATAAACCTTTGGCGTAATTTCTCCAAAAAGAACAATTACAAATGTAATTACCACAATTTGAATAAAGAATTTTAGTATTGAATTATTCTGAAAATTAAAAATGCCTGCTGTTAAATAAGTCGACAAAACAATAATGCCAATATTGATAAAATTATTGGTTATCAAAATTATTGCAAGTAGCTTATTAGGGTTAGATAATAATTTTAGCGTTAATGTTGCTTTTTTTGACTTATCGTTGTTCAAGCTTTTAACATCATTTGGAGCCAAAGAGAAATAAGCTACTTCTGCTCCAGAAACTAATGCTGAACAAAACAGCATGAGTATAATTATAAGAAGAATGATCGCAATATCAATAGAAATTGGTTGCAATTTGATTTCTAATAAGGCGCTTAATAAAAGCCAACTGAGTTCTTCTTCCAATGCTTATTCTTAATTTTGTCTAGAAAGGTAAATCGTCTCCTTTTTCTTCTTGAGGGATTTCTTCTTTATTAGGAGTTCCTGAAGATTGAGTAGTATTATCCTCTCTTTTCCCTAACATTGTCATATTATCGGCTAATATTTCGGTGGTATATCTAGTATTTCCTTCTTTGTCTTCCCATTTTCTACTTCTAATTTTTCCTTCAATATATATAGAAGATCCTTTTTTTAGAAACTTTTCAGCTATTTCAGCCAAACCTCTCCAAAGCACAATATTATGCCATTCGGTCTGACTTACTCTTTCCCCTTCTTTGTTTTTATAGCTTTCGGTGGTGGCTAATGAAAAATTTGCAACAGCAACACCATTGTCTAGATACCTTACTTCTGGGTCTTTCCCTAAATTTCCGATGAGAATTACTTTGTTTACTCCTGCCATAATAATTGTTTATTGTATATAACAAATGTAGTAAAATAGCTAAATAATTCTAATATTTTCAAGGTATTTTTCCAATAGTCTTGGTATAGGGTAATTTTTCAATTCCTTTTTATTTATGCTTTTAGACTCTGCTATTGTTTCGCTCTTACTTTTCACATGCCAAAATCGAGCGAAAATAGTTTGGTGTGTAAGCTGATGTTTAAATGTAGGAGATATTTTCAATATTTTTATAGGTTCTGCAAATAGACTTTTCCATTCTTTTGATTTTTCAATTGTACTTTCAGATTTTTTCACTGTATTTTCTATGAGTGGAAATTGATAAAGCCCTTTCCAAATTCCTTGCTTCCTTTTTTGAATGAATATCTTGTCTTTATTATTAATGATAAAAAACTCAAAATATCTTTTTCTGATTTTAAGCTTCTTTGATTTTTTTGGCAATTCAGCAATTATCTTATTGTTAAAGGCAAAACAACTATCTGCCAATGGGCAAAGCTTGCAATTTGGAGACTTTGGTTTGCATTGTAATGCTCCAAATTCCATTATTGCCTGATTGTTTTCTGCCGCCTTTTCTTCAATGAGTAATTCTTGAGCCAATTGCTCAAATTCTTTCTTTCCTTCACTGCTGTCTAAAGGAGTTTGTATTCCAAAAAACCTAGACAGCACTCTTGTTACATTGCCATCAACTACAGCATAAGGTAAATTGTAAGCAAAAGAGCAAATAGCAGCAGCAGTATATGGCCCAACTCCTTTTAAGGATAAAATATTTTTGTAATCATTTGGAAAAACTCCATTGTATTTTTCAGTAATTTCTTTTGCTGTGGCGTGCATATTACGAGCTCTAGAATAATAGCCTAATCCCTGCCACAATTTCAAAACTTCATTTTCTGAGGCTTTTGCAAGAAGTTCTATTGTAGGGTATTTTTGAATAAATGAATTGAAATAGGGTAATCCTTGCTGAACTCTTGTTTGCTGCAATATGATTTCCGAAAGCCATATTTTGTATGTATCAGAGCAATTCCTCCAAGGTAGAGATCTCTTATTTTTAAAGTACCACTCAATTATTTGCTTAGAAAAATACATAAATCACTGATTATTAATAGTATAATTAATAAAAAAAGACATAATTATGTGCGTCTACATTCAAAAATTGTTGATATATTTGCACGCTATTAAAATAAAGCAAGAATAAAACTATTTATATAAATATCAAAAAATTAAAAAAGCATGACAAAAGCAGAGATAGTGAGTAAAATTTCAGACCAAACAGGTGTAGAAAAAGTAACGGCACTTGCAGTAGTAGAATCATTTATGGCGGAGGTGAGAACCTCAATTGCTAATAATGAATCCATTTTTTTAAGAGGATTTGGAACATTCAAGCCAAAAAAGAGAGCTGAAAAAACAGGTAGAAATATTTCAAAGAATACTGCCATTATTATCCCAGCACATCATATTCCAGCTTTTAAACCTGCAAAACTTTTTGTAAAACAGGTGAAAGAAAGCGTTAAATAAATTTTAGTCAGAAGTAAATTCTGAAAAAAGAAATTAAAAAATATTAAGTATGCCGAGCGGAAAAAAAAGAAAAAGACATAAGATGGCCACTCACAAACGCAAAAAGCGTTTGAGAAAAAATAGACATAAAAATAAATAACATTATTTTTTTCTATTAACCTTTTATCATAAAAGCCATGAAATTCGAACTTATAATCGATTCAAGGCCATCTGAGGTAGTAATCGCACTTTTGCGAGATAAACACCTAATTGAACTTCATAAAGAAAACAATAACAATAGCTACTCAGTTGGCGATATATATCTAGGGAAAGTAAAAAAAGTAGTCCCTGGGCTTAATGCTGCTTTCGTAAATGTTGGGCATGAGAAAGACGGCTTTTTACATTATCTTGACTTAGGGCCAAATGTGAATTCTTATAAAAAATTTACAGATAAAGTAATCAGAAAAAAAAGCAATACGGCTTCATTAAAAAATTTTAAAAAGGAAAAAGAAATTGACAAAACAGGCCAAATTGCAGATGTGCTAAAGTCTGGAGATATAATTTTAGTTCAAGTGTCAAAAGAGGCTATTTCTTCAAAAGGCCCAAGGCTAACAACTGAGATATCAATTGCTGGAAGAAATATGGTGTTGCTTCCTTTTTCCAATAAAATTTCTCTTTCTAATAAAATCAAATCGCAAGAAGAGAAGGTGAGATTAAAACGCCTTTTACAAAGCATAAAGCCAGAAGGTTTTGGTGTTATCGTAAGAACGGTTGCAAAAGGGAAAAAGGTAATCGAGCTAGATGCTAATTTGAAAACTTTATATAAAAAGTGGCAAAGTGTTTTCAAAGAACTCAAAAATGCTGAAGCGCCTCAAATGATTCTAAAAGAACTTAACCGATCAACAGCCATTTTAAGAGATATATTGAATGAGGGCTTTAATAGCATTCATGTAAATGATAAAGGTTTGTATTTGGAGTTGAAGGATTATTTAACAAGCATTTCTCCTAATCAAGAAAAAATATTGAAGCTCTATAAATCAAAAACACCTATTTTGCAAAAATTTGATGTAACGAAACAAATAAAATCAGCTTTTGGCAAAACAGTAAACATGAAAAACGGAACTTATCTAGTAATAGAGCATACTGAAGCCATGCATGTGATAGATGTAAATTCAGGAAAGAAAGTAGATGCTAAAAAAGATCAAGAAGAAAATGCTCTATCAGTAAATCTATCAGCAGCTGAGGAAGTGGCACGCCAATTAAGATTGCGCGATATGGGCGGGATTATTGTAGTTGATTTTATTGACATGTATAACGCCAAGAATCGAAAATTGCTTTTCGAAAAAATGCGAGAAGAAATGAAAGATGATAAGGCAAAACACCATATTCTGCCGCCTTCAAAATTCGGTTTGGTGCAAATTACACGTCAAAGGGTTCGTCCTGAAATGAATATTGATACAAGAGAGAAATGCCCAATGTGTGTAGGGAATGGAAAAATCGATTCCAGTTTACTTTTAATTGAAACCATAGAAAATAAGATTAAAAATCTAATAGAGAAATCCGATACTGGAAAGATTAACATTTCAACTCATCCTTTTATAGCAAGTCATATCAATAAAGGTATAATCTCAAAATGTACTAAATGGTGTTTCAAGTATAGGACGATGATAAAAGTAACGCCAGATGACAGGCTACATCTTTTGCAATACAGTATAGTAAAAGCCTAGTCTTCCTTTTTTTTATCCAAGTTAATAAGTGATTTATAATGAAGTATTAGTGGGATAATCGCCATTAAGACCATTATTGCGCCAACCAAATATCCATAACGTACATTGTCATTAGTGGTGAAAAAGTGCAAAGCAAATAGCCCAATTAAACACATCCTAACCATTATATTCAAAGAATTAAAAACAGAACTTGTTCGACCGATTACATTGTTTGGAATATGATTAAATAAATAGGTTGTTCTTAGCACCCTCACGCCAGCATTTGTTAGTCCTAAAATTAAATTAGCAATAAAGAAATACAAAAGTGACTTGTAAAAGGTCATTCCAGCAAAGGCGATGACTACAACCAACATTAAGCAAATGATGCCAAAAATAGAGTTAAGCTTTTTGAAGATACTAATTACAAATAGCCCCGCTAAAATGGCGCCTAAAGAATAATAAACCTCAGCTGAGGCATATATATCTCCTCTTTCTTGAAGAAAATCATGTACATATAACGGCAGCAGAATGTGAATTTGAACCAAAACAAAAGCAAATAGCATGTAAGACGCAAAGCCAAAACGAAAGATTAACGGATTTTTCTTTAGGTATGAAATACCACTTTTTAATCGGCTAAATAATGTGCCGACTTCAATTTTTTCTTTCACTAGTCTAGTGTACTTTATTTGCATAAAAATGAGAATAACTATCAAATAAGTAATAGCATCCATTAAAAATATTTCATGGATTTCCCATGGTTGAATTTCAAATGGCAAAGTCCAGGTAAGCCCCCCCAAGTTCATGCTCTTATTTGTTGTTCCAGTAAGCAATAATGCGGCAAATGCACCTGCCAAAATACTTGTTGATTGTCCTTGAATCTCAATATAAGAATTGAGTTTACCATAATTGCTTTTTTCAGTAATTTCTTGTCCAAATGCATATAGGTTTGGATAATGCACATTGTAGTTAAAAATGGTAGTTGCAAATACTAATATCACTAATAAATCGTTCATACTCGTAGTGAAAAAACCTGAAAAAGCAACACCTCCAATTATCAAACCACATGCGGCATTAATCAGAATAAAAATTCTTTTTCGTGAGTATCTGTCAATAATGGTTCCGGCATACAAACCCCAAAATAAAGTGGCAAAAGTGATGAAGATATATGCGGTAGCAAAGACTTCTGGCCGACCAACTACTTCTACAAAATACCATGGAATAGCAATCATGCTGATGCCTTGAGCAAAACCTGATATAATATTAGAAAGAAAAAGTAAGCTTATTGCTTTTTTATTTTTCATATTGCAAAAGTAAAATTAAAACATAGAATATGTATTTTTGAATAGATGCAAAACAGAAGGGTTTACAAAATAAGTGAAGCTAAAAGTAGGATAAAGAACTATTGTGCTGTTCAAGATAGATGCCAATGGGATGTACGAAAAAAGTTAACCGAATGGGGTCTAATGAAAAGCACAAAAGATATGTTAATTATAGAGCTTATAAATGAGCAATTTATTGATGAAGAAAGGTATGCGCGTTCTTTTTGTAGAGGAAAATTCAAAATAAAGAAATGGGGCAAAAGAAAGATTGCATTTGAACTAAAAAAGAAAAACATTTCTGCTGTTTGCATCCAAAAAGGAATGGAGGAAATTGATGAAAAAGAATATTTTTTAGAATTGGAGGTGCAAGCTGAAAAGAAAAACAAATTCATTAAGGATAAAAACCATTTTAGCAGGAAAAGTAAATTAGCCAAACACCTTATTGACAAAGGCTATGAAAGCGATTTGGTGTGGAAAAAAATAAAAGCAATTTATAGTAAATAATCAATATGATAAGTGAGCAACAGATTTTGGAACTAACAGGCAGAAAAGATGACCTTCATAGGTTTTTGCAAATTCAAAATAAAGAAGATAAACTGAAACGGTTCGAAGAAGAATCCAATCAAAATGGCTTTTGGGACAATCCGAAAGAAGCCCAGAAACTATTAAAAAGAATCAGCATCCTGAAAAGCTGGATAAAATCGTATTGTTTAGTAGAAAACAATATTGAGGAGTTGAAAGTACTAATAGAACTTGAAGCTTCAGAAGAAGAAATTGAAACCCAGCTTAAAAAAACAAAACTATCACTTGAAGATTTAGAGTTTAAAAATATGCTGAGCGCTCCTGAAGATGAGATGCCAGCTATCCTAACAATAAACCCTGGTGCAGGAGGAACTGAAAGTCAAGATTGGGCAGAAATGATAATGCGTATGTATTTGTTGTGGGGGGAGAAAAATGGCTATAAAGTAAAGGAATTAGACCTGCAAAAAGCAGAGCCAGCAGGTATTAAATCAGTGACATTGGAATTTGATGGTGATTTTGCTTTTGGGCACTTAAAAGGTGAAAATGGAGTGCACAGATTGGTAAGAATCTCTCCTTTTGATTCCAATGCTAAGCGACATACTTCTTTTGCTTCAGTATTTGTTTATCCCTTAGCTGATGATAGTATTGATATTGTCATTGACCCTTCAACTATCAGTTGGGACACATACCGTTCAAGTGGTGCAGGAGGGCAAGGCGTTAACAAGATTGAATCGGCAGTACGATTAAAACATGAGCCATCTGGAATAGTAATTGAAAATTCAGAAACACGCTCGCAATTGGAGAATAAAGAGAAGGCATTAAAACTCTTAAAATCGCAACTCTATGAGATGGAACTTAGAAAAATACAAGAAGGAAAAGACAAATTGGAAGGTAGTAAAAAGAAAATAGAATGGGGATCGCAAATCAGGAATTATGTTTTGCATCCTTATAAATTGGTAAAAGATTTAAGAACAAATTATGAAACCACAAATCCAGATGCAGTATTGGATGGCGATTTGAACGCTTTTATAAAATCCTATCTTATGGAATTTGGACAGCAATAAATTATGAAGATATATCACAATTACAGATGTCGTAAAAGTAGACAAACCCTTGCGTTAATTCAAGAAAACGGAATAACCCCTGAGATTATTGAATACTTGAATTCACCTATCTCAACTCTTGAGTTAGCATCACTATTAGAAATGTTGAATATAAAACCAATTCAGCTGGTAAGAAAAGCAGAACAGATATGGAAAGAAAATTTTAAAGGAAAAGATTTAAGTGATGATGAGATTGTGAATGCTATGGTTGAATATCCTAAACTTATTGAAAGGCCAATTGTTGTAGAAAAGGGGAAAGCAATTATTGGAAGACCTCCTGAAAATGTGTTAACTCTTTTTGATTAAGATGGAATCTGATCGTTTTCTAATTTACCCTCTTTTGCCCAAACAAATATCATATACGGGATAACAGAAGCTAGAAAAATAATAGACCAAAAAGCCATTAAAAAAACAAATAAAAATATTAGGAATCCTAGAAATTTCATAATCATTAACTTTGCTGCAAAGAAACAACAAGAATTAATAATAACAAAATATTTTGATTATGAAATATAGAGTAGAAAAAGATACTATGGGAGAAGTAAAAGTTCCTGCTGAAAAATATTGGGGAGCTCAAACCCAAAGAAGCATCAACAACTTCAAAATAGGGGAGGAGGCAAGCATGCCTTTAGCAATCATTTATGGTTTTGCTTATCTTAAAAAAGCAGCTGCTCATACCAATTGTGAATTAGGTGTGCTTACTGAAGAAAAGCGCGACTTAATTGCTAAAGTTTGTGATGAAATTCTAGAAGGAAAACATAATGAGCAGTTCCCACTTGTTATTTGGCAAACCGGAAGTGGCACACAAAGCAATATGAATTGTAATGAAGTGATTGCTAACCGTGCTCATCTGCTTAATGGCGGCTCTTTAGAAGATGCTGAAAAAATTATTCATCCGAATGATGATGTAAATAAATCGCAAAGCTCTAATGATACCTTTCCAACAGGCATGCATATTGCTGCTTATAAAATGATTGTTGAAACCACAATTCCTGCTATAGAACAGTTAAGAGATACACTGCATAAGAAGTCAGAAGAAGTTATGAAAGTGGTAAAAATTGGAAGGACACATTTAATGGATGCTACACCATTAACTTTAGGACAAGAGTTTTCTGGCTATGTTTCTCAGCTAGATCATGGGCTAACAGCATTAAAGAATACTTTATCACATCTTTCAGAATTAGCATTAGGAGGTACAGCAGTAGGTACGGGTATAAATACTCCAGATGGATATGCAAAACTTGTAGCAAAATATATTGCAGATTTTAGTGGTTTTCCTTTTGTCTCTGCACAAAATAAATTTGAAGCTCTAGCAGCTCAAGATGCCATTGTAGAATCTCATGGCGCATTAAAACAATTGGCTGTTTCCTTAAATAAAATTGCAAATGATATTCGTCTTCTTGCCTCAGGTCCTAGAAGTGGTATTGGAGAAATAATCATACCTTCCAATGAGCCAGGCTCTTCTATTATGCCAGGAAAAGTTAACCCTACTCAATGTGAAGCATTAACTATGGTTTGTGCTCAAGTTATTGGGAATGATACTACTATTGCTGTTGGAGGTATGCAAGGGCAATGCGAGCTGAATGTTTTTAAACCAGTTATGGCTGCCAACTTCCTACAATCTGCCCGCTTGCTTGCTGACGCCTGTATTTCTTTTGAAAGAAATTGTGTATCTGGAATTTTACCAAATTATGATAATTTAAAAAAGAATTTAGATAATTCACTTATGCTCGTCACAGCCTTAAACACAAAAATTGGCTATGAAAAAGCAGCAAAGATTGCCAAAAATGCTCATGAAAATGGCACGAATTTAAAAGAGGAAGCTATTAATTTAGGATTTCTTACAGCAGAAGAATTTGATGCTTGGGTAAAGCCTGAGGATATGTGTGGAGGGCTTTAGAATTCTTAGCGTTTCTTCTTTTCTACATCAGCTACAAACTGTTTGATTTTTTGCTCATCTTCTTTTTTGCAAATCAGCAAGGTGTTATTGTCTTCAACTACAATATAGCCATTTAATGCTTGCAACACCACTACTTTATCATCAGTAAATTTTATGATATTGTCAGCACTGTCGTACAGCAAAACATTTTTTCCTTGTACTGTATTTCTATTATTGTCCAACTCCTGATGTGTATAAAGTGATCCCCAAGTACCTAAATCGCTCCAACCAAAATCAGCAGGCAACACATATACATTTTCAGAGTTCTCCATTATGCCATAATCAATTGATATGTTTTTGCATCTAGGAAATGCACTATCGATATAACTACTTTCTTTTTTTGTGTTAAAAGAATGCTTTCCTTCCTCAAATATATCATGTATGTCTGGCAAATGTTTCTTGAATGACTTTATTATTTTTTCTGCATTCCAAATAAAAATTCCAGAGTTCCACAAAAAATCTCCACTATCTAAAAATTGCAAGGCTAATTCCTGATCAGGTTTTTCAGTAAAGGTTTTTACTTTCTTTATATGAGGATTGCTTTCAAGTGGCGCCTCATCAAACTGAATATAGCCATAGCCCGTATCAGGGCGGTTTGGTAATATTCCAATGGTCAGTAAAATATCATTTGCGGCAGTTGCACTCACCCCTTCTTTTACAACTCTAATAAACTCTTGCTCATTTGTTATCAAATGATCAGATGGTGCTACAATTAGATTGGCGTCCGGATTTTGACTGTAAATTTTAAATGCAGCATAAGCAATGCAAGGAGCAGTATTTCGCATACAAGGCTCAGTCAATATGTTTTCTGACTTCATTTCTGGAAGTTGTTCCGAGCATAAACTTTTATAATCTTTGTTAGTTACAACAAATATATTTTCTATTGGGCTAACTTTACTTAGTCTTCTAAATGTTTGTTGTATGAGTGACTCTCCTGTGCCTAATATGTCAATAAATTGCTTAGGTCTTGACGCTTTACTCATTGGCCAAAATCTTGAGCCAACTCCCCCTGCCATTATTACTGCATAGTTGTTTTTCATTTCATGTCTAATGTATTGCTAATATAAATATTTTAATACTCACATATGTTTTGCAAAGATATAAGATTAATTTCGTTATAATATTATAGATTCACAATTGCCATAGGATTGAATAAATAAATCTCTTTAGTTACTAAATCTTGGCATTTATATCTTTTTTTTATTTTACCTAATTTAATAAATGATTTTCCATTCTGCCCAATAAATACTGTCCTATCAGCAATGTCAGCTATGGTAGTTTTTGGATTTTTATCATATTTACTAAGAGCTTTCGCTAATGTTATATCTGTTAGTGATGATGCTTTTGGGTTGAGCAAATGTTTGCTTAATGCTTTTAAAATATCGTTAGGAAAAATCTTAGGATTAAGAAAATTAAGCATCATATGCTTAAATGTTTTCTTCCATTCTTTACCATGGGGCTTTACTTTATGTTTATGTTTTTTCCAAACAAATGAATGTGCTAATTCGTGAGTGACTGTAATAAGAAAAGCGTATTTATTTAAATCATTATTTACACTTATTTGATGTTCTCCATTTCTCAAAATTTTAAAATCTCCTAATTTTGTTTTTCTCTGTTTAGTTATATTTACTTCAACTCTTAATTCTTTAATCCATTTGTTAATCTGAAGTACACTTTCTTTTGGAATATATTTTTTTAGCATTTTTATGTAATCTGATTTTTTAATCCTAAAAAAATATGGAAATAAGTCATTTATACTAGCGTATTGAATCTTTTTTGTGAGGCTCCTTTTTTATATTACTTAAATAATTCTATAAACGGTATCCATTTACCTGTTATATATTTTATTAAAGTCATATGCCTAGTGCTAAAGCAATATACCCTACAAATAAAGCAATTGCTAATCCTGCTACAGAAATAATAAATCCATCTTTTTTATTTTTTGCAATTAACGGAAAAATTCCATCTCCACTTGTTGATATAGCTGCTGAAATTAATGCCGCCATAGGGAAATTAGGGATTGTGATAAAAGATACAGCAACCGCAATCATTCCACCACAACCTGGTATTACTCCTATTAGAGCAGCTAACAATACAACAATATATTTTGATGATGTCATCCACCCATCAAATGTCTCTGCGCCCACCATTACATCAATGATATAGTTGGTAGTAAATAATCCAATAAAAACATATGTAACAACCAGTGCAACATCTAAGATTGCATGAAGCATTGTTGATTTGATATTGTTCATGTCACTGTAGCAGTCATGATTTTTATAAGTAAATCTACTTATACAGTAATAAATTATACAGGTAGCTGAAAGCGCTATTGAAATCCAATAAGTTAAACTTGAAATTGCATCAATATCTTGACCCCATAAGGCTATAATTGATCCTGGAGCTAAAAATATAGCCATTGAAATTATAGCATAAAAACCTACATTTTGAATAAAGATGTCTGATAAAGTATTTTTATCAGGTTGATTTTTATTATTTTCTTCAAACATTTCATGAGTGCTTTCAGGTTTTGCTCGAAAACCAAAAAAATCAGATAAATAGCCAAAAATTATTCCTGCTATTAATCCACATATAGTAATTGTTGCATACGCTTGTAAGTTACCTACAACATCAGCTTCATTAGATGCGCCTAATAAAACAAATGACCCTTCACCTAAGGTGCTAATAAAAGTAGCAAATAGCCCCCCAAAGGATATTTTGTTACTTTGGTATAATGATGCAACTACAATTGTTGCGCCACATCCAGGTATTACGCCCAATAAAGAGCCAATAATAGGGTGGGTCCACTTAGGCCCAATCTGGTTTGCTGCTTTTTTAAGTCTTTTTTTAGTACCAAAACTAATTAGGGCGAAACCAATGATTGATAGAGAGACATAACCTCCAATTTTTCCTGTTGCTTCAAAATTCTCTATAATAAATGACCAAAAATTAAATTCCATTTTATACAAATGATATAGTTAGCGTTCTTTATACATTACTTTGTTCATTAAATTAAGTAGTCTGCAAATTTAGTTATTTAGAATCAATCTAAAATATTAATTCAAAGAAATTTAAATGTTATTTTTGTGCAGCTTTTCTGCTGAAAAATTAGGGCAATCGCACACACTGTTTTTGCTTAAAAAACAAGAAGTAAAAAAAGCAGAGAGTAAGAATAATAGTAATATAAATCTTAATTTTTTCATAATTGAATGCTCAAAAATAAATAAAAGTGCTAGTAGTTTGTCTTATTATTTCATAAATTATTTTACTTTTATCTTCAATGTATAGAATTCTAAAAAATATAGGAGAGTATTTTCTGATGATGCGGAGGGTATTTAGTTTACCTGAGAAGAAAGGGGTATTTTTAAGACAAACAGTATTAGAAATTGAAAAAATCGGGCTAAAATCTCTAGGGATAGTAATTATTATATCGCTTTTTGTAGGCGCTGTTGTTACCATTCAAACGGCATTCAATATTATGAATCCTTTATTACCAAAGTATTTGATAGGTTTGGCAACTCGAGATTCTTTAATCTTAGAATTTTCACCAACAATGCTATGTCTTATTTTAGCAGGAAAGGTAGGTTCAAATGTGGCATCAGAAATTGGAAGTATGCGTGTTACAGAGCAAATAGATGCTCTTGAGATAATGGGTGTAAATTCGGCTAATTTTTTAATTCTACCAAAAATTATTGCAGCCATTTTTTTCTTTCCTTTTTTGGTTATCATTAGCATGAGTATAGGTATGTTTGGCGGTTGGCTTGGAAGTATCTCAGTAGATGTTACAACAGCTGATTTTCTCTATGGATTAAAATACCAGTTTAATCCTTTCTATGTTACTTATGCGCTTACAAAAACAATAGTTTTTGCATTTATCATTACCTCTGTTTCTTCTTTTTATGGCTACACTACCAAGGGAGGCGCTTTGGAAGTAGGTGTTTCTAGTACTAGAGCAGTAGTATATAGCAGTATTGTTGTGCTTATTTTTAATTTTATTCTTACTCAACTTTTATTGGCATGATATCAGTGAAAAATATAAACAAACATTTTGGCGATAATCATGTGCTTAAAGATGTGTCGTTTGAGTTCGAGTCTGGAAAAACGAATCTGATAATTGGTGAGAGTGGATCTGGCAAAACAACACTTTTGAAAGTAATGATTGGGCTACATGAATCCAATAGTGGAGAGGTAGATTATGATGACAGGAATTTTACTGGCATGAATTTTAATCAAAGAAAAATGCTCAGAAAAGAGATTGGTATGTTATTCCAAGGGGGGGCACTTTTTGATTATATGAATGTTGAAGAAAACATTATATTTCCCTTAAAAATGTTTGCCGAGCAGTCAGAAGAAGAGAATCTTGAAAGAGCAAATTTTTGCCTAAAAAGGGTGAACTTGGAAAATACAAACCTTTTATTACCATCAGAGCTTAGTGGAGGAATGAAGAAAAGAGTCGCTATCGCTAGGGCTATTGCTATGAATCCTAAATATTTACTTTGTGACGAGCCTAATTCTGGCCTTGACCCTAAAACAGCCATACTAATAGACAATCTGATTCAGGAGATTACCCAAGAATACAACATTACTACTATTGTCAATTCACATGATATGAACTCGGTAATGGAGATAGGTGATAAGATTGCTTTTATATACCAAGGAGAAGTCTGGTGGACAGGCAATAAAGATGAATTAATTAGAAGCGAAAATCAAGAACTGAAGGATTTTGTATTCGCTTCTAAGCTTTTCAAAAGGCTAAGGCAAACCTCTTAAACTTTATTGCAAAAAAGGATTGTGCTCCTTTTCAAAGCCAAGTACTGTATTTGGTCCATGCCCACAATAAATTTGTGTTGAATCTGGTAGCGGTAATAATTTTTGAGTTATGCTTCCTATAAGGGTGTCATAATTACCTAAAGGCAAGTCTGTTCTTCCAATACTCATTTGAAAGATTATATCTCCACTAATAATAAAGTTGTGTTTATTGCTGTAAAAACAAATATGTCCAGGCGCATGTCCAGGAGTAAATAAAATGCTTAGTTCACTTTTCCCAAAAGAAAAACTAGTTCCATCTTCTAAAAAATGTTTTGGATAAGGCGATCCACTATATTTTTCTAAGCCATACATTTTGCTTACTTCTACTGAATTTTCCAAAAGTGGTAAATCAGCTTTGTGCATATGCAACTCTACATCCCATTTGTCAGCTACAAACCGATTACCTAATATATGATCGATATGACAATGGGTGTTCATTAGGGATACTGGGTTTAAGTCATTTTCAGCAATGAAATTAGCTAATTCCTCTTCTTCTGTTTTTTCATAACAGCCAGGATCAATAATCACACACTGTTTACTTTCATCATAAATGACATAAGTGTTTTCCTGAAAAGGATTAAATGTTAATTTTTTAATTTTCATTTTTTAATAAGCTTATTACAAATATAAGCTTTCTTTTAATTACTATCTTTACCTACCAATAGTCAATGAGAATTTTAATTGTAATATTATCATTAGTGTTGCTGCCTATTTTAGCAAATGCTCAATTCTATTATGGTTTGCAAACCGATTTTGGTAAAAGCAGATTACAACACAAAGATTTTAATTGGACAAGCTATCAATTTCAAGAATTTGATACTTATTATTATAGGGGTGGAAAATCGATTGCAGAATATACATCCAAAGAAGCATATAAAATCAAAGCGCAAATTGAAGAAAAATTATACTTTCCCTTAGAGAAAAGAATTCAGTTTATTATCTACAACTCCTTTTCCGATTTTAAACAAAGTAATATTGGTTACAAACAACATGATGATTATAACATTGGTGGAAAAACACAAATAGTTGGCAATAAGGTATTGTTGTTTTTTGATGGAGATTACAACAACTTAAATGAACAAATTGCTCATGGAATTTCTAACATATTGCTTAATGAAATGATGTATGGAGGGAATATGGCAGATGCTTTTACAAATTCGGCTCTTCTGAATTTGCCCAATTGGTTTTTAGATGGTCTGGTAGCTTATATCGCAAATCCTTGGGATTTTGAGAAAGAAAATCTGGTAAAGGATAAGATTGGTACAGGAACATTTAACAAATTCAATCATTTGGAAAAAGAAGATGCCGCTTTGGCAGGTTATTCTATTTGGCATTACATCAGCAACACTTATGGCAAAGATGCTGTTGTTCAAATTTTGTATATGGTGAGAACAACTAGAAATGTCGAAAGTGCATTTCAGTTTGTATTGGTTAAATCGGTAAAAACAATAAATCAAGAGTGGTTGGATTTTTATTTTCAAACAGATGTTACCGGCATTTATCCCTCCTCAAATCCTTTACCTATAAAGCTTAAAAAACAAGAACGAATAACCACTATAAAAATCAGTCCTAAGGGAAGGAAGGTTGCATTTGTATCTAATGATATGGGTAAATACAAAATTTGGCTGTACGATTTGAAAAGTAAAAAACAGTCAAAAATTATTAGTGTAGGGCACAAATTAGATCGCATTACAGATTATTCAGTGCCTGTAATTGCATGGGAGCCAAAAGGGAAAAAGCTGGCTTTTACTACCGAAAAAAATGGTAAAATTCAAATGAATTTTTATGATATGTCAAAAGACAAAATCCAATCTTTTGAATTGCAGCATTTACAGAAAGTATTGAGTATGACTTACGATAAAAAAGGGAAAACTCTACTGTTTTCGGCTGTAAGAAAAAATCAAACCGATATTTTCACATTTGGAGTTATAGGACATAAACTCATCAATATCACTAACGATAAATATTTGGATGTAAATCCTGCTTTTTCTCCAAACAATGAATTTATTGTTTTTAGCTCCAACAGAACGGGAGATGTTTTGTACACAGAAAATCAGCTTTTTACGCAAAGCAAAAGCAATGATTTGTTTTTGTATAATTTTAAAACTGAAAGTCCAAAACTTTTGCGTTTAACCAATACACCTACTATTCACGAAACCCAACCTAAATTTATAAAGGACAATAGCTGCTGGTATTTGGCAAATGAAAATGGCATTCAAAACAGATTTCATTTGAAAATAGATAGTATAAAAGTAGAAAAAGACACAGCTGTTTTCTATCAGAAAAATGTGGAAATAACTCCCTACTCAAATTACAATAGAGATATTATTTACTTTGATGCCGCCCCTAAAGCCAAACGCTTAATAGAATTATTATATCTTAATGGAAATTATACCATATACGATAAAAAACTAAGTAGAAAGCTTCAAAAGCCAGCTATCAATTTAACGGATTCCTATTTTTTACAACTAAAAACAAGCAAAATAAATTTCAAAGTTGAATCAAGCCATACAAATGTTGATTCCTTATGGAAAACTAAAAAGGTTGATGTTCAAAATTATAAGTTTGGAAGTTTTGAGCAGATCTCAAAGCAGTTGGATAATAGAACTACTCTCTTTGATGAAGATAAGAATAGAAACTTGCCCAAAGCACGAAATTATTTTGTGACTTTTGCTACCGATTATGTAGTCAGTCAGTTTGACAACTCCTACATCACAAAAGCCTATCAAACCTATACGAATTACAAAATGCCACTATTTTTAAATCCTGACTTTGATGCCCTAATAAAAGTTGGAACGGCTGATTTGTTTGAAGATTATAAAATTATTGGAGGGGTACGGCTTTCAGGAGATTTGAAAAGTAATGGCTATATGCTTAGTTTTTTAGACAATAAATCTCGCTTGGATAAATCCTATATTTTCTCACGGCAAAGTATTAATGTGATAAAAGAAAATGATTTGCAAAAGATTTATTCTTACGAGTTAAAATCTACTTTTAATTGGCCTTTTTCCGAAGTATTAAGCAATAGAATCACAATAAGTGTCCGCCATGACAAAGAGGTGTTTCTTTCTACTGATTTACAAAATTTGCTAAAAGAAAACACTTTTAGCAATTGGCTTACTTTTAAAAATGAGTTTGTTTTTGACAATACCATTGTAAAAGGGCTCAATCTTTATGATGGTGGTAGGTATAAGTTTTTTGCAGAATATTATCGCCATTTAGAGAGGAAAAAATCTGATATATTCATTTTAGGATTAGATGCAAGACATTATAAAAAAGTGAGTCATTCCATTATTTGGGCAAACCGATTTGCAGCTAGCACATCTCTTGGTAGCCAGAAACTGCTGTATTATATGGGTGGGGTAGATGCGTGGCTTTTTCCACAATTCAATAGAGATACTGAAGTAAGCGAAAACGAGCAATATTCCTATCAAACCCTTGCTACCAATATGAGGGGATTTAACCAAAATGTTAGAAATGGAAATAGTTTTTTTGTAGCAAATACTGAACTAAGAATCCCCCTTTTCAAATACTTGTTGAGGCGGCCAATTACTTCTGATTTTATCAATAATTTTCAAATTGTAACTTTTGCTGATTTTGGAACAGCTTGGAATGGTGGTACTCCATTTTCAAAAGAGAATCAAATTAATTATGAGGTTATTGAAAATGGGCCTGTTACCATTACAATTGATAGGCAGAAAAATCCTTTTGTGGGTGGATTTGGATTTGGCGCAAGAAGCAGACTATTTGGCTATTTTGTTCGTGCCGATTGGGCTTGGGGAGTAGAGGACGGTTATCTGCTCCCAAATATTTTATATATATCTTTGGGGCTTGACTTCTAAAAACAAACATATGAGTATTTCAACGATTCTTATTCTTATTATAGTCGGTTTATTAGCGGGCATTTTAAGCGGTATTGTTGGTATTGGGGGTGGGCTTTTGATGATTCCTATGCTGATTTTCTTTTTAGGGATTTCGCAACATGCTGCACAAGGAACTTCTTTAGCAGTTATGCTTCCGCCAATTGGCATTTTGGCTGCTATGAACTATTACAAAGCCGGTTTTATTGAATGGAAATTTGCATTTATTATTGCTACTGCTTTTATAATTGGAGGATATTTTGGGTCTAAGTTTGCAGTAAGCGTTTCATCCGTTTTGCTGAAAAAGATTTTTGGAGCCGTACTATTTGTTGCAGCCGTTAAAATGATATTTGGCAAGTGATTTTGCAAGAAAAAATAAAATCTTTATCATTAGCATTACTGCCTGAAATAGTTGAAATAAGAAGGTATTTGCACATGCATCCTGAACTTTCTTTTCAGGAATATGAAACTTCTAAATTCATCAAATCCATTTTAAAAAAATGGAGGATTCCATTTCAAGAAAATATTGCTAATACTGGAATTGTTGTGCTCCTAAAAGGAAAAAATTGTGAAAAAAAATGTGTAGGATTAAGAGCAGATTTTGATGCTCTACCTATTAATGAAGAAAATGATGTAGATTATTGTTCGAAAAATGATGGTGTGATGCACGCTTGTGGACATGATGCGCATACGGCTTCACTTTTGGGAGCGGTAAATATCTTAAATGAGATACAACAAGAGTGGGAGGGGAGTGTAAAATTCATTTTCCAACCGGCTGAAGAACGATTGCCAGGAGGGGCACAACAAATGATAAAGGAAGGGGTATTGGAAAATCCAAAAATAGATTATATGTTCGGGCAACATGTTTTTCCAGATCTAGAAGTGGGAAAGGTAGGCTTTAAAGCAGGGCAATACATGGCTTCAACAGATGAATTACACATTACAATTAATGGAAAAGGTGGACATGCAGCATTACCTGAAAAAAATAAAAACCCTATTCAAGTTGCTAGTGAGCTGACCAGTATTTTGTACGACTATTTTGAGCAGCAAACAGAAATTCCTTCTGTCTTTTCTATAGGTTATTTTCAAGGATTAGGCTCTACCAATATAGTACCTGACAAGGTAGAAATGATGGGAACGCTCCGAGCAATGCATGAAGATTGGCGAGTAAATGCTCACAAAAAGATATTGTCAGTTTCTGCAGCATTAGCAAAAAAATATCAAGTTGAAATTGATTCTGAGATTAGAAAGGGCTATCCCTTTTTGGAAAACGATAAAGTACTAACTACAAAGGCAGTAGAAAGTGCAAAAACTTATTTAGGAGCAGAGAATGTGGTCCAACTCCCTATTAGAATGACGGCAGAAGATTTTGCTTATTTTACAAAAGAGCTTCCTGCTTGTTTTTACCGATTAGGCACAGCCAATACCGCAGAAGGAATTACCCATGGATTACATACCTCACGCTTTGATATTGATGAAAAGGCGCTCGAAATAGGAATGGGCTTAATGGCTTGGCTTACTATTAACTAATCAGCTTTTTGCCAATTTCAGCAAATTCTGTTGTAAATAATTTTATTCTCTCTTTTACATCAGGGCTTGATACTTTATCATCTGTAAAATCTTTTCCGGTAGCATATACTATTCTTGGCAGTTGTATCATGCGCCACTCATTCATGCAAATTTGCGTAAGGTGCATGGTAGAAAGGTAGCTTTTTTCACCTCCAGCAGCACAAGCAATACCAAAGAATTTCCCTTCAACTTTTTTACAGCAATTATCTAAAATTATTTTTAAGCCATCATTTACAGAATAACAATGCACCCCCATACCAAAAATGATGTTGTCTGCATCTCCTGCTTGTTTGCTTAGCTCCTGCATAGATTGACTCATTCCTTTATGGCAGGGAAGTAATTCCAGCTCTCTAGCATCAACAAAAGTAGTATCTACCCCATTTTTTTCTAATAGTTCTTGTATTTCCTTACATAAAATGAAGGAGCGAGAAGTTTCAGAAAGGGAAGAAGAAATAATGAGGCTTTTCATATCAATTGCCTATTTCTGAGATAAACTGCATGCGCATTACTCTTAATTCTTCATCTGTAAATTCATCTTCATCAAATTCATCTCTCAATTCGTCAAATGAAGCTTCTTTCGATTCAGCTAGCACTTGATTTAGTTCTTCAACCTGATAATCTTCAAAGGTTTCATTAATCAGATAAGATAGGTTGAGTTTTGTTCCAGAATCCACAATAGATTCCATTTCTGATAATAATTCATCAACCGTAATTCTTTTTGCAGAAGCGATATCAGATAGGGGTAGCTTTTTATCTATGTTTTGTATAATATAGATTTTGTTTACTGATTTATTTGCCAATGAGCGTACCATCATGTCAGATGGTCTTTCAATATCATTATCTTCCACATATTTTTTGATAATATCAATAAAAGATTGCCCGTATTTTTGAGCCTTTCCTTTGCCAACTCCTTGAATTTGCCCCATTTCTTCCATAGTAATAGGATATTGATTAGCCATATCTGTTAATGAAGGCTCTAAGAAAATAATAGGTGGAGGTAATGAGCTTGCTTTTGCAATTTTTTTTCTGTGGTCTTTCAAAATTTTGAAAAGCAACATATCTGCAGCAGTTCCTTTTTGTTGCTCAACCGATTCGGATTTTAGTTGATCATAATCATGATCCTCAGTCAATTCGAATGTAGAAGGATTTTTCAAAAATACTTTTCCTGCCTCAGTCACTTTTAATATGCCGTATGTTTCAATTTCTTTAGTGATGAGTCCTTTAACATATGCCTGCCTGATTACAGCATGCCAAAACTCTTTGCTTTTTTCTTTTCCAGAGCCGTACGCATCACTAATTAACGATTGATGTTGCTTGATTAAACTATTACTTTCACCCACCAACACTTTTACCGTTTCTTTTGCTTTGAAACTTTCATTACAAGCAAGCATCGTTTTCATGAGTTTAATCACAAAATCCTTCCCCTCAAATTTTGGCTTAGGATGTTTGCAATTGTCACACATAGAATCACACTTATTATCATTAAATTCCTCTCCAAAATAATGCAATAAGTATTTTCTTCTGCACATGGATGTTTCTGCAAAAGAAATAGTTTCTAAAATCAAAAGTCTTCCGACTTCCACTTCTGAAACCGGTTTTCCATGCAAGAAGTTTTCTAATTTTTCAATGTCTTTGTAGGAATAGAAAGTTACGCAATGCCCTTCTCCTCCATCTCTTCCTGCACGCCCAGTTTCTTGATAATAACCCTCCAAACTTTTAGGAATATCATGATGGATGACAAAGCGAATATCAGGTTTATCAATTCCCATCCCAAAAGCAATTGTTGCTACAATCACATCACAATCTTCCATTAAAAAGGCATCCTGATGTGCTACCCTTAGTTTGCTTTCCAATCCTGCATGATAAGGTAGTGCATTAATACCATTTACTTGAAGTGTTTCAGCTATTTCTTCTACCTTTTTTCTGCTCAAACAATAAATTATCCCAGACTTTCCATTAGTTTCTTTTATAAATTTGATAATCTCTTTTTCCACATTAATTTTAGGGCGAATATCATAAAACAGGTTTTCTCTATTAAAGGAATCTAAAAAGAGTGTAGCATTCTCCATCTTCAAGTTTTTTTGGATGTCTTGCTGTACTTTTGGTGTGGCAGTAGCTGTAAGCGCTATTATTGGTCTTCTGCCAATATTGTCAATAATTTGCCTGAGTTTTCGGTATTCTGGCCTAAAATCATGCCCCCATTCCGAAATGCAATGTGCCTCATCTACTGCATAAAAGGAAATCTTTAATGTTCTTAAAAACAAAATGTACTCTTCCTTTGTAAGTGATTCTGGGGCTACATATAAAAGTTTGGTTCTTCCAGAAGCCAAATCATCTTTTACTTCTTGAACTTGCTGCTTGTTTAATGATGAATTCAGCACATGTGCAATAGCATCATTCTCACTAAACCCTCTAAGCGCATCAACCTGATTTTTCATCAGAGCAATAAGCGGAGAAACAATGATGGCTACTCCTTTATCTATTAGAGCAGGAAGTTGATAACACATGGATTTTCCTCCACCAGTAGGCATAATTACCAAAGAATCTTTTCCCTCTTGCAAGTTTCTTATTATTTCCTCTTGACGGCCTTTAAAACTATTAAACCCAAAAATGCTTTTCAGTTGCTGATGTAATGTAAGTTGAGATTTAATCATTCAATCCATAATATTTTTCTAAAAGTAATACTTTTGCATAAACAAAAAGAAATAAAAATAAAATATTTAGTTAAATATAAAAGAAATTGAAGTCCCCAGCACAAATAATAGCTATTGCTAAATCTGTTATCCGATTGGAAGCAGAAGAGATCAATGCTCTTGAGGGAAAAATAAACGATGCTTTTGTAAAAGCGGTATCATTGATTTTATCATCTGAAGGAAGGGTAATAGTAGCTGGTGTAGGAAAATCAGCCAATATAGCCAGTAAAATAGTGGCTACTCTTAATTCGACAGGGCAGCCAGCGGTTTTTTTGCACGCTGCAGATGCTATTCATGGCGATTTGGGAAATATCCAAAAGAATGACATTGTTATTTGTATTTCAAAAAGCGGAAACACAGAAGAAATTAAATATCTGCTTCAACTTATTAAAAATATGGGCAATGCAATAATTGCCATTTGTGGAAATAATGATTCTTATCTTGCTAATCAGGCCGATTGTTTTTTAGATGCAAGTATTGAAAAAGAAGCTTGCCCGCATAATTTAGCGCCAACTTCAAGTACTACTGCTCAACTGGTATTAGGGGATGCTTTAGCTGTTTGCCTTTTGAAAAGTAAAAATTTTAGTGACAAAGATTTTGCAAGATTTCATCCTGGAGGCACATTAGGTAAAAGGCTGTATCTCAAAGCAGGCGATATAGTAGCAAAAAATGAGAAGCCTACTGTTCAGCCTGATGAATGTGTTGCCAATGTTATTATTGAAATTTCGCAAAAAAGATTAGGTGCTGCTGCAGTTTTAGAGAAGGGAAAACTTATCGGAATTATCACTGATGGGGATCTTAGAAGAATGTTGGAAAAGGGGTATAAAATAGATCAGTTGTTAGCTAAAGATATTATGAATAATAATCCGAAAAGCATTTGCGTTTCTACACTAGCAATTGATGCGCTAAAAATGATGGAAAACCATAATGTTAGTCAACTGATAGTGGTAGATAAAGAGAATTATATTGGTATTATTCATATGCACGATATTATTAAAGAAGGTATTGCTTAAATGAGCACAGATCAACAAAAAGGGGATATGTCATTCTTAGAGCATTTGGAAGTATTCAGATGGCATTTGGCACGTTCAGCATTTGCCATTCTATTTTTTGCAATATTGGCATTTATTTACAAAGGCATTGTATTCGATAGTATTTTGCTTGGGCCAAAGAACCCTGATTTTCCTACTTACAAGATACTTTGTTACTTATCTCAACAATTAGGTATGGGAGATGCGCTTTGCATGGATGAGTTGCCTTTTATTCTGATGAATATTAGCATGTCAGGGCAGTTCAGTACACACATTATGACTTCTATTGTTGCAGGCTTTGTGGTTGCATTTCCTTATGTGTTTTGGGAAATGTGGCGATTTATTGCTCCTGCTTTATATGAAAAAGAAAGTAGTGTAGCAAAGGGAGTAGTATTTTTTTCCTCTTCACTTTTTCTGCTTGGTATTTTGTTTGGTTATTATGTTGTTTCTCCTTTATCCGTTCATTTTTTAGGCTCATATCAGGTGAGTCAAACGGTAGCTAACCAGATTAGTTTAAGTTCTTTTATAAGTACAATAACTACTGTTTGCTTGGCAAATGGTGTGGTTTTCGAATTGCCTATTCTGGTTTATTTTTTAACAAAAATAGGCCTGATAACCCCATCATTTATGCGTACTTATAGAAAACATGCATTGGTGCTTACGCTTATTTTTTCTTCAATCATCACCCCACCAGATGTTACTTCTCAAATTTTGGTAGCACTACCACTGATGGTGCTTTATGAAATCAGTATTGGGATATCAGCAAGAGTACTTAAAAAACAAGAAAAGCAATTCAGTAAGCAATGAAATTAAGGGCGGAAAATATTGTAAAGTATTATGATAAAAGGCCAGTGGTTGATGGTATAAATATTGACCTTAATCAAGGGGAAATTGTTGGCTTATTGGGGCCGAATGGAGCAGGAAAAACAACTTCTTTTTACATAATGGTTGGACTGATTTCTCCCAATGAAGGGAATGTGTATTTAGAAGATGATAATATTACGGATTTACCCATGTATAAAAGAGCCCAAATGGGTATAGGTTATTTGGCGCAAGAAGCATCTGTATTTAGAGAAATGAGTGTCGAGGATAATATCTTATCTGTTTTGGAAATGAAAAAATTCTCTAAAGCAGACCAAAAAGAAAAATGTGAGTCACTACTAAATGAGTTTGGATTGCAACACATCAGAAAAAACAAGGGTGCTTTGCTTTCAGGAGGGGAAAGAAGAAGGTGTGAGATTGCAAGGGCTTTGGCTACTAATCCTAAATTTATTTTGCTAGATGAGCCATTTGCTGGCGTAGATCCTATAGCTGTAGAAGATATTCAACAGATTGTCGCTACTTTGAAGAATAAAAATATTGGCATACTCATTACTGATCATAATGTGCACGAAACCCTTTCCATTACAGACAGGGCATATTTGCTTTTTGAAGGAAAAATCTTAAAATCTGGCACTGCAGAGCAGTTAGCAGCAGACGAGAGAGTGAGAAAAGTATATTTAGGACAAAATTTTCAATTAAGATGATAATTGTAACAGGTGCAGCAGGCTTTATAGGGAGTTGTTTAGTTCGTAAACTAAATGATGAAGGGTTTAATCAGTTGATTCTTGTTGATGATTTTTCAGATAATATAAAACATAAAAATTTAGCTAATAAGCAATTCACTGATAAAGTGCACAGGAATGATTTAATGAGTTGGCTTTCAATAAATCATCAATCAGTAGATTTTGTTTTTCATATAGGTGCCAAAACTGATACTACTGAATTTGATGTGTCAATTTTTAACAAGCTGAATTTGAATTTTTCGAGAAATTTATGGCAAAGTTGCAGTCAATTCCAACTCCCTTTAATCTATGCTTCTTCAGCTGCAACTTACGGTATGGGAGAGTTCGGATTTGATGACACTCATGATATTGTAGAACAGTTAACGCCACTAAATCCTTATGGAGAATCAAAAAATGAATTTGACAAATGGGCTTTAGGTCAAAATGAAACACCGCCATTTTGGGCAGGATTTAAGTTTTTTAATGTGTTCGGACCTAATGAATATCATAAAGGCAGGATGGCTTCTGTTATCTTTCATACTTTCAATCAAATTAATGCAACTGGCAGCATGCAGCTTTTTCGCTCACATAATGCTGATTTTAAGGATGGAGAGCAGTTGAGAGATTTTATTTATGTAAAAGATGTTTGTAATGTGCTGCTATTTATGATGAGTGAAAAAAAGCAAAGCGGTTTGTATAATTTAGGTACAGGGCAAGCCCGCACATTTTATGATTTAGCAACTGCTACATTCTCAGCTTTAAATCAAGATCCCAATATTTCATTTATTGATACTCCAGAAGATATTAGAGATAAATACCAATATTTTACTCAAGCCAAAATGCAGAAACTCATCAATATTGGCTATAAAAAACCTTTTACAACTTTAGAAGATGGGATAGAAGATTATGTAAAATCTTATCTAGTGAAGGGTGTCTGTTATTAGAGCTCTTCTCTAAATTCAACCAAGAATTTTCGGATATTTTTTAAGTGATTGATAATCTTGATATTATCAATGGTATCTGCTTTATTTTCTCGTAATTTCTTTTTCACTCCTTCCAAAGTAAAACCCCGCTCTTTGGTTAAGTGATAGATAATTCTCAAATTATCTACATCTTTTTTAGTGAACATTCTGTTGCCTTTTTTGTTCTTTTTGGGTTTTAAAATATCAAATTCTTTTTCCCAATATCGGATACAAGAAACGCTTACATTAAACATTTGGGCAACTTCCCCAATAGGGTAAAATAATTTCTTTATTTGCTTTTCCTTGTAATTCATTAATCAAAGGATTGGTTTTTCTGAGAAGCAATCTCTAACATTTTATCGTATTCCTCTGGACTTAAATCGTTATAGTAAAAATTAACAGGATTGATTTTTCTTTTATTTTTTATCACTTCATAATGTAGATGAGGTGCCACTGATGTACCAGTACTTCCTACATAGCCAATTACCTCCCCTCTTTTCACTTTTTGCCCTCTGTAAACTATATATTTTGACATATGAGCATAAAGGGTTTGGTAGCCATATCCATGATCAATTACAACATGATTTCCATAACCCTTTCTACTTCTTCTAACCTTTCCCACCTTACCATCTCCTGTAGCATAAATGGGTGTTCCTTGTGGAGCAGTAAAGTCCATGCCTGTATGCAGTTTTCTAATTTTATAGATAGGGTGAATTCTATATCCGTATCCACTTGCCATTCTTTTTAAATCTTTGTTCTCTATTGGTTGAATTGCTGGAATTGAAGCTAGCATATCTGCTTTATTCTTAGCTAGTTCAATTAGGTCGTCAAATGATTTAGATTGAATGTAGAGTTGTTTTGAAAGTTTATCTGCCTTTTTAGCTGCTTCAACTACCAATTCAGCGTTAGAGAAGTTGCGTATGTCTTTATATCTGTTTACCCCTCCAAATCCTGCTTTTCTAATTGTGGATGGTATAGGATCAGCTTCAAAAATAACCCTATAAATATTATCATCTCTTTCTTGGAGGTCATCTAGAACCAAGTCAATTTGGGTCATTTTCTTATTTAAAATATCGTATTGAACAAGTAAATTTTCAATTTCATTTTTTAACCTTTTTTCTTTTGGGCTATCGAAAAACTGAAAGAGCAAAACAAGCATTATAAAGCCTGCAAAGGCAGATGCTGAGATAAATGTAAGTGAGCGCTTTAACTTATCAAAAGGACTAAGTTCAATTCGTTTGTATCTTAATGTTTTTGTATCGTAATAATATTTTATTTTAGCCATAAAATTATATCTGCGCCAAAATTAGTGAAATTACATTATATTGAGACGCTAAAATTACTGATTTCTAACACATTAATGTGAATAGACAAAATACAAAGCATGGAGGCTATTAAATTAAGAAAGTTATTTCTAGATTATTTCAAAGTTAAAGCCCACCAAGTAGTTGGATCTGCACCTATGGTGGCACATAACGATCCTACTTTGATGTTCATCAATGCAGGCATGAATCCTTTTAAAGACATCTTTTTAGGAGATTCTACAATAAAAGATAAAAGGGTGGCCAATTCTCAAAAGTGCTTGAGGGTATCAGGAAAGCACAATGATTTGGAAGAAGTGGGGCATGATACTTATCATCATACTATGTTTGAAATGCTTGGCAATTGGTCTTTTGGCGATTATTTCAAAAAAGAAGCAATTCAATGGTCATGGGAATTCTTAACTGAAGTTTGCAAATTAGATAAAGACAGATTATATGTCACAATTTTTGAAGGAGCAAAAGATGAGCAGTTAGCAGAAGATGAAGAAAGTGATAAAATTTGGTCCAAATTCATTGATTCAGACAGAATACTTAATGGTAGCAAAAAAGATAATTTCTGGGAGATGGGAGAGACTGGCCCTTGCGGACCATGTAGCGAAATTCATTATGACAATAGAGATGAGCAAGAAAGAGCAAAAGTTGATGGGGCTACTTTGGTCAATAAAGACCATCCGCAAGTAATAGAAATTTGGAATTTGGTATTTATGCAGTTTAGTAGAAAAGCTGATGGTAATTTAGTAAAACTCCCAAAAAAGCATGTTGATACTGGAATGGGATTTGAACGACTTTGCATGATAATGCAGAATAAAAAATCCAATTATGACACAGATATTTTTCAACCACTCATTCAAGCCATAGCAAAGTATGCAAGCGTGGAATATGGAAAAAATGATAAAACAGATGTTGCTATACGCGTAATAGCCGATCATATTCGCGCAATTACCTTTTCTATTGCGGATGGGCAATTGCCTTCAAATGTAAAAGCAGGGTATGTTATTAGAAGAATTTTGAGAAGGGCTGTACGGTATGGTTATTCTTTTCTTGATATAAAAGAGCCATTTATGTATCAACTTGTAGATGTTTTGGATGGTCAAATGAGCAAACAATTTCCTGAAATTCATTCCCAAATTGGGATTATCAAAAATGTGATCAAAGAAGAAGAGCAATCTTTTTTAAGAACGCTTGAAGCAGGATTAAAAAGGATTCAACAACTTACGGCAGAAGGTAAAAACATATCTGGAAAACAATTATTTGAACTTTACGACACTTTCGGATTCCCAAAAGATTTATCAATACTCATATTAAATGAAAAAGGGATGAGTTGTGATACAGATGGTTTTGATACAGAAATGCAAAAACAGAAAGATAGGTCAAAAACCGCTGCCAAAATAACTACTAGCGATTGGCAAGTGCTAATTGAAGATGAGGTAGAAGAATTTGTTGGCTATAAAAAATTAGAGATAGATGTTAAAATCACTAGATATAGAGTAGTTAAAACTACTGAGAATACAACATATCAATTGGTATTTAACTTAACGCCCTTTTATGCTGAAGGAGGTGGGCAAGTTGGTGATAAAGGTATTATTCAAAATGAAGAGGAAAGCATTGAAATTTCAGACACCAAGAAAGAAAATAATGTGACTATTCATTTTACCGATAAGCTGCCCAGTAATTTGAAAGCAGTTTTTCTAGCCCAAGTAAATACTGAGGAAAGAATTTCTATTGCAAGAAATCATACAGCAACACATCTTTTGCATGAAAGTTTACAGCAATTATTAGGCGAACATGTACAGCAAAAAGGCTCTTTGGTTTGTGCAGACTATTTACGATTCGATTTCTCACACTTTTCTAAACTATCTAAGCATGAGATTAATCAAATAGAAGCAGAAGTTAATGCTAAAGTATTGCAAAACATCACTCTAAAAGAACATAATAATAAGCCTTTATCAGAAGCAAAAAAGGAAGGTGCTATGATGCTATTTGGCGAAAAATATGCAGATGTAGTAAGAATGATACAGTTTGGCTCTTCCAAAGAATTGTGTGGAGGCACGCATGTGAATGCAACAGGAAAGATAGGTTTGTTTAAAATAACCTCAGAAAGCTCAATTGCTTCAGGAATAAGAAGAGTTGAAGCCATAACAGGCACAAA
Organism: Flavobacteriales bacterium TMED123; assembly: GCA_002170165.1. GTDB lineage: Bacteria > Bacteroidota > Bacteroidia > Flavobacteriales > BACL11 > DUAL01. The sequence goes on from NHFY01000094.1 coordinate 100,468, forward strand.
AGCATTAGCTCATTTTAATAATCAAGATGATTTAGTAGAAGAAATAAGCAGATTGTTAAAAACAAAGGATCTAGTGCAGAGTATAAGCAATTTGATATCATCAAATAAAAAACAAGAAAAAGAGCTGCAAAAATTAAAATTAACTCAACTAGATGCTTTTGCGGAGGAGTTATTTGCTAAATCTGAGAAGGTTAATAAGGTAAATGTAATTGCTGAAAAGGTAGATTTAGATGCTACATCCATGAAGAACATAGCTTTTAAATTGAAGCAAAAAGAAAATTTACTGCTAGTGCTTGGTGCGGAATCACAAGGCAAAGCAATTATTTCAATCATGCTTACGGATGATTTAGTCCAAAAAAACAAGCTTTCTGCTAAAATATTAGTTAGTGAAATTAGTCCTCTAATTCAAGGTGGGGGCGGTGGGCAAGCACATTTCGCAACTGCTGGAGGTAGCAATCCAAAGGGGTTACAAAAAGCTTTAGAGAAAATAAAGCAAATTATTGTATAAAAAAAAGCCAGCATTAGCTGGCTTTTTTTCTTTAAATCAGTTCTTTAGAAGCGATATCCCAATCCTAGATTGAAAGAGTTTTCTCTATCACCATCTGCATCTTTTTCAGTTGACATCATGTAGTTAGGCTCAATGTAAAGAGAATTCCATATATTTATAGAATATCCTACACCAATACTAGTTCCTTCATTGTCACCTGTTGCCATTTGTAAAGATAAATACAGGTCATCTTGAAAGTTGTAACGAGCAAATAAGTCGAAGCTTTCATCATCTGCATCTCCATTGTCGTGATCATGACCATCATCTTCATGATGCATTACTCTAACAAGTCCTACTGTTATTTTGTCATTGATCTCATAACCTACTCCTATGTTAGCAGTTAACTTGTCCATTGTCTCTTCTTGGTCATCATCATAGGAAGTTAATACCATGAATTGAGCAGATGCAAACATAGTTGTAAATGCAAAAGCTGCTGTTAAAAGTACTTTTTTCATTTTTTTCATATTTTTTGGTTAATACTGGGTGCAAGATAAAGATGTTTTAGTTAAATTCTTAAAATAATTTTTTCCAGTTGTTAACAGTAATTTGTTAGTGGTCCTTAGTTATAATAATAAAAAAAAGAGCCTCAATTTGAGGCTCTTTTTTATTCTGTTGTTATTTATCTAATTACGGAGTAACAGATAAAGTTAACCACATATACTTAGTCTCAGTATCAGTACCATTATCATCAGTAGCATACTTAACACCTACATTAGCGTTATCACTCATTGTGTAGCTTAAGTTAGCTTCAGTTACTTTTCTGTCATTTACATTAGCTTCGTTAGTTACAGTATGCATAGCAATTCCTAAATTAAAATCACCCATAGCGTAAGATGCGCCAAAAGCCATGTCTTCATCATTAGCAGCTAAGTAACCCATATTTCCATGAGTATTCCATGAATCAGCTCCACCTATATTAGATCCAGTCATTGAAAATCCACCTTCACCATAAGTAGTTCTAGTAGCATGAACAGATAAGTCATCATTTACATTGTAAGTAGCACCAATTGACATCATATCCATATCTTCTTCAATCATATCATCAGAAGCTGTGTTGTAGCTTACAGCTAAATCAAGATCACCATCCATCAAAGCATAACCTATATCTAGTCCCATAGCAGTTGACTTACCGTTTTCTTCTCCGTTATCATTACTAAGGTAAAGAAGATTCACACTCCAGTCACCATCAGACTTAGAAGCGTTTACAAAATAATTAGTAGTACCATCTACATCCTCACCACCATTATTATTTCTGTAAACACCAAGATCAAGTCCTAGCATGTCATTGTTGATAGCAAATACACCACCATCCCAAGTATTTGGATTAGCAGCCCAATCATTGCTTCCAACAATAGCTCCACTACCATAATCAAGTGCTTGACGACCAACAGTTACAGTAGCGTAACCCATAAGGTCAGTAGTAGCGTTAGCTTCATTCCAGCTCATTGTAGAACCGCTAGTACCAAGATCATAGTTATGATTAGCACTAACATTGATTCCCCAACCATTTCCTCCCCAGTTTACACCAAGAGAAGTTCTTTGTTCCGTTTGGAACCTGTCATTATCACCACCCATGTCAACTCGAGTTCTAGAGTTAGCATCCCAAGTTTGGGCAGTAGCGATAATTGTTACAAATCCTAACGCAAGCGTCAAGAAAATTCGTAAATTCTTTTTCATAATTAATTTTTTATTTTGGTTAATACGGGGCAAAAATACGCATATCAAATATTATGCACAACAAAAGTAAGGTGCTTTTTTAACATTTAATTGTTCAAATAGGATTTAGAGTACACAAAATCAATTAGTTATATAGTATATTTTTCGCCTTATTTTGGGCTGTATTTTAGTCTAAAAAGTGAAAAAAAGCAAAAAAATGAGCTTTTTCAGAGCTATCCTTTAAAGGTGAGCCATTTCCATAGCTCCTTGTAAGAGGCTTTCTTTCCATACATCAGTATGCCGGTTCGGTAAATTTTAGCAGCCAAAGTAGTAGTAGCTAAAAATCCTAATACTAGTAGTGAGATAGACATTATCAGCTCTGTATTACTTACACCAAAAGGTAATCGGACCATCATAATAATAGGAGAAGTAAAAGGAATAAGTGAAGTCCAATAAGCCAATACACCATCTGGGTTGTCCATTATGGGTTGCATCAAAATAAAGGATAGTATAAGCGGAATGGTTACCGGTAAAATGAATTGTTGGGTATCTGCTTCTGCATCTACTGCAGCACCTACTGCAGCAAATAGAGCGCTATAAAGTAAGTAGCCTCCTAAAAAGTAAAACAAAAAAGCAACTAAAAGTTGAGGAATGTTGATCCCCGCAACTGCTTTTAGCATTTCACTAAAAATTACAGATTGCTCTTTGCTCATCTCTCCTGCCTCAGTAGCTAATGTACTTGCATCAAAAAATAAAATTTCTGCAAAAGAAGAAATGATGAGTGTTAGCAAAATCCAAAGTAAAAATTGTGTGAGACCTACTAGAGCTACTCCCATAATTTTACCCATCATCAATTGAAAAGGCTTTACAGAAGAAATAATCACTTCTACAATTCTACTTGTTTTCTCCTCAATAACTCCTCTCATCACCATGGTGCCATACATAAAAATAAACATATAAATAAGGATTCCACACATAAAAGCAATGCCAAAACTCACTTCAGCATTTCCAGTTGTTTCTCCTTCTTCACCAATTATTATAGTTTCCACTTCAACTGGCGTATTGCTTTTTTGTAAAATTTGCAAATCAATTCCAGCTTCCTTAAGTTTTTGATGTTGTAAAATGTTTGCTATTTTATCCTGAATTTCTTCTTTTATACTCAAACTTACTTGCTGATTGGAGTAAAGCGTAAAGTTCTCATCATCTTTTATATCTAGTAAGGCATAATATGGGCTATTACCAATATCTTTTTTCAAAAAGCTTACTTCCTCAAAAGGAATTTTTACAAAATTCAAATCATCACTATCTTTTAAAGAAGAGAAAAATGCAGTGTTTTCTTCATATAATGCTATGCTTCTTTCATCATGTCCTTGCATGGCCAAATAAGTAGGTAGAATGATGATTGCTGCCATCAATATTGGACCTAAAATTGTCATTATGATAAATGATTTTTTCCGAACCCTTATCAAATATTCTCTTTTTATGATGAGCCAAATTTTATTCATCTTTCACTGCTTTAATAAAAATATCTTCCATGCTTGGTATTTTCTCCTCAAAGGAGATGATTTCCTCATTTTTTATCAGTTCATTTAGTAAATCGTTTGCAGTAGTATTTTCTTTTAATTGTATTTGATAATGATTTCCTTGCTGATCTAAAATTTTAAAATTATTAGATAATATCAAGTTGTCAGCTTTTAACTTCACTGAAAAAGTGTTATTTCTAAAATCATTCTTTATTTTTTCAATAGGTCCTTGTAAAACAGTTTCCGCATTATTAATAAGCGCAATGTGATTGCAGATTTCCTCTACTGATTCCATACGGTGAGTAGAGAAAATAATTGTCGTTCCATTTTTACTCAACTCTAAAATCTCATTTCGGATAATCGCAGCATTTATAGGGTCAAATCCTGAAAAAGGCTCGTCAAAAATCAAAAGTTTAGGATTATGAATTACTGTTACTACAAACTGAACTTTTTGTGCCATTCCTTTACTGAGCTCCTCCACTTTTTTATGCCACCAATCTAGAATGTCCAATCTGCTAAACCAATATTTTAGTTTTTCAATTGCCTCATGATGTGGCATTCCTTTTAATTTGGCTAGATAAAGGGCTTGTTCACCTACTTTCATTTTTTTGTAAAGCCCTCGTTCTTCAGGTAAATAACCGATTTTTGCTATATCTTCTCTTTTTAAGGGGTTGCCATCAAAAATAAGTCTGCCACTATCAGGGGCAATAATTTGATTGATGATGCGCATAAGGGTAGTTTTACCAGCACCATTTGGTCCTAATAGTCCAAAAATACTCCCTTCAATAATTTCAATATTCACATGATTTAAAGCAGTGTGATTGCCGTATTTTTTGACAATGTCTTTTGCTATTAAAATGTGTTTTTGCATGCTAGCCGAACATTTCTCTTATTCTATCAAAAAAGCTTTTGTCGTTTTTTGTAGGCTTTGGATTGAAGTTTTCGGTATTGCTACATTTTTCAAAGAATTTCTTTTCTTCTTTACTTAAATTTTGAGGTGTCCAAACATTGATATGTACTAGCAAATCGCCTTTTCCGTAAGCATTTACTGAGGGCAATCCTTTCCCTTTTAATCTCAAGATTTTACCAGATTGCGTTCCACTTTCTAATTTTATTTTGGCTTTTCCATTTATGGTTGGAATCTCTACAGATGTTCCTAGAGCTGCATCAGCAAAACTGATATAATGTTCATAATGCAAATTCTGCCCATCTCTAATAAGGTTCTCATCTTCCTTAATATTGATAAGTACAATCAAATCTCCATTAATACCATCAAAAGGAGCCGCATTTCCTTTTCCGCCTACTTTTAATTGCATACCGTCTTCAACTCCTGCTGGAATAGTAATTTTGACTGTCTCTTCTTTTTTAAGCATTCCATTTGCATCAGTGCCAGCTGGCTTACTATCAATTATCTTTCCAGTCCCATTACAATGAGGACAAGGGCTAGAAGTTTGCATTTGACCAAGAATAGTATTACTCACTCTAGTTATCTCACCAGTACCGTTGCAATGAGGGCAAGTTTTATAATTAATCCCCTCTGCATTTTTAAGTCGATTAACCTTTATTTTTTTCTCTACTCCCTCAGCAATTTCTTTGAGGGTTAAAGTGATGCGAATTCTAAGGTTTGTTCCTTTTACCACTCTTTGCCTACCTCTTGATCCACCTCCAAAAAAACTTTCAAATGGATGTGAGCCTCCAAAAATATCTCCAAACTGACTAAAGATATCATCCATATTCATTCCTCCTCCTCCAAATCCGCCTGCACCACTCATTCCAGCATGACCAAACTGATCGTATCTTTGTTTTTTCTCAGGATTGCTTAAAACTTCATAGGCTTCAGCAGCTTCTTTGAATTTTTCCTCAGCAGCTTTATCCCCTGGGTTTTTATCAGGATGGTATTTTAATGCAAGTTTCCGATATGCTTTTTTGATTTCCTTAGCATCAGTATTCTTACTTACTCCCAACACCTCATAATAATCTCTCTTTGCCATTTTCTTTTTTTTAATTAGCCACTACTACTTTGGCATGTCTAATTACTTTTTCTCCTAGTAAATATCCCTTTTCTACCATGTCAATAATTTTATTTTTTTGCTTCTTTTTTTGAGCTGGAACCATGCTTATTGCTTCATGCATTTCGGTATCTAATTCCTTGCCAATAGGATTTTCTATTTCCTTTAATCCTTTTGCTTCCAATGAAGATTTCAATTTATTGTAAATCAGAAATACTCCATGTTTTTCGTCATATTCGTTGGCCTGAATAGCTCTTTCCATATCGTCCAATATTGGCAGTAAAATAGACATTATGTCCTTTCCAGCTGTAGCAAAAAGAGCGATTCTTTCTTTTGCTGTTCTTTTTCTAAAATTTTCAAATTCTGCAAAAAGACGCAAATTTTTATCTTTTTCAATTGCTAGTAATTCTTCTATTGTAGGAGGGTTTTGTTCTACTTTCTCTTTTTTTTCTTCTGATTTTTCATCAGTAACTTCTGCTTCAGGCTTTTTAACTTCTTCAGGATTTTCCTGTACTTTAGTTTTCTTTTTACTCATAATTATATTCTGTTTTTTGCTTATATTGCAAAAAGGTTGCCAAAGCTAGAAAATAAGTCAAAATGTCAGTTTATTTTTTTTGTGATTCCAAAAATCGGTGCAGTGATTGACCTTTCAGATTTTTTGCAATAATTATTCCATCTCCATCTATCAATACATTTGAAGGAATAGAACTAATATTGTATTTTCTTGAACCTTCTGATTGCCAACCTCCCAAGTCCGACACATGATATTGCCAAAAAAGTTGATCTTGATTAATGGCTTTTAGCCAGACTTTTTGCTTAGAGTCAAGCGATAGGCTATAAATTTCAAATCCTTTTCCGTTTTTGAATTTTTTCTTTGTAAATTTTTGATATGCACTTACCAAATTCGGATTTTCTCTCCTGCATGGTCCACACCAAGATGCCCAAAAATCAATCAACACTAATTTTCCTTTTAATTCAGATAATTTCATGACTTTCCCTTTCGGATTACTATAAGCCAATTCAGGAGCTTTATCTCCAATTTTTAAGCCAATTTCTTGTCCAAATGCGAAAGAAAGCATAAAGCAATTTATAAATGTAAATAAAAGTAGCTTTTTCATGAAATAATTAGGTTTGTTTATTGGTTAATTAGTCAATGCGCTCAATTTTTGCGCCAATGGCATTTAGACGACTGTCGATATTTTGATAGCCTCTGTCAATCTGCTCCACATTGTGAATGGTGCATTCTCCATCAGCAGCTAGGGCAGCAAGTAAAAGCGAAACACCTGCACGAATATCCGGAGAAGTCATTGTTGTAGCTTTGAACTTAAATTTATGATTAAGCCCAATTACGGTTGCTCTATGCGGATCACAAAGAATAATTTGCGCACCCATATCAATGAGTTTATCTACAAAGAAAAGCCTTGATTCAAACATCTTTTGATGAATTAATACTGATCCCTTTGCTTGAGCGGCAACTACCAAAACAATACTGAGTAAATCAGGAGTAAATCCTGGCCATGGTGCATCAGCAATTGTTAAAATTGAGCCATCAATAAAAGACTGAATTTCATAACTCTCTTGTGATGGAATGTAAATATCATCTCCTTTACGCTCCATTTTTATGCCCAACTTTGAGAAAACAGAAGGAATTACACCAAGCTTATCATAAGCTACGTTTTTAATGGTAATTTCCGATTTTGTAATGGCAGCAAGCCCAATGAATGAGCCTATTTCAATCATATCAGGTAGGATTCTGTGTGTGCAAGCTCCCAAATAATCAACTCCTTCAATGGTTAGAAGATTAGAGCCTAATCCAGTAATTTTGGCTCCCATAGAATTAAGCATTTTACACAATTGTTGCAGATAAGGCTCACAAGCAGCATTATAAATCGTTGTGCTGCCTTTTGCCATAACAGCCGTCATTACAATATTAGCAGTTCCAGTAACTGATGCCTCATCCAATAACATTTTTGTTCCTTTTAGCTCATCAGCAGTTACCCTATAGAATTCTTCCTTACTATCATAAACAAACTTTGCGCCCAAATTTTCAAAACCTATAAAGTGAGTGTCTACCCTTCTTCTACCTATTTTATCACCACCAGGTCTTGGGATATATCCTTTCCCATAACGAGCCAAAAGTGGGCCTACTATCATAATAGAACCTCTTATCCTACTACTTTTTGCTTTATAATCTTCTGAGGACAGATAATTGATATCAACATTATCTGCTTTGAAACTATAAGTAGATTCGTCAAGTTGATTTACTTTAACATTCAAATCCCGCAAAAGATCAATAAGGATATTTACATCACGGATATTGGGTACATTTTCCATGATTACTTCTTCAGGGGTTAGCAATACAGCGCATAATACTTGAAGGGCTTCATTCTTAGCCCCTTGCGGGTGTAAATCTCCTTTTAGTTTGTATCCGCCTGTTACTTTAAATGTTGCCATTTATCTTTTCTTAAAGTTTTTTTTATGTTTGAAGTTTTTGCCTTTCTTCTTAAGTTTTCTGTAGATTTTTGGTTTTTGAATGTCTTTATCATTTATTAACTTAAAATCTGCATGGGGTTTTAGCTTTCCATTAGATAACTGCTTAAGATGATTGAATATTGTATCATCATCAACAAATGCTTTGTTCCAATTAAGATAATCTTTTTTCATATGATTAGCAATCATTCCAGCCATAATTTCTTTCAGCTCTCCATCTTGCATTTCACAGGCATGTGCTATCATCTTTTCAATATTTATCCCATAAAAAGGAAATTTTATTTTTGTTTTAGGATAAGGCATCTTCTCTGGTTTTGCTTCTAGTTTTTCCTTCTCTGGCTTTGTATACGGCGATTCAACATCAATTTCAAAATTGGACATGATAAACAGATGATCCCAAAGTTTGTGTGTAAAATCTTTAATATCTCTTAAGTGTGGATTTCTAGCCCCCATAAAAGCGATAATAGCCTCTACACATTTTTTTCTTTCTTTTTCGTCTTTTATTCCTGTGGCGTGTTTTACCATTTTCTGTACATGTCTGCCATATTCTGGTATTATGAGTTGATCACGCCCTGTATTGTATTCCATAAAAATCAAATTTATGCCAGCAAAAATAATGAATTGAAATTAGTTATGAGTTGATAGGCTATTGTTTTTAGATAATTCCAAAAACTACAGAGTAAAATATTAAATACAGATTAAATTATTCAATAATAATTCTTTTACCTACACTTCCATCCTCATATATGTAAAACAGTGGAATGTTTTTTTGTTTATTTTCTTTAACTTCTCTTCCTAAGATATCTACAATTTTTATCACTTTTTTTTCTGAATTTGTCAATTCAAAAATAGTGGAAGTGCCACTTGCAGATATATTAATATTGTCTAAAAATAGATTGTTTTCATAGTCGTTTACATTTCTGAACTTAAGCATAAAGTCATCTTCTGCAGTATAATTGTTTAAATTAATGGTTTCGGAATCCCAATCATTATTTGATGATGGTATCCAAGCTGCTCCAGTAAAAATAGGATTAGTAGTTACCAGGCTTGCACCTGACTTTTCCCATATCTTTTGCCAAGAACTACCACAATCATCCGATACCCAAATTTGTAAAGTGTCCGACCAAACCTGTGTAGCATTAGGATCAGTCCAAAGCACATAAGCATAATTGAATGAGAGCTCAATATTTGTAAAAGAAGTAAAATCCATTGGGGGTAAAATCAAATCATCTGTTTCTCCATTAGCAGGATAATCGACATTATTAATGTAGATAGAAGAATTACTGTTAAAGCCAGCAGTAGTTGTAATTTCCCAAGTTTTGTCATTGTCACCATTATTTACACTCCAATTATTAGGAAGTGTCCCGCTTTGAAAATCTTCTGTAACCGGAGGTGTTATTGGTGTGCAGGGCTGTGGAGTTGAACCAGCACAAAGGTTGTGATTCAGCAAGTTTGGTCTAGATTGATTGATAGCAGCAATCATTCTGGTTTTTTGCCCTTGAGTAAACATATTCATACAACCGTCATTGGTATAGTCCATATAGTTCATAAACATATCTCCATTCGCATTTGAAGTTCCACAAGAATTGGCGTTATGCGGGAAAGAAGGACATCCATAATTTGATTCTTCTTGTGTAGGGGTGTCACTTACATTGTCATTACCACAACTACCAAAACCACTTCCCCATACATGATCCAAATTTAACCAATGACCCACCTCGTGTGTTGCTGTTCTTCCTTTGTTGTATGGAGATTGTGCTGTACCAATTGTTCCAAAATATCTGTAACCAACTACAACTCCGTCATTTTGACTAACTCCTCCCCAGCCTGAGGGTGGTGTAGCATAACCTAAAATACCCCCAGATAGGTTGCAAACCCAAATGTTTAAATAATCAGCATTTGGCCATGCATCTTTTCCGCCAGCTGAACTTGATTTTACATCGTTGCTTTGAAGTGAGAAAGATGAATTAGAAGTTTGTGTTCTTGTAATACCGTTAGTACTATTTCCATTTGGATCGGTAGTTGCAAGGCAAAATTCTATTTCACAATCGGCTGCAATGGATGCCCAAACACTTGGCGTCATCATGGCATCAACATTAGTTCTTCTGTAGTCAGCATTTAACACATTAATTTGAGACTGAATTTGATTATCAGAAATATTTTGTTGTGATGTATTGTAAACTACATGAACAACAACAGGAATAGTGATGATTGATTTTTGTTGATGGTTAGGATTCTCACTTATCCACTTTTGAATATCTTTTTCCAATTTTACTCTTTTTTCTATAATCTCAGGGAATTGTATTTGTAAATCTTGTAGATGTTGTGTTGTGCCACATCTTTCTTGTGCAAACAATTTGGTGCTAAACAGCAATATCAGAATATAGCCAAATATTTTTTTCATTAGTTAATTTTTAGGCAAAAATAGGCAAAGATTTTAGCATGGCACTAGCTTTAAAAATAAATCTTACCCGCTCAAAAAAACAATCTATTTATTTTTGTTAGAGTTAATTAGTTTTATAAATTTGCAGCCCATTTTGAAAACAGATATAAAATGTACGCAATAGTTGAAATAGCTGGACAGCAGTTTAAAGTAGAGAAAAATCAACAGATTTTTGTTCACCGATTAGATTCCAAAGAAGGAGATAAAGTAACATTTGATAATGTACTTTTAATAGAAACAGATGGTAAAATTAAAGTTGGTGCGCCAAAGGTAAGTGGAGCAAAAGTTACAGCAAAAGTTTTAGAGCACCTAAAAGGAGATAAAGTAACTGTCTTTAAAAAGAAAAGAAGAAAAGGCTATAGAGTGAAAAATGGTCATAGGCAATATCTTTCAAAGATTGAAATTCAAAAGATAGACGAAAAAGCAGCCGCTAAAAAAGTCGCTCCAAAAAAGGGAGCTAAGGCAGAGGCAAAACCAAAGGCAAAAAAAGCTCCTGCAAAGAAAAAAGTAGCTAAAAAAACCACTACTAAAAAAACTACTGCAAAAAAGACAACTAAAAAAGCGGAATAATAAATAAAACCTTAAAGTTATGGCACATAAGAAAGGAGCAGGAAGTACTAAAAATGGAAGAGATTCGCACAGTAAACGACTTGGTGTAAAAATTTATGGAGGGCAAGCAATTATTGCAGGAAACATTATTGTTCGCCAAAGAGGAACAGTTCATAATGCTGGAGAAAATGTAGGGATGGGTAAAGATCATACGCTCTTTGCACTTGTAGATGGAAGTGTTAAATTCACTAAAAAAAGAAATGATAAATCCTATGTTTCAGTAATTCCTAACTAAGGATTTCTTATTGTAAAACAGTATGAAAGAACTCTTGAGCAATCAAGAGTTTTTTTATGTAAATTTGTTTCCTTTAAAACATTAGAAGAAATGCTGCATATTCCAATTATTAGGCAGAATAAAAAAGAGATTATTGAGCTTTTGAAGATTAGAAACTTTGATGCTTCAAAGCTTATTGATACGCTTTTAGAGCAAGACGATAGTAGAAAAGAAACGCAAAAAGAGTTAGACGAATTGCTCGCAAAAAGCAACCAGCTTTCTAGGAAAATTGGTGAGCTGTATAAAAGGGGAGAAGTTGAAAAAGCAAATCAGCAAAAAACAACTTCTGCTGAAATTAAAGTACAAACAAAAAGCCTTCAGGATCAATATGCAGCATTGGAAAAAGAAATTACAGCTAATTTGGTTCAAATTCCTAATGTTCCGCATCCATCTGTTCCAAAAGGAAACACTGATGCTGATAACAAAACGATTAAAGAAGTAGGTGATGTGCCAACCTTAATTGATGGAGCAAAACCACATTGGGAATTGACAACTGATTATAATTTGATAGATTTTGGACTGGGAAACAAAATTACTGGTGCAGGATTTCCAGTTTATAAAGACAAAGGTGCTCGATTGCAAAGAGCACTTATCAATTATTTTTTGGACAAGAATTTAGCGGCTGGATATACAGAATACCTGCCGCCTCATTTAGTAAATGAAGCTTCAGGTTTTGGTACTGGTCAACTACCTGATAAAGAAGGGCAGATGTACCATATTACAGAAGATAATTTGTATTTAATTCCAACAGCAGAAGTTCCCGTTACCAACTTTTTTAGAGATGTTATAGTGAAAGATTTTCCCATAAAATGCACAGCTTACACACCTTGTTTTAGAAGAGAAGCAGGTTCTTACGGGAAGGATGTAAGAGGATTGAATAGATTACACCAATTTGATAAAGTAGAAATTGTACAAATTCAACATCCTGAAAAGTCATACGACACTTTAAATGAGATGGTGAAGCATGTTAGTTCAATTTTGGATGAACTAGAACTTCCTTACAAGGTGCTTCAACTTTGTGGAGGAGATTTAGGCTTCACCTCTGCTTTAACTTACGATTTTGAAGTGTATTCTGCAGGGCAAGATAAGTGGCTAGAAGTAAGTTCAGTTTCAAATTTTGAAAGTTATCAGGCCAACCGATTAAAGCTGAGGTATAAAGATGAAGATGGTAAAACAAAGCTTTGCCACAGCTTAAATGGAAGCGCATTGGCACTACCAAGAATATTTGCCGCACTTCTAGAAAATAACCAAAATGAAAGCGGTATTAAAATTCCAAAAGTGCTGCAAAAATATACAGGCTTTGACACCATAGAATAATGAAAAGAATATTGCTTTTATGCATGCTTTTAAGCACCTTTGTTGTTGCACAAAACAATCAAGGACAATTAGCATATCAGTATTCTCAATCGGGAGAATACCAAAAAGCAATAGCACTTTATCAGGAACTTAATAAAAAGAGTGTTTCTGCTGCTTATTTTCCACCTTACTTAAATTGCCTACTGCAAATTGAAGACTATAAAACAGCAGAAAAATTAGCGGCTAGAATTGTGAAGAAATTTCCGAAAAGTTTGCATTATAAAGTAGATTATGGTTTTGTGCAAAAAAAGAATGGAAAAGAAAAAAAGGCAAAACAGACTTATCAATCGGCCATTGATGGTTTGAGCAAACAAAGTAATCTAGCAATAAGCCTTGGCAATACTTTTGTGCTGAGGAAAGAATTTCAATGGGCACTCAAAACCTATGAGCAGGCAAAATCTTTAAATCCTACATATCCCTTTAATATGCAAATTGCCAATGTGTATAACCAGATGGGAGATGCAGAGCGGATGATTGAATCGTATTTATCATTAATTCAAACACATCCAAAGCAGAAACAAGCGGTAAAAAATAATTTGCAAATTTTTCTAAATAATGATGGTATTGAAAGTAGTAAAAATTACAATATCCTTAAAAAGCAACTGCTAAAATTTGTGCAAAAAGAAAAATCTGGAACGGATTTCTCTGATATGCTGATTTGGCTTTTTATGCAGAACCATCAGTTTGATTTGGCCTTTTTGCAAGCCAAAGCCATTGACAAAAGAATGAAAGAAGATGGAAGTAGAATCTATGAAATGGTAGATGTTTTCTTAGATAATTCCTATTTTAATTTAGCTATTGATGCTTATAAATATATTATAAAAAAAGGACAGGAAAATACTTATTACATTGATGCGCACATTAACAAATTATACGCCTACAATCAACTAATAGAAAAGAGCAGAGATGAGGAGGATTTACAAAATTTAGATGAACTTTATTTGGAGATAATTGCTGAATTGGGAAAAAACAGAAACACCATTATATTGCTCTCTAACTATGCGCATTTCAAAGCCTTTTTTCAGCATGATTTAGAAAAGGCGGCTGAGATTTTAGATGAGGCAATGCTTATTCCTCATTTGTATAAAAACGATTTGGCAGCCTGCAAATTAGAGTTTGCAGACATCATGCTTTTAAGAAATAAAGTGTGGACCGCACTACTTTATTATTCTCAAGTAGAAAAAGAGTTTAAAGAAAATCCATTAGGGCATGAGGCAAAATTAAGAAGAGCAAAAATTTCCTATTATCAGGGTGATTTTGATTGGGCACAAGCACAATTGGATGTGCTTAAAGCTTCCACTTCCAAGCTTATAGCTAATGATGCTATGAAGCTTTCCTTACTTATTACTGATAATTTAGGATTAGACACTTCTGTTGTTCCTATGCAGACTTTTGCTAGGGCTGATTTGCTTTTTTATCAAAATAAGTTTGAAAAATGCCAGCTTACCCTTGATAGCATTTTAAGCATTTATACAGGACATACTTTAACGGATGAGATATTGCTTAGAAAATCCGAAATTTACCTAAAGACCAATCAGTTGCAAAAGGCAGTTGAAATGCTCGAAAGAATAATCAATGAATTTTCCTATGATATTTTGGCTGATGATGCTCTTTTTACTATGGCTGATTTGTACCACAAAAAACTGAAAGATAAAGAGAAAGCAAAATCGCTTTATGAGAAAATTCTGATTGAGCATAATGGAAGCATTTATACTACAGAGGCTAGAAAGCGATTCAGAAAATTAAGAGGTGATCAGTTGTAATAAAAACAAACGCTATGATAATTTATAATGTAACGGTAAGTATTGATAAAACAGTTGAAACTGAATGGTTAGATTGGATGAAAAACACACATATTCCTGATTTAATGAATACTGCTTTGTTTTTAGATTGTACAATAAGCAGAGTACTGGCAGAAGAAATGGGCGGATATACTTATGCCATTGCATATAGTTGCAAAAGCATGGACGATTATAATTTATATAAAGAAAAATTTGCCGCAAAACTACAAGAAGAACACAGTAAAAAATTTGCAGGAAAATTTGCTGCATTTCGTACGCTTTTAGAAGTAGTACATTGCCATGAATAAAGTAAAACCTAAAAAATATTTAGGGCAACATTTCTTAAATGATGAAAATATTGCTCAATCAATTACTGATTTGCTCTCATTAGAAACAAGAAAAGTGGTTGAAATTGGTCCTGGTATGGGGGTGCTTACAAAATACTTGTTGCAAAAGGATATAGATTTAAAGTTAGTAGAGCTAGATAAGGATTCCATTATATATTTAATCTTGCTTTTTCCAGCAATAGAAAAAAGTATCATTGAGGCAGACTTTTTACAAGTCGATTTGCAAACCACCTTTGATAGTCCTTTTTCAATTATTGGGAATTTCCCATACAATATATCCTCTCAAATTCTTTTTACAATTTTTGAAAATAAAAACCAAATTCCAGAAGTAGTAGGAATGTTTCAAAAGGAAGTAGCGGAAAGAGTAGTGGCTAAAAAAGGAAAGCAAAGAGGAATTTTGAGTGTGTTTTTGCAAGCCTATTATGATGTTGAATACTGCTTTACGGTACATGAGCATGTTTTTAATCCTCCGCCAAAAGTAAAGTCAGGGGTGATAAAACTCAATAGAAATAATATTAAAGAGCTTCCGTGTGAGGAACAAAAGTTCAAGCAAATTGTTAAAGCAGGATTTAATCAAAGGCGTAAAACTTTGCGAAATGCACTAAAATCCTTTTCTTTGAAAGATGATTCACGCATTGAGCGTCTGATGCAAAAAAGAGCAGAAGAATTATCAGTAGAGGATTGGATTGCAATAACATTAGCATGTCAGAAAAACCAGAAATAACAACAGCATTTATTCAAGAAATCAGCAAACTTCTTACAGAGGATAATGCTAATGAATTGGAAAGAATTCTTGCTGATTTGCATATGGCTGATATTGCAGAGATCCTAGAGGAAATTTCTTTAGAGGATGCCAGAAAAATTTACGGTTTAATTGATGAGGAAAAATCAGCAGAAATTCTTGTTGAGTTAGATGATGATTTAAGGGAAGATTTATTGGCTGATTTAACGCCAAAGGAAATTGCAGAGGAAGTAATCGATAATTTAGAATCGGATGATGCGGCAGATGTAATTGGGGAACTTTCTGAAGATAAACAGGAAGAAGTATTATCCCATATAGAAGATGAGGAGCATGCAAGCGACATTGAAGATTTACTTTCTTACCCAGAAGATTCTGCTGGTGGACTTATGGCAAAAGAACTCATTAAAGTAAATGAAAATTGGAACACCCTGCAGTGCCTTAGAGAAATGCGCAAACAAGCCGAGCATGTAAAGCAAGTACATACCATTTATGTAGTAGACAATAATGATGTGCTTTTAGGTTCTATGTCGCTTAGAAGGCTATTACTTACTGAAACCAATACGCCAATTCGGGCAATTATTAAAACTGATATTATTGCTGTTCAGGCTAATGAAGATGATGAGTCAATTGCCAATATCATGAACAAATATGATTTGGTGGTACTCCCTGTAGTAGATGTACAAAATAAATTGATAGGCAGAATTACTATTGATGATGTAATGGATGTAGTGAAAGAAGAAGCGGAAAAAGATTATCAGATGGCATCTGGAATTTCGGAAGATATAGAAGCCAGTGATAGCATTTGGACATTAACAAGAGCACGATTGCCATGGCTGCTTATTGGTATGCTTGGCGGAATATTAGGCGCTAAGGTGATTGGCATTTTTGATATTGAAAATAATTATCAGTTGGCTTTTTTCATTCCGCTAATTGCTGCAATGGGCGGTAATGTAGGTGTGCAATCGGCTGCCATTGTTGTACAGGGTTTAGCAAATGATTCTTTGAAAATGGAAAACCTTTTTCAGAAGCTGCTTAAAGAATTAGGTGTGGGATTGCTCAATGGGATTATTTGTGCCATCATTATCTTGGGAGCTGCTTGGGTATTAAATTACGGAATGGCATTAAGCGCTACTGTAAGTATTTCCCTTTTGGCCGTTATTGTTTTTGCTGCACTTTTTGGCACTTTCATTCCCCTTACTTTAGAGAAATACAAAATTGACCCTGCACTTGCAACTGGTCCATTTATCACTACTGTTAATGATGTCTTGGGCTTGTTTATTTATTTTCTTATCGGACAAGCTATTCTATAAAAAATGAAAATCCTTTTTGTTGATATCGTTCATCCTTTTCTGAAAGAAGAGTTAGAAAAACAAAATCATATTTGTGATACTGCTTATGATCAAAGAAAAGATGAGGTTTTACAAATCATCCAAAATTATGATGGACTAATTATTAGAAGTAGATTTTCAATTGATAGTGGGTTTATTGACCAATCTTCTAATTTACAATTTATAGCTCGAGCTGGAAGTGGATTGGAAAATATAGATGTAGATTATGCAGAAGGAAAGGGTATACAATGTTTTAATGCAGCAGCAGGAAATAGGCAAGCAGTAGCCGAACACGCTCTTGGAATGCTACTTTCCCTTTTTAATAACTTAAATAAATCGGACAAAGAAGTTAGAAATGAAATTTGGCAAAGGGAAGCTAATAGAGGAGAAGAACTTGCAGGCAAAACCATTGGAATTATTGGCTATGGAAATAATGGCTCTGCTTTTGCAAAACTGCTAAAAGGTTTTAATGTTCAGATATTAGCTTATGATAAATATTTGGAAGATTATCCTTTCCAATCCGACATGGATACCATTTTTCAAAATGCTGATATACTGAGTTTGCACATTCCGCTCACAGAAGAAACTACTTATTTGTTTGATGAAAATTACATCAATCAATTTGAAAAACCCATTTACCTCATCAATACAGCAAGAGGAAAATGTGTAAAAACTTCCGATTTAGTTTTAGCTATGCAACAGGGTAAAATTTTAGGTGCTTGTCTCGATGTTTTAGAACAGGAGAAAACCTCATTTGAAGCGCTTGCAAAAGAAGAATTATCAGCAGAGTTAAACTACTTATTTACATCTGGAAAAACTATACTTTCGCCACATATTGCTGGCTGGACTAAGCAAAGCAATCAAAAAATAGCAGCAGTGCTTTTGCAAAAAATTACTGCATTAGCATAAAAAAAGTCCTGCAAAGCAGGACTTTTTAGAATTGTCAATTCTAAAATTTTAGCAGTTAAAATCCTACAGTAAGCCCCACTAAATAGTTGCGAGTTGCTTCAGGAAAATAAGCTGCTTCATTGTAGCCTCTCTCACTATCAGCATTTACATATGCATTACTTTCTCTTGGATCTTCCCCATCATAAATAAAACGATATACCCAAGCATTACTTACATATTCATTGTTAAGTATATTGTTTACTTGCAAAGTCAGTTTTGCAACATCAAGCCAATTGTTTTTAATATCGTATGATAATCTTAAATTATTGGTTAAATAATCGTCTAGCTTTCTATCGTCAGATGAGGTGTTGTCGATAAATTGCTCTCCAACATATTTAGAAATAAATTCAACATTCATTTTTTCCGACAATTTTAAGTTAAACTGAGATGCCCAAATTACAGAGGGAGAAAATGCCAAATCAGTATTTGTATGCTCTACTTTTTCTTGTCCCCAGGTATCCCAATTGTCAATATACTCAGTAAAAGCAGCAACTTTATTTTGACTTAAAGTCATATTGGCTGCCCAATGCAATCTGTCACCCAATTTTATGGTTCCTTCCAATTCTACACCTCTTCTGAATGAATTGTCAATATTTGTACGCGTATAAGCGCCAACATCATTTATTTTTCCAGTTGGGGCCAATTGGTTCTTGTAATGCATAAGGTAGATGTTAGCTCCAAATGAAATCCAATCGTTCAAAAACTGATAGCCCATTTCTACATCATAAAGTGTTTCTTGCAAAGGACGAGAATTAGGGGAGCTTTCTACAAAGTCATTTCTGTTTGGTTCTCTATTACCAACTGCAACAGATGCATAAATTGCCTGATTGGCATTCAAGCTATTATGAATCCCTACTTTCGGATTAAAGAAATCTAAGTTTACACTTTGCTCAGCAGTATTTCCTTGCTCATCATTACCTAAAAATTCATACTTTACTTTTCTTTTCTGAAAATCGGCATACAAATTGGTATTGTTAAAAAGCGCATAATCTATTTTTACATACAAATTATGATCAAATTTGGTAGCAATATTTCTGTAATATTCGTGCTCATAATTTCCATTGGATGCATATTCAGCCCAAATTACATTGCCATAATGTTGTCCAGAATAACGATTGCTAGCTCCACCAAAAGTTAAATTGGCTTTATCCATTTTCTGATTTAAAGAAAAAACCACACCTCCAAAATCGTTATTCAACCATTTTCTTCTAATCAAGTCAGTAGAGGTAATGGTTTTATCTCCTATTACCACATTATTCAGTCCATAATCTGCTAAATCTTCTCCAGCTTTAAATTGCTCATAATAACCCTCACCATGAGTGTAGTGTGCTGAAACATTTATATTGGTATTCTCCCTTGTTTTTTTGCTGTAGTGCAATTGGTAATGAGTTTGCCCATAATTATCAACCTCATTTTCATAATCGTAAGGATTGTAAGTTCTGTTGCTATCCAAATAATTTAGAGGAACTCCATACCAAGCTTGATAGGTTCGTTCCTTGCCAGAAAACATTACCGCCTTAAGCATTTCATTTGCCCCAAAATAACCTCCAGAAAGGTAGAAAGATTTCAAATCAGAGCTAGCTTTATCCATATAACCATCAGAGGAAATTTGAGATAATCTGCCGTCAAATGCAAATTTTCCGCCAATGAGTCCTGTGCCGAATTCTGCATTATTTTTAAATGTGTTGAACGAGCCATAACTATTACTACTCCTTACATAAGGATTTTTATTTAATCCTGTTGTTTTCAAATTTACGGTTGCTCCAAATGCAGACGCTCCATTAGTAGAAGTTCCAACTCCTCTTTGGATTTGAATATTGTCCACAGAAGAAGCAAAATCGGGCATATTTACCCACCAAACCCCTTGGCTTTCCGAATCATTTAATGGAATGCCATTTACAGTAACATTGATTCTGGTTGGATCCGATCCTCTTACTCTAAATCCGGTATAACCAATTCCGGCTCCTGCATCAGAAGTAGTAACAACTGATGGAGTGAGGGAAATTAAATAAGGTAAATCTTGTCCAAGATTGCCTTTTTCAATTTCAGCTTCATTAATATTCGTAAATGCAACAGGCGTTTTTTCATTTGCCCTTAATGCATTTACATTTACTTCATCCAATACTTTATGTACAGAAACCGTATCGGAGTGCTGTTGAGCAAATCCTATAAAAGGAATTGCAAGCAGAGCAGCCATGCACTTTTTCTTGTTAAACATTGCTTTAATTTTTTAGTTAACATTTACACGCATAATGGGGTTAATGCATGCTTATTTAATGAAAACTCATTTCCCTAGGATGAATTACCACCTCAGGTTCAATGGGTATAATCTCAGCCTTACGGCACCCCTTTTAAGATGGGGTAAAATTATAAAAAAGTAGTTAGTTAGGCGTTCTCAGTTGATAGATTTTTTCAATTATAGTTTCCAATCTTCGTTTTCCTTCTACAACATAATAATCATGTCTCAAATTTTCTAATTCTTTTTTGTAAATCTCAAAAAGTTCACCTCTATTATGTGGGTTTTCTCTTAAAGGATCTATCTCCCAAGGAATATCGGGTTTGCACAACAAATAAAATCGCTTTTCTTTTTTGTTTTTTTCAATTTGTTCTAAAATCCAATTGTCGCAATTTCCGTATTTATATTCACTCCAAATTTTAATGGTGATTAAATCCGTATCATGTAGATATAGTTGCTGATTGTTAGTTATTAGCTGTTCGGTTTGCAATTGTCCTTTTGCAATTACTAATAAATCATCTTGTGTATAATAGCCATCATCTAATTTATTAAGAAATTCTCTGGAAAATTCTGCTGTAAAAGGTATATTAAAATTTTCAGCTAGTGAATTACAAAGGGTTGTTTTTCCGCTACTCTCAGGTCCTGTTACAATTACTTTAAGCATTAGGTTTCAGCTTCTTCAGCCAAGCAAAATAACCAAATACAGCAATGATGGTATAGGCAATAAATAAAAGTCCAGTTTGTTCCAATTCCCTGCTGTGGTAAAGATAAACGGAAACGGCATCAATTACTATCCAGTAAATCCAGTTTTCAAGCACTTTCTTAGCCACCATATAAGTGGCAAACAAGCTAAATACAGTAGTAAAAGAATCCACTAATGGCATTGCTGCATCTGTGTAAGTGCTAAAGTAAAAGCCCATCAAAAAAGTTAAAAAAGCTCCACTAATGAAAATCATAATATGTTTTTGTAAACGCCATTCCGTTACTGATAAAGTGTTGTCGGCTGTTTTTTTACGCCAATTCCACATCCCATAAAACGCCATGATTAAATAAAAGATTTGTAAGGCTGTTTCTGGATATAATTTAGCATTGTAGCAAATATAAATATAAAGGGTAACACTTACAGCAGCTGCTGGCCAACACCAATTGTTTTCCTTAGCTGCTAATATAACATACAAGAGGCTAAAAATAACAGCTATGCTTTCCATAGTAAACATTTAGAAGTTGGGTTTTTCTTCCAAATTACTGTTCATTACTTTTAATGTAAAAACCACTTTATCCTCAGAAAGAAAAATGTTTTCCATTTCCTTATTTATGGCATTCATTACTCTTATGTAATCCCCAAAAACTTGTGTGCTCATTCCGTTTGTATTCACCTTAATAAAAGGGTGTTTTCTTAAATTTTTGATAAACTGAATGATTGAAGGTTTGTAGTCTTTATTGAGCGGATACATTGATATTTCTACAGAACAGTCCATTTATAAAGAATGCACAGCATTTGCGATTTCTGCAATTAAGTTTTCATCTTTCTCAATCGCATTGCCAACTACTACAATGTCAGCTCCTGCTTTGCAATTGGCAATTGCTTTTTTGCCATTAATAATTCCTCCACCTATTATTAAAGGCGCATCAACAGATTTGCTAACAGCAGTAATCATCTGCTCTGAAATGGGTTTTTTGGCTCCACTCCCGCCATCCATAAAAATGAGTTGTAGCCCAAGCATTTCTCCAGCCATAGCTGTGCAAGCCGCTACGGCATCTTTATCAGAAGGAATAGGAGTGGTATTACTCATATAGGAAACTGTTGTTGGTTTTCCGCTATCAATAAGCATATAGCCAGTTGGCAATACTTCCAAAGAAGATTGCTTTAATATAGGAGCAGTAATTACTTGTTTGCCAATGAGCATTTCTGCATTTCTTCCAGAAATTAACGATAAAAACAAAATAGCATCAGCTTTTTCATTCACTTGCATGGCATTTCCAGGAAATAGAATTACTGGAATATTAGCATGTGCTTTTAATGTCTTGAGGCAAGCATCTAAACTATCATGCGTGAGTAAAGATCCGCCAACAAAAAAGTAATCTGTTTTTGCTTTTTCTGCCTTTTTAATTATTGAAATGAGTTGTTTTTCATCTTGCTTATCCGGATCAATCAATAGGGCAAACGATTTTTTATTGGCTTTTTTATTTTCTATAATGTTGTTGTAAATATTCATAAGCAATTTTTCTATTTGCAAACATACACTAAATAGTGATTATTTATTTTCCGATAGTTTAACTTTAATTGTTCCTGCTTAAAATTTGCAGCAATTTCCCCTTTTTCAGAAAGAACAAAAGGAGTTAAACAGATGTCTTTTTTAAAATCAACTCCTCCTTTTTGATGCCATTTGAAGATGGCTTCTTTACAGCACCAAATTAAAGTGGCTTTTTCTAGAGTTAGCTTTTGATGATTGTCTTTTGCAATGAATCTTGATGAAAGGCGTAAAGCTTTTTCACTTATTTGCTCAATATCTAGCCCCACTTTTTTATCACTTACAATAATAACAACTAAATTTTTTGAGTGCGAAATAGAAACAAAGTTTCCATCTGATAATGTTGTCGCGCCATACTTATTATAAATAATGGATGTGTTTGGATGAATTTTTTCAAGCAATAATCTGCTTGCTAAAAATTCTTTTTTTCTTTTTTCCCTTTTAAGTCTCGACAAGTCGTATTGCTCAGACAAATTTTTGAGCTCATCTAAGGACTCGCACACATCCCAAATTGCAATAGTGCAATTATTTTCTTCTATTTTCTCGATGATTCCCATATACCCAAATATTGATGGCTAAAATAATAATTATACTTATCTTTGCAATCCGCAAAAAACAAATAATGGAAACAGAAACAATGAATTATAAAGTAAAAGATATATCCTTAGCAGATTGGGGAAGAAAAGAAATCATATTAGCAGAGGCAGAAATGCCAGGACTGACGTCAATTAGAGAAGAGTATGGTGATAGCAAACCACTTGCTGGAGCTAGAATAGCTGGTTGTTTGCATATGACAATACAAACAGCAGTCCTTATTGAAACATTGGTTTATTTAGGAGCTGAAGTAACATGGTCTTCTTGTAATATATTTTCTACTCAAGATCAAGCCGCAGCTGCAATTGCTAAGTCAGGGGTCCCTGTTTTTGCTTGGAAAGGGATGAATGAAGAAGAATTTGATTGGTGTATAGAGCAAACGCTTCACGCCTTTGCAGATGGCAAGCCACTTAATATGATTTTAGATGATGGAGGGGATTTAACCAATATGGTTTTGGATAGATATCCAGAATTAGTTGCAGGTATTAAAGGGCTTTCAGAAGAAACTACTACTGGAGTACACAGATTGTACGAAAGAATGGAAAAAGGAACGCTAACAATCCCTGCTATCAATATTAATGATTCCGTAACAAAATCAAAGTTCGATAATAAATATGGTTGTAAAGAATCATTAGTTGATGCTATTAGAAGAGCTACAGATGTGATGATGGCAGGAAAAGTTGCTGTTGTTGCTGGATATGGTGATGTAGGTAAAGGATCTGCTGCCTCCTTAAGAGGTGCGGGAGCTAGAGTTATTGTTACAGAAATTGATCCTATTTGTGCACTTCAAGCGGCAATGGATGGTTTTGCCGTAAAAAGAATGGATGATGCTTGTAAAAATGCAGATATTGTTGTGACAACAACTGGAAATAAAGATATCATTCAGGCGCGTCATTTTGAGAGCATGAAAGACAAAACAATTGTATGTAATATCGGTCATTTTGATAATGAGATTGATGTAGCCTGGTTAAATGAAAATTGGGGGCATACCAAAAATGAAATCAAGCCTCAAGTTGATATGTATACGTTAAATGGAAATGACATTATTTTACTTGCAGAAGGTAGATTGGTAAATTTAGGTTGCGCAACAGGGCATCCTTCATTTGTCATGTCTAATTCCTTTACCAATCAGGTATTGGCGCAATTAGAACTTTGGAATCATTCTGGAAAATACGAAAATAAAGTATATATGTTACCTAAGCATCTAGATGAAAAAGTAGCGCGATTGCACCTTGCTAAGATTGGTGTAGAACTAGAAGCCTTGCGCCCAGACCAAGCAGAATACATTGGCGTAAAAGTAGGAGGGCCGTATAAACCTGAGTATTACAGATACTAGTATTAGTTATATAGATATTTGATAAAAATCCCGAGAAATCGGTATTTTTTATTGTATTTTTATAAAACCTAACAACCATCACCTAATAACTAATTATAGATATAAAGAAAATCACCCGATAAATTGTTTGGATATTGTTTTAGAGGTAGTAGGGCAGGACCATCAATTGTTTGTCCTTCTTGCCCTAGTAGAAACTTTGAATCACAACAGCTGCATATTGCAATACTCGAATTTACTGAGTCAATTTTAGCACAATTCAAGGAAGGTTGATAGGTGCAATTTCTGTCATAAGTTTTATATATATCAAAAGATTGATGATAAACAATAATTCCTTTTACACCTCCATTAATAAAAACATGGCTGCCAACTGTTTGTAATTTTGAAAGCTCAGGTAAAGTCAAATTTAAGTCAATATCCACTATTACATTTTGCACATAATCTTCTTCCTTTTGGCAAGAAAAAAACAGTAAGCAAATAAGGGTTAAAAATCTAATTTTCATAGGCTTTGCAAGATTGTTATTTTTTTGATATTAAGATGAAATTTCAACTGCTTTTTTCTTTTACTTAACTGTTATTATTTATTTCTTTTTATATCTTTACGGCCTTGTTTTTAAAATCGCTATCAAAACAAACTAAAAAAATATGTTAAGAAAAATATACTTACTTTTTGCTACTGTCCTTATCTCGACAGTTGGCTTCGCGCAAACAGGCACTCTAAAAGGTACTGTATTGGATGCTATAAGTGGAGAGGTTATTCCTTTTGCCAATGTTGTTATTGAAAGAAACGGAAGTCAAACGGCAGGAACAACAACCGATTTTGATGGAAAATTTACCATCAAGCCAATTGATCCAGGAACTTATACGGTAAAAGCAACTTTTGTTGGTTATCAAACTTATATGATGACCGGGCTGATTATTTCAGCCAATAAAATTACTTTCCAAGATTTAAAATTATCATCTGGTATTCAAAAAGATGAAATTACAATTGTAGAGTATAAAAAACCACTTATTGATCAAGACAATATAACTGGAGAAACAAAAACAGCTGAAGAAATTGTAGCTATGCCAACAAGAAGTGTTGCTTCTGTTGCGGCAACAACTGCTGGTATTTATCAAAGAGATGAAGGAGAATCCTTAAATGTTAGGGGTTCGCGTTCAGATGCAACTGACTATTATATTGACGGTATTAAAGTAAGAGGTAGTTTAGGAGTTCCTCAATCAGCTATTGAACAAATTACAGTAATGACAGGTGGATTACCCGCACAATATGGTGATGCAACTGCTGGTATTATTTCCATTACCACTAAAGGTCCTTCTAACAAGTTTTTTGGAGGTGCTGAGTTAGAGTCTTCTTCTTTGTTTGATAAATACAATAAAAACATTTTTGGACTTAATTTATCAGGACCAATTCTAAAGAAAAGAAATGATGATGGTACAAAAGGTAATTCCGTTATTGGTTATTTCTTCTCAGGTGAATTTAGAATGGTAGATGATTCTGATCCTTCTGCAATTGGCAACTGGAAAGTGAAAGATAATGTGTTGGCCGATTTAAAAGCTAACCCATTTAGACCAGCTCCTAATGTTTCAGCAGGATTTTTGCAAAATGCAGAATTTGTAACAATGGATGATTTGGAAAAAGTACAGGCACGACAAAATGTTGCACAAAAAAGAATTTCTGTCTCTGGAAAATTGGATTTCAAACCTACTAAAAACACTTATTTATCCTTAGGTGGGAATTATTACTATAATAGAGGGCACTCTTACACAAGGACTTATTCTTTATTCAATTCTAATAATAATGCAGAAAGTATCAGTAATACTTGGAGGGTGTTTGGAAAATTAACGCAAAAGTTTGGTAATCAAGAAGCTGATGATGATGAAAGTGCATCAATTATTAAAAATGCCTTTTTTACCATTCAAGGAGATTATACTAGAAACGAATACACCACGCAAGATGACTCTCACAATGAAAACATTTTTGATTATGGTTATATAGGAAAATTCAAGACCTACAAACAAAACATATACGATTTCGGAGAAATTTATGACACAACAAGAAATACTTATTTCACAGGACAAATACATTCTGGTTGGACAGATACACTTTATACCTTTAAGGAAGCAAGTATAAATCCTGATGCAGCTGTTTACACTTCAAAGTACTATGATATGTTTGAGGACTATGGAATGACTTCATATATTGATGGTTATGGTATGGATGGCGTTATCCGTACACCATTGGATTTGCAAGGGGTTGGACTTAGAAATGGCGAACGCTCACAATCGGTTTATTCACTTTGGTATCCTTTTGGAAGAGAGTATAATTATTATGGATATTCTTATTACAGCCAAAGTACATTTAAGGCTTCTGGTTCTGCCGATATTAAAGATCATGAGCTTTCTTTTGGAATGGAGTATGAGCAAAGAACAGATGCTTCTTGGGGAGTTAATCCTGTAGGACTTTGGGGATTGATGAGACTATTGACAAATAAACACCTAACACAATTGGATTTAAACAACCCTCATCCAGTGTTTGATGAAAATGGTATTTATAAAGATACCGTGAATTACGACCGCCTTTATGTAGCGGAAGAACAAGCTGAATTCGATAGAAATTTAAGAAATAAATTAAATAAAGGCAAAGTTGAATGGATTGATGTAGATTCTTATACCCCTGATGTATTTGATTTGAGTTATTTTTCAGCTGATGAACTGCTTAATGATGGAGGTTCTTATGTGAGCTATGCTGGATATGATTATTTAGGGAAAAGGTATGCAACTAACAAACAGCCTACATTTAAAGATTTCTTGACTGAGACAGACGGAAGGGGAAATCATACGAGACCAATTGCTGCATTCCAACCTATCTATACTGCTGGTTATTTGCAAGATAAATTTGCTATTGAAGATCTTATTTTCAATGTAGGTGTAAGGGTTGATAGATATGATGCCAATCAGCTAGTACTAAAAGACAAATATTTGTTGTATGATACTTATACAGCTAACTCATCAAAAGCTAGAGAATTAGGTAGTTTATCACAATTTGGAGGATCACACTATGTGTATGTTGATGATCTTGAAAACCCATCCTCAATTGTTGGGTATAGGAGTGGAGATACTTGGTATGATGAAACAGGATCAGAAATATCTACTCCTGATGTACTGATAACAGCTGCAGGTGGAAAAATAGCACCACTTGTAAAAAATAGCACTGCAGCACTAAATGGAGATTTGAGCACAGATGCATTTAAGGATTACGATCCGCAAACCGTAATTATGCCAAGAATTGCTTTTTCTTTCCCTATATCTGATGAGGCGCAATTTTTTGCGCATTATGATGTACTTACACAAAGACCTCCTGAAAGAAGTAATTTTAATCCAACAGAATACTATTTTTTAGAGCAGAATATTGGAGGTTTATTGAATAATCCAGATTTGAAACCAGAAAAAACGGTTGATTATGAAATAGGATTTGCACAAACCCTATCGTTAAAATCAGCACTTACTATTTCTCTTTTCTACAAAGAATTAAGAGATATGATACAAGTTATGAACTTACCAGGAGCTTACCCTGGCAGATACATGACTATGCAAAATTTGGATTTTGGGACGGTTAAAGGCTTATCAGTAGCCTATGATTTAAGAAGAACCAATAATGTGGCGCTTACAGCAAATTATACGCTACAATTTGCTGATGGAACAGGCTCTTCTGCTACTTCAGGCTATAGCTTGGCCAATACTGAACAGCCAAACTTAAGAACAATGACGCCACTTTCTTTTGACCAAAGACATACTATTTCCTTATCGGTTGATTTCCATTATGGAGCAGGCAAAGACTATAATGGTCCCGTATTATTTGGTAAAAAGATTTTTGAAAGAGCTGGCTTTAATGCATTGCTTTCGGCAGGTTCTGGTACGCCATATAGCAAACAATCTAATATAACGCAAGAGGCTGCTTTTGGTATTAACGATCGTTCTACTTTAGAAGGTACACTTTATGGCTCTCGTTTGCCTTGGCAGTCTAGAGTAAGTGCTAAGATTAATAAAGAATTTGAAATAAAATGGAATGATAAAAAAAACTCGTATGTAAATGTATATTTACAAGTGCAAAATCTGTTTAACGCTAAGAATATTATAAACGTTTATAGAGCTACAGGAAATCCTGATGATGACGGTTATCTTTCAGCATCTGCATCTCAAAATGAGATTAACACAACAAATAATCCTGAATCATTTGTGGACCTTTATAGGATTAAGGTAGACAATCCTTCTCATTATTCTTTGCCAAGAATGATGAATTTAGGATTAACTATTAGTTTCTAATTTAATAAAAATGAAAGTAAAGAAAAATACAATATTTATGAAAAATAGAGTAAAACAACTTTTTGCTATTTCTCTTATATTAATATGTAATGATGTAATCGCAAAAGAGAATGTTGCTGATCCTGGAGTAAACACAGCTATTCAATCGAGGATTGCATCAGGATGTGCAAATGCTTCTTCACAAACTGATTTGGATGTGAATAATGTAAGGGCTACCATTTTAGGAGGTGGTGATATGTGGTGGGATTTGAATGATGCACAATATGAGGTGCCAAAAGGAAGTTTTAAAAATTCCTTGTTTGCTGGTGCACTTTGGATTGGTGGTGTTGATAATGGAGGACAATTAAAAGCAGCAGCACAAACCTATAGACAGTTTGGTGGTAACGATTTTTGGCCAGGTCCACTAGATATAAATACAGCTTCAATTACTACTGAGGAATGCTTGGCATACAACAAACATTTCAAAATAGATCGTCCACAAGTAGATGAATTTATCGCAAGATATGTAACTGCACAAGATCCTACTTATACTATTCCTGATGAAATTATTGATTGGCCAGCACATGGTGCTCCAGGGCAAGATCCTTACTTAGCACCATTCTATGATGCCAATGGAGATGGTTTTTACAATCCTTATGATGGGGATTACCCGGATTATAATGTCACAGGTAATAATACTAATAGCAAGCTTTATGGTGACCAAACGCTTTGGTGGGTATTTAATGATAAAGGAGGAATACATACGGAAACTCAAGCTGAGCCTATTGGTTTAGAAATTCATGCACAAGCATTTGGTTTTGTGGCTGACAATGAGGTTAATGATATGACATTTTACAATTACAAAATAATTAATCGAGGGACACAGCCCCTTACAAAGACTTATTTTGGACAATGGGTAGATCCTGATTTAGGATTCTATTTAGATGATTATGTGGGTTGTGATGTTGGTTTAGGACTTGGATTTTGTTACAATGGAGACGCAGAAGATGAGGGTGCTTCAGGTTATGGATTTAATCCTCCAGCAATTGGTGTAGATTTCTTTCAGGGGCCAAGAGCTGATGAGTTTGATCAACTTGATAACGATAGAGATGGTTTTATTGACGAGATGGATTCTGTTATTAATCCAGTAACTGGTCTGTGGGAATATACACAGTATGAGGAAATCATAATGTCTAAGTTTGTTTATTATAATAATAATACTACCGTAACAGGTAATCCTAGTACAGGAACACATTTTTATAATTATTTACAAGGTATATGGAAAGATAATGTACCTATGACTTATGGAGGAGATGGAAAAGGAAATGGACCTGGAGCAACTACCGATTTATGTAATTTTATGTTCCCTGGTTCAACAGATCCTGATATGTATCCTCAAAATGGAGAATGGACTGAGGTAACAGCAGGGAATATTCCAGCTGACAGAAGATTCCTTCAGTCAGCAGGCCCATTTACTTTATCGCCAGGTGCAATTAATTATATTACTGTTGGTGTAGTTTGGGCAAGAGCTAAAGCAGGAGGCCCAACAGCTTCAGTACAATTATTAAAAGTATATGATAGAGAAGCGCAAGCACTTTTTGATAACAACTTTAATATCTTAAACGGACCTGACGCTCCCGATTTAACAATTAGAGAATTGGATAAAGAATTGATTTTTTCCTTATCAAATGAGGAATCTTCGAATAACTATGAGGAATCCTATTCTGAAAAAGATCCGTACATCACAAAACCAGATAATTTACTAAATAGTCCAAACTATGAATTCCAAGGTTATTTAGTGTATCAGTTAGTAGATGCTACAACTTCTGTTACTGATTTAGACGATCCTGATAAAGCAAGATTGGTATTCAGATGTGATGTTAAAGATAATGTCACAACTATTGTAAATCAGTATTTAGATCCTGTTCTAGGTGTATACACTCCAGTAGAGGAAGTAAGTGGTGTATTGAGTGCTGGTATGAAAGGGTCAGTTGATAATGGAGTAGAGTATTCATTCAAAATTACTGAAGATCGATTTGCTTTAGGAAATACGCGACTGGTGAATCATAAAACTTACCATTATATGGCGCTTTCTTATGCATACAATATGGCAGAAGAGAATGCAGATCCTTATAATGTTGATGATCCAGATTATGATGGTCGTAATCAGCCTTATATTGCAGGTAGAAGAAACATAGAAACATATAGTGTAATCCCTCATTTCACCGAGCCAGAAGCAGGAGGAACCGTGCTGAATTCCGCTTATGGAGAAGGTGTGAAAATCCAAAGATTAGAAGGGACAGGAAATGGTAATACTGCCATGGAATTGTCAGATGAAACTATTACGGAGATTCTCAATTCTTCTTCTCACCGTTCATTAAATCCGATTTACGAAAAAGGATTAGGGCCAATAAATGTTTCTGTGGTTGATCCTGTAGCAGTTAAAGAAGGTACTTATATTTTCAATTTAGAAGATCCTACTTACACCAATGTTCAGGGAGTTAGCACGATAACTTCTTATGGTAAATGGACGCTAACTAATGAAGCGACAGGCAATGAAGTAGCTTCATCTACAAAACCAATTGATTTAGGTTCAGAGAAACTAATTGGAAATACTGGATTTTCTATAAAAGTTCAGCAAGGTGTGAATCCAGCAGAAGACCCCACTATTGTTGCTGATAATGGTTTAATTTCATCTGCTATAGAATTTGAGAACATTAATGATAGATGGCTAACAGGAGTTCCTGATTATGATGATGAAAATGGATATATATGGGGGTTAAATTGGATAAGGGCTGGTTCTTTTGAAAATGATGACAACAGTTTGCTAAGTGATTATTCCGTGGATGATGATCCTAATGGTATTTATGAGACGGCTGTAGAGCGTAGTGCGGCAATACCGATTAATAATTTCTTTGGTGGAGGCAACTTTACATTAGAATATACTGGAGGAACTTGGGCACCTTATCATTTGGCTTCTGCGTATAAAGATGGTCCTGGCTATAGTAAATCTACTACCGATCAAGTAAAAATGGCTGATTTACATTCTGTTGATATTGTTTTTACAGACGAAAAGTCCCAGTGGTCCAAATGTGTAGTGGTTGAAGCCAATGAAAACAATCCAAATTATGGGGGTGATCCTTTGCTTGCAGAAGGTGGTCAAATCAAAATGGGATTACGACTAAAACCTTCTGTTGATAAAAATGGTAATACACTAAATGATGGCACTATGGGCATGAGTTGGTTCCCTGGCTATGCAATTGATATAGAGACAGGAGAAAGATTAAATATCATCTTTGCAGAAGATTCACATTTATCTGAAGATAATGGTAGGGATTTGAAATGGAATCCTACTTCAAATATTGTTACTTCTCAGGCGCCAATGTACGACCCTCAGTCTAGTACTTTCTATCAAGGGTCTTATCTGTTAGGCGGTAAGCATTTTATTTATGTAATTAAAGGATCTGCTGCTGTAAAAAAAGATAGTACTTATCTTGATGGTACAGAAAGTCCGAATTATGATGAATGTGCTTGGATTTACAATCAGTTAAAAAATTATGTTTTACCTACAGGACAACCAAATCCTGGCTATTCGGCAAACATCTGGCAAGTGTTTCGTAATGCTTCATGGGTAGGCATGCCTATTCTTAGTCCAGGTCGTACACTTTTAGCTAATGATGCTACAGTTAAGTTAAGGGTAAGCAAGCCTTACAGGCAATACGTTACTAGAGATGCATCTGCTATTTTAGACAAAGATGATGATCTTGTATTAGGCTCAACTTATTTTCTAATGGGTGCAAATATTAGTCATAATGGAAATCAGTATGCTCCTGGCGATACTTTTACTGCAATGAGCACTTCTTTCTCCGGTAGTAGTAATGCAAGAGCGGTAAGTCCAATTCCAAATAACGAATTTAGTGCTAGGTATCGTTTTTCAACATCTGACATAGTTGCTGAGAAAGGAGACCATAAAACAGCTGTCGATGCATTGGACATGATTAATGTAGTGCCTAATCCTTATTATGCTTATTCTACTTACGAAACATCTCAGCTCGATAATAGAATTAAAATTACAAATCTTCCTAGAAGAGCCACTATTTCAATTTACACTATCAGTGGAACTTTAGTAAGACAAATAAAAAAGAATGATAAACTGACATCAGTCGATTGGAATTTAAAAAATACTTTTGGTATTCCCGTTGCATCAGGGCTTTATGTGATACATGTTGATGCAAAAGGGGTGGGCGAAAGAGTGCTTAAATGGTTTGGTGTAATGCGACCTATTGACCTTGATACTTTCTAAATTATAGATA
This sequence comes from Flavobacteriales bacterium TMED123, assembly GCA_002170165.1. Lineage (GTDB taxonomy): Bacteria > Bacteroidota > Bacteroidia > Flavobacteriales > BACL11 > DUAL01. The sequence goes on from NHFY01000094.1 coordinate 133,554, forward strand.
AAATGAATACAACTCAAATGAATAGAATAAACAATTGGCTAAAAGTCATCATGATTGTAGCCCTTATTACAATCCCAGTGAAAGAAAATTTTGCAGGAAATGAGCAAAGGGCTGGTCAATCAGGTGCTTCCGAATTATTGATTAACCCATGGGCAAGAAGTTCAGGATGGGCAGGAGCAAATGTTGCTTGTGTTAGAGGGCTTGAAGGTATGTATAATAATGTGGCAGGTTTGGCGTTTACACCAAAAACAGAGCTTATTTTCTCCCGCACCAATTGGCTAACTTATGGCGATAATGAGGCAGTGAGCTACATCAACACTTTCGGATTTTCTCAGAAAGTTGGAGAGTCAGGAGTTTTGGCACTTGGTATCATGTCTTTGGATTTTGGAGAAATTGAAATTACAACTGAAGAGCTTCCTGATGGCGGTATTGGAACATTTTCTCCTAAATTTATGAATATAGGGGTCTCTTATGCCAAGACATTTTCTAATAGTATTTACGGTGGATTTACCTTAAAGATGGTATCAGAACAAATATCAAACGTTCGTGCTGGAGGGGTCGCTTTTGATGCAGGTATTCAATATGTAACAGGAACAAAAGACAATTTGAGATTTGGTATATCATTAAAAAATGTTGGGCCAAGAATGAGTTTTTCTGGTGATGGACTTACTTTTAGAGAGTATGTAGATCCTAATTATCAGATGGCAGTAAGCCATAAGTCAGCTGAATTTGAATTACCATCTCTACTGAATATTGGGCTTTCGTACGATATACATTATTTAAGACATAGATTAACTGGAGCAGGCACATTTACTTCAAATGCTTTCCAGAAGGATCAGTATCGCTTAGGTTGTGAGTACTCTTTTAAGGATTTGTTTATGGTAAGGTGTGGATATACTATGGAAGAAGGTATTAGAACGCCATCAACAAGAACAACTGCCCTAAGAGGGCCAAGCGGTGGTTTTACCATTGAAATTCCAATGGGAGGAGGGAAAACCTTTGGTGTAGATTATTCTTACCGACATACCGATCCTTTCCAAGGTTCGCACTCATTTGGCGCCAGAATAAACCTCTAAATCAAAAAATTAATTTTTAACAAAAAAAGAGGGGATTCTCTCTTTGTGTTAATGCTATATTACTATGAGCGATATTAAATATTTTACAAAAGAAGGCTTTGATAAACTAACAGAAGAATTAAATTTTCTAAAACAAGTTGAGCGACCAAGAATTACGCAAGAAATTGCTGATGCAAGAGATAAGGGTGATTTGTCGGAGAATGCAGAATATGATGCTGCCAAAGAAGCGCAAGGCATGCTAGAAGCGAAAATTGCAAAATTGGAAGAGCAACTCTCTCATGCACGAATACTTGATGAAAGTGAGCTAGATACTTCTTCAGTACATCTGCTTACAAAGGTTACCATTAAGAATTTAGATAATGGTATGCAACTTACTTATGCTATTGTTCCAGAAGCTGAATCAGATTTAATGGCAAAAAAGATATCGGTAGAATCTCCAATTGCCAAAGGGCTTCTTGGTAAAAAGGTAGGTGAGATTGCTGAAATTAGTGTGCCTAGTGGAATTGTAAAATTTGAAATAATCACTATATCTACTTAAAAATGTCATCTATCTTTTCTAAAATAGTTACTGGAGAAATCCCTGCTTACAAAGTAGCAGAAGATGAACACCATTTAGCATTTTTAGATATTTCACCCCTTGCTAAGGGGCATTTATTGGTTATACCCAAAAAAGAAACCGACTACATTTTTGATATTTCTTTAGACGATTTTTCGGCGCTTTGGTGTTTTGCACAAATTGTAGCAAAAGCAATGGACAAAGTGTTTGATTGCGAAAGAATAGGAGTAGCCGTAATTGGATTAGAGGTACCTCATGCGCATATTCATTTGGTTCCACTTGAAAAAGGTGTTGCTAATATCAATTTTGAAGAACCAAAACTAAAATTTACGCCTGAGGAGTTTAAAACAATCGCTCAAAAAATAAGAAGCGAAGTATGAAGTTTAATTATTTTAACTTATCAGGATTATCTTTAATAAAAGCTTTCCAGCCGGTATAACTTTTTTCTTTAACAGATACATCTTCCTGAAAATGATGACAAACTGCAGCAGCTAATCCATCAGTTGCATCCAAATGCTTAGGTATTTCTTTAATTGATAAAAGTGATGTGAGCATGGCAGCAACTTGCTCTTTACTGGCATTTCCATTTCCTGTTATTGCTTTTTTTATTTTTTTTGGTGTGTATTCAAAAATAGGAACATCTCTATAAAGACCTGCTGCCATTGCAACACCTTGTGCTCTTCCCAATTTCAACATGGATTGCACATTTTTGCCAAAAAATGGTGCCTCAACTACCAATTCATCTGGCTTATACTCATCTACCATTGCCAAAACTCTTTCAAATATTTTCTTCAGTTTCAGTTCGTGTGATTTTAACTTAGATAGATGCAGTACTCCCATCTGCATCAGCTCCATATTTTTCCCATTTATCAGAATAAGGCCATAGCCCATTATGGTTGTTCCAGGATCAATCCCTAATATTATTTTCTCAGTAGGCAATTATTATCTTTGAGTATATTTGCAAGACAAAACTAAACAATGCATTCTAAAAAAACACAGAGCTTACTGTTAAAAATTACAATTGTAGTTTTAGCATTCTATTTTTTGTATCAGCAAGTTGTAACTAAAAAGGCTTTTGATGGATTTGACATACTATTCATTAAGCAAACCATGTTCAAGAACCAAGATTTAATCATATTGGTTTTTTTCATGATGTTCTTTAATTGGTTTCTGGAAGCTGTAAAGTGGAAATTTTTGATAAATAAAATTGAGAAAGTCAGTATTCTTGCTGCTATACGTGCTGTTTTTTCAGGCATTACGGTTTCCGTATTCACGCCTAACAGAGTTGGAGAATATTGCGGAAGGGTTTTTTGTTTAGAAAGAGCAGATAGAGTCCAGGCTGTTTTGATTACAGTACTAGGCTCTATGGCACAGCTTTTAACCACCATCTTTTTTGGCTCCATCGGGATACTTTTTTTAAATAATTATATTCCTGAGCTTGAAAAATTATATCATGAAATGGTTTTTGCTTACCCTCTACTTTTTTTCATGCTTTTGTTTTTGAATATTCTGCTACTACTTCTTTTTCATAATATTTCTGTGATTTCTAATTTGATGGATAAGTTCAATTGGCTTAGTAAGTATAAAAAATACAAAGAGATTTTTACTTATTATAATGCACAAGAATTAATGATGGTGTTCTTGCTTTCTATTTTTCGTTATACAGTATTTACTACTCAATTTTTTATATTATTAAAATTATTTGCAGTTGATATTTCTTATCTTGATGCTATTGTTTTAACTATGGTTATGCTTTTTGCTATATCTGTAATTCCAACAATAGCTATTTCTGAAATTGGTGTTAGAGGTTCTGTTGCACTTTATCTATTTTCGCTTGTTTCTGTAAATACTATTGGTATTCTTTCTGCTACTTTCCTACTTTGGGTTATCAATCTTTTAATTCCAGCAATTATTGGTACTTTCTTTGTTTTTACACTTAAATTCTTTAGAAAGTAATGCAGATTATCATTTTTATCATCCTGCTTTTATATGTTTTGCTTATTTTAAAATTTACCATTGGGTGGTATAAGATAGAAAAAGCAGAAGACATCAGCTTTACTCCAAAGGTAAGTGTTGTGATTGCTTTACGTAATGAGGAAAGTCAAGTTGAAAAGTTGCTAAAAGATCTACAATCACTCATTTATCCTACTGATAAAATTGAATTTGTCCTTGTAAATGATCATTCTACAGATAATACATATGAGCTGCTACAAAAAAATACAATCGATAATCTAATACTCATTAAATTGAAAGGGGGGCAAGGGAAAAAGCAAGCCATCTCAAAAGCTATAAGTGTAGCAGGTGGTGAGATTATTATAACAACTGATGCTGACTGCAGTTTTAATCCCAATTGGGTGCAAACTATTGCGTCTTACTTTTCAGATAAAAGGATAAAGCTAGTTTCAGGCCCTGTCATATATCAAATTCAAAAAAGTGTTTTTCAGAAATTACAATCCTTAGAATTTACCTCTTTAATTGCTAGTGGAGCAGGTGCAATAGGAAGTGGTAATGCTATCTTTTGCAATGGCGCAAATATGGCTTTTCGAAAAGATGTGTTCTTGGAAGCAAATGATTTGTTAAACAATTCTGCTGTAAGTGGTGATGATGTTTTTTTATTGCATAGTGTAAAGCAAAAATATCCAAATACAATTGTGTTTGCTAAAGATGAAGATGCTATTGTACGAACAAAGGGGACACCATCAATAAAGGAATTTATAAATCAGAGAAAAAGATGGGCAGCAAAGAGTAGTGATTATAAGGATAGCGCAACTATTTACACCTCCTTTTTGGTATTGTTTACGAACCTTTCTTTAATATATTTATTTGCAAACTGTATTGCTGATATTTCTGCTTTGCAAATTTTTGGATGCTTTTACATTACAAAGTTTCTTATTGATATGCTACTACTTTATCCTGCTTTAAAGTTTTTCAAACGAACTGATTTAGTAAAATGGATTTTGCCTTTCGAGATTTTCTATTCTTTTTATATAGTTTTGATTGTAATTTTATCATTTACCCAATCCTTCAACTGGAAAGGCAGAATACAAAAAAAATAAATGCAAGTAGCTTCATTAAATAAATTGGCATGGCAAAAACTAAAGCAGAATAATCTTGCTTTTTTTGCATTGTTTTTTATTACGTTGTCTGTCTTTTTAGCACTTTTTGCAGTAGTCATCAGTCCAGATAAAACACCCAAGGCTAATGAGATGCATATTGAACTAGCTACTCTAAAACCATTAACCAAAGTTACATTTTTCGAAAGCCCAAAAGAGCAAGTTGTTGAAGTGTCATATTTAGAAGCTATGATATTTGGAAGACCTTCAAAAACAAATAAGATTCCAATTAGCAGTTATGAAGAGGTTGAAAAAGGGGTTTTTTATCTTCCTTATCAATCAGCAATGCCGAAAACATATTATGGGGAATTTGAAATTAATGAGCAAACTTTTTGGTTTGGCACAGATAAATATGGAAGAGATTTGCTCAGCAGAATTCTTTTGGGAACTAGAGTTTCTCTTGCAGTTGGCTTTATTGCTGTGCTTATTTCCTTACTAATAGGAATTAGTTTAGGTGCTGTTGCAGGTTATTTTAGAGGTAAGGTTGATGATGTAATAATGTGGCTAATTAATGTCGTTTGGTCTATTCCTACTTTGCTAATGGTAATTGCTATTTCACTTGCTTTAGGAAAAGGCTTTTGGCAAGTATTTGTGGCGGTAGGTTTAACAATGTGGGTTGAAGTAGCTCGTGTTGTAAGAGGGCAAGTACTATTCATTAGAGAACTAGAATATGTCGAAGCAGGAAAGGCTTTAGCATATCAATCATCTCGCATCATTTTCAAACACATCTTACCCAATGTAATAGGGCCAGTAATTGTAATATCGGCAGCCAATTTTGCAGCTGCAATATTGATAGAAGCAGGACTTTCCTTCTTAGGAATAGGCGCTCAACCACCTATGCCAAGTTGGGGAGGAATGATAAAAGACCATTATGCATACATTATTATGGATAAAGCCTATTTAGCCATAATTCCAGGTTTGGCTATCATGAGTTTAGTGTTGGCTTTTATGCTTTTGGGTAATGGGCTTAGAGATGCATTTGATGTAAAAAATTAAAATTATGGATTTATTTTTTTCGTCACTTATTATTTTCTTATTGAGGTTGGCAGACCAAAGTTTAGGGACATTTAGAGCCTTATTGGTTGGCAAAAATAGACCGATTTATGCCGCACTTATAGGGCTTATTGAGTCGGCTATATGGATAGTAGCAATCTCTCAAGTTGTAAAAGATATTGATGATCCTGTGCTGATTAGTGCCTATGCTTCAGGATTTGCAGCAGGCACCATTTTAGGCTCTTACATAGAGCGAATTGTTGGCGTGGGGAATGTTGTGGTGCGCGTTTTTTGCCCAGCTAATTCTCCTTCTGTTGCCGAAACGCTTAGAGAAAACGGGCATGGTGTAACTGTAATAGATGGAGAAGGAAAAGATGGAGCGGTAAAAATTTATTTGTGTGTGATTGCTAGGCAAAAGCTAAAATCAGTGTTAAGTACCATTGAAGAAATCAACCCAAATGCTTATATTACTACCGATATGGCGAATCCTACTTCTTTAAAAAAGTAATAACCCTCCGATAAAAATTACTACACCAGCAAGCAGTAAGATTAAAGTATAAGGCAAAATTTCTTTGGCTTTTAGTCCAGTAACTGCAAGCAGTGGTAAAGCCCAAAAGGGTTGTAGCATATTGGTGAGTTGGTCGCCATAAGCTAGTGCCATTACACTTTTTGGGATACTTACACCAAGTTGATTAGCAGCATCCACTATAATAGGGCCTTGTACTGCCCATTGCCCGCCACCGCTAGGGACAAATACATTTATAATACCAGCACTGATAAAAGTAAAAATTGGAAAAGTGGTTTCATTTGCAATACTTACAAAAAAGTCAGACATAATCTGCACCATGCCTGAATGATTCATAATACCCATAACACCAAAATAAAGCGGAAATTGAATTAAAATTCCCGCAGCTCCAGAGATTGCACTATCAACTCCTTTGAGGAAATTAAAGAAACTTTTATGCATGATTATGGCACATCCTAATAGCACCAAATTGATATAGTTTGGATTAATTACTTTTAAGGAGATAACCTCAGGCAAGATAAAGGCCTTATAAAAAGCATAGAAAAAAATTATGCCTCCAAACAGATATGACAGCATTGTTGAATGATCTAATTTTTCAGCTCCACTTAGCGCTATTTTTTCTGTATTCTCTTCTGTTACTAATTGAAGCCTTTCACCTTCTTTTTGTTTTCCTAAATAATACATTAGTAGGGGAAGAGCAATCAGTAAAATTATGCTGATACAAATATTCATAGTAGAAAAAACAGTTTCAGCTTGAGAAATTACGCCAATTTGCTTGGTTAAAAAATGGCCTTCTTCTGCAATTTTTATGGGTGCAGATCCAGAGATGCCACCATGCCATACCATTAAGCCTGAATAGCCTGCTGCACCAACTAATGGATAATTTAATTTGACACCTTCTTTAGTGGCATGCTCTCCCACTTTTCTTGCAAAAATTGCTCCAAAAATAAGCCCCAATCCCCAATTAAAAAATGCAACCAATAGAGTAGAAAAAGTAATAATTGCTGCTGCATTAGCAGTGTTGTTGCAATACTGGGTTCCTTTTGCTATAAGCTTATCTATTGGTTCGCTTAACGCTAACACATGTCCAAGCACTAGCATCAGCATCATTTGCATAGCAAATAACAAAAGATCAGAATTCCAAAGCCCCTGTTCCCAAAAGCTGAGTAATTGGATAAAATGATTTTCCTGCTGTTGAGGGCTAGTTAAAAATAGGGCTAATAAAAAGGTAAGAAAAGTGAGCAATACTGCAATTGTAAATGGAGTTGGCAGTACCGATTTAAATAACTTTTCAAACCGATTAGCAAAGGTCATTTTCTAAAAAGGTAAATCGTCTTCTTCTGAAGCTGGTGCATCAAAAACAGGTGGTTCTTCTAAGTGCTCATTTTCAGCAATTTCTTCTCCTATTTTTTCAATTTTCCAAGCATCTACATTGTGAAAATACCTGCCATTCCATTCTCTTGAAGAAAGGTTGAACGACACTTCTACTTGATCGCCAATATTATAATGCTCCAACATAGCGATTTTGTCATCACCAAAAAGTTGGAAACAAATTTCTGGATTGTACTGTGCTCCTGTATCTAAAAGGAAAGATTGTTTTTTCCATTCTTTTCCAGCTTTTGATGTTCCGCTTTCTACACTTAATTTACTGCTAATTTTTCCTTTTACCGATAAACTCATTTGTTTTGATTTTTAATTTGAAAAGCAAATATAAAACTTAATAATCTTCCTATTTGCTTTTGCGAAAAAATGTTAAAAAATAATATATTTGCGCCCTTAGTTAGCGGCTGTGATGGAATTGGTAGACATGCTAGACTTAGGATCTAGTGCCGCAAGGCGTGGGGGTTCGACTCCCTTCAGCCGCACAGGTTAAAGCAAGCATTTTCGCTTGCTTTTTCTTTTTTTATGATTTTTCAAATCAGTAAAATTAATGTATTTTTGCAGCCCTTTTAAAAACAACATAATTTATGAAAATCACACAAAGCAAAACCAAAGATTTAATGGCGACCTTAAAGGTTGAAGTAGTGGAGAAAGACTATAGAGAAAATGTAGATAAAATATTGAAAGACTATAGAAAAAAGGCGCAAATGCCTGGCTTCAGAAAAGGCAAAACGCCAATGTCAATTATTAATAAACAATACAAAACCTCAGTAACTGTTGAGCAAGTAAATAGACTAATTCAAGACGAACTGTATAAGCACATAACTGAAAATAAGGTAAAAGTTTTAGGAAGCCCAATGCCTATGAAATCAGAAAAAACAATCGATTGGGAAAAGGATGTGGATTTTTCATTTGATTTTGAGATAGGTTTATCTCCAGAGTTTGATATAAAGATTACCAAAAAAGACAAACTTACTTATTACAACATAAAGGCAGATGAGAAACTGCTTGATCAGTATTGTAATGATATTGCAAAACGATATGGCGCAATGGGAAATGTTGATAAATCTGAGGAGCGAGATTTGGTTTTTTGTAAAATTGAGCAATTGGATATAGAAGGAAATCTAATGAAAAATGGCATCAAAAATGAGGCTACAGTTTCCATGGAATTTATTGCTGACAAAAAAATAAAGCAGCAATTTGTAGGTGTAAAATCAGCAGATACAATAAAAGTAAATGTGATGAAAGCATTTACTAATCATTCCGATTTAAGTGCAATGCTCAATGTAAAGCATGAGGAAATTCACAATCTGGTATCAGAAGAATTTCAATTTACTATTCAAAACATCAGCCGTTTAACGCCTGCTAAGTTAAATAAAGAGCTTTTTGATAAAGTATATGGAGAAGGAAATGCAAAAACGCTTAAAGCTTTTCGTGCTAAAATAAAGGATGAGGCAGAAATGAGTTTTGTTGGTGAAAGCGATAGAATGCTAAAAAATGATGTGGTTAATTATCTGTTAGAAAAAAATAAATTTGAAATTCCTGATAACTTTTTGAAAAGATGGCTTGTACAAACATCAGAAAAACCAATAACGCTAGAGCAAGTAGAAAGCGAATACGATATGTATTCTAAAAGTTTGAGATGGCAACTTATTGAGAATAAAATAAGCGAGCATTACGAAATTAAAATTGAGCAAGAAGAGATGCTTTCTCATGCAAAGTCGCTAATTTCTGGGCAAATGATGCAATATGGACAGTCGGTTTTAGATGATGAAAAAATGAATGAAATTGCAGATAGCATTCTAAAAAAAGAAGAAGAAAGAAAGAAGATAATTGATCAAATTTACGATAAAAAAACACTAGATGTTTATAAATCGAACTTCAAACTTACAGACAAAGACATTTCTTATGATGATTTTGTTAAATTAGCATCAGAAAAATAAATTCAATTTTCTGAAAACTAATAGCAATTAACAAATAATATATCATCATGGATTTCGAAAAAGATTTTAAAAAGTTTGCAACAAAAGATAGAGGAATTAGCTCTATAGCAGTTGATAATTTTACTTCCGCTTACGGCAATTATATTTCCCCAACAATTATTGAGGAGCGCCAATTAAACATTGCTACTATGGATGTTTTCTCTAGGTTAATGATGGATAGAATCATCTTTTTGGGAGTGCCGATTAATGATTATGTGGCCAATATTATCCAAGCACAATTGTTGTATTTAGATTCATTGCATCAGGATAAAGACATCTTAATTTACTTAAATACTCCAGGAGGAAGCGTTTATGCTGGGCTTGGCATATATGATACCATGCAGTATATTAATTGTGATATTTCTACCATTTGTACAGGAATGGCTGCTTCTATGGGGGCTGTGCTTTTGTGTGCTGGAGCTAAAGGAAAGCGAACAGCATTAAAACACTCTAGAGTGATGATTCATCAACCAATGGGAGGCGCAAGCGGGCAAGCATCAGATATTGAGATTACTGCCAAGGAAATTCAGAAATTGAAAAAAGAACTTTACGAAATCATTGCACATCATACAGGGCAAGGCTACAAACAAGTGTGGAAAGATGGTGATAGAGATTATTGGATGACCTCAGATGAAGCACTTAAATACGGTATGATTGATGAGGTATTAGTAAGTAGCAAGTAAAATATGGCTGATAAAGAAATCATAAAATGTTCCTTTTGCGACAAAGATAAGCAAGATACCAATGTGCTTATTGCAGGCATAAATGCACACATTTGTGATTCTTGTATAGACCAAGCAATTGGAATAGTTGAAGCTGAAAAATCTGGCAAAGATGCATCAGAACTTTCCGAGCATTTCAAACTACTAAAGCCAAAGGAAATAAAAATCCATTTGGACAAGCATGTGATTGGGCAAGATGCCGCTAAAAAGGTATTGGCTGTTGCTGTTTATAATCATTACAAAAGATTAATGCAGCCTTTAAAGAAAGAGCAAGAAGTTGAAATTGAGAAATCCAATATTATTATGGCGGGAGAGACGGGAACTGGAAAAACTTTACTTGCCAGAACAATTGCTAAGATGTTAAATGTTCCTTTTTGTATTGCAGATGCTACTGTGCTTACAGAAGCAGGATATGTTGGTGAAGATGTAGAAAGTATACTTTCACGCCTTTTGCAAGTTGCGGATTATGATGTAAAAGCTGCAGAAAGGGGTATCGTTTTTATTGATGAAATTGATAAAATTGCCCGTAAAAATGACAATCCTTCCATCACTAGAGATGTAAGTGGAGAAGGCGTGCAACAAGCCATGCTCAAATTATTGGAAGGATCGGTTGTAAATGTTCCTCCTCAAGGAGGAAGAAAACATCCAGAACAAAAAATGATTGCCGTAAATACTGCTAATATTTTATTCATTTGTGGAGGTGCCTTTGATGGTATTGATAGTAGAATAGGAAGCCGATTGAACACCCAAGCAATAGGCTACAAAAAATCTACCGATAAAACGATTGATAAACAAGATATTTTACAATATGTTGCCCCACAAGATTTGAAAAGTTTTGGTCTTATTCCAGAACTTATAGGCAGAATGCCCATACTTACTTATTTGAAACCTCTAGATAAAAAGGCGCTTAGAGCAATACTTACTAAACCAAAAAATGCTATCATAAAGCAATACGAAAAACTTTTTGAGATGGATGGTATCACGCTTTCATTTGATGAACAAGCCTTGAATTTAATAGTAGAAAAAGCCATTGAATATAAATTAGGGGCAAGAGGATTGCGATCTATATGTGAGGCAATTATGCTTGACGCTATGTTTGATATACCTTCTGATGAAAATAAAAAAGAGAAGCTGAATATCAGCCTTTCTTATGCCCAAGAAAAGTTAAATAAAGTATCGCTAAAAAAATTAAAAGCGGCTTAGGGTACTACAATCAAATAGCTTTCCTCATTTATAGTAACGGAGTAATCACAATTACATCCATCTATTCCATAATCAATTACCCTATCTGAATAACCATTAGGACTTACTTTTACTTTTCCGCTTACAATTGCACATCTTTTATTATAGGTTACAGTAGGCAACAAACATCCCAAATTTACCTCTAAACTATCAGTGATTTCTACAGTAAAATCATTATTGTTGAGCCCATTTCCTGAAGCAGTCCCTACAACTTTATAAACATCATCAAAAGGATTTTGAGTGGTGTTTTTTCCCTCTGTCCAAATCCTGGTCCTGTTTGAAACCCAATCAATTCTACCAATTTCGGTTGTAATGTTGGCATCAACTGCTATGTCAAAAACCATATGTACCTCTGCATTTCTTCCCAGATTTGTAATTGTTCTGCTTCCTTGCACCCAATTTGTGCTATTTACATAATAATGATTGAAGGTAGTAGTAATCACAGCTAATGAATCTTGATATGGGGCAGTATAGATTACAATGATTTTCCCCCTTCTTAGTTTGCCATACTCATCTAGGCAATCAACTTCTCCAAAGTCAATTATTAAGGTATCTGCATCAGAAGAATCAGCCGCTATGGATTTGTAGTTAGCACAGGAAGATTTGCTCAATCCATTATCATTAAAGCCATCTTCCACTACTCTATTAATATCGTTAAATATATTTTCAGCAAACAAATGGTCTTGTGATGCTTGTGTACTTGTCTGATTGGGAGTGTTCACTATTTCTTCATCCTTACAAGCATAAAGTAAAATGCAAAAAATAACAAGCAAAAAAAATGTCTTTGTCCTCATATTATGTAGTTTCTTATTTGTGTTTTTGAACATAAATCATTTCATTATTTAAATTTTTGTAAAACTACTGATTTTTCTCTAAAGTAATAAAATCAAAATTATAGAGATGTTTTTCATCTGCTTGATTCTGGATTCTTGATATCTCTTTCCAATCTTTATTCAGTCCTGGAAAAAAAGTATCTCCTTCAAAAGATTGATGCACTTTTGTTAAATAGATCTTATCTACTAAATTTGCTTCTAATGCTAGTTTATAGATTTGCCCACCTCCAATAATAAACGCTTCATCCTCTCCATTATGTTTAGCAATTTGTAATGCTTCCTCAATTGAGCTGACTACCATACAGCCATCCGCCTTATAGGCAGTTTGTCGTGTAATTACCACATTGGTTCTATTGGGCAATGGTCTGAATTTATGAGGAATGGACTCAAAATTTTTTCGTCCCATAATCACATGATGTCCCATAGTGGTATCTTTGAAAAAACGCATGTCTTTAGGCAAATGCCAAATAAGGTCATTGTCTTTTCCAATCACGCCATTTTCGGATGCAGCTACAATTAGTGAAACTTTCATTAACTTTTACTTACTTTGTACATTACGCCTCTTTCTGCTAAATAATTTTTTACAAAGTTAAAATGTTCACCCAAATATTCAGGAGGAGAGATTCCAATTCGGTTATATGTTCCGTCTGCCACTAAATTGGCAACTGCAGTACAAGTAAATCCTGTGGTGCGTGCCATGGAAATTGTTCCATCTTTGTATCTGTCTAACAAATCATAACGATAAGTTGTATCCTTCCCATTTTCATTCCCTTTCATGATGATGCACATGACGGTAAAATCTTTTTCACCTTCTTTTAACTGCCATTTTGGGAAGAGCAGTTTGGCGGTTAGATCTATCGGTCGTACCTTTTGTCCGTTTACTTCAATCTCCTCATAAGAGAAAAACCCGCTTGCTCGTAACACCTTCAAATACTCTACACAACCTGGGTAGCGCAACGTTTTTTCAATCATGTTTGGGATGTGTGGCATGGTGTAAATCAAGCTTCTCAACCCATCCGAATTCCAACTTTCTAAAGTGCCTACTCCTTCAAACTCTATCAGCTCGGTGTCTGATAATGCTTCTTTGGTGATGAGCTGGCTGTTTTGCACATAGCGGGCAGGACGAATATATTCTTCAATTACATCAATAGGCGAGAATACCGCTTTGTACTGGTAAGGCCATTCGCGTACTTCTGGCAAACCGCCTACCAAACATTCGTAATCCGAAATCTGCATTTGCGCATCATGATGTCCTAAAATGATGTTACCCATGCCTGGAGCAACACCGCAATCCATGACTGCAACCACTCCTTTTTCTTTAGCTAGTGCATCCAACCCAAAAGGGTCTTCAGGAAAAAAAGAGATGTCTACAATGTTTTTTTCTGCCTCAAAAACAGTTTTTAGCATTTGATAGCCCATAAAGCCCGGAACAGCACCTATCACTAAGTCAAAATCTTGAATGATTTTGGTTAAAGTATTTTGATCCGATAAATCGGCCTGTATGGTTTGTATGTTGTGCGCCTGAAGTGGAGCTAAAGCTTGCTCGCTAATATCTACAGAGGTAACAGCATGTTGTTTTGCTAAATCTTTAGCCATTACATTGCCTACTAGGCCTGCTCCAAGAATAACGATTTTTGCCATTATACTGCTACAATTCCTTTAATGTGTGGGTGTGGATCATAATCAACCAATTCGAAATCTTCATATTTGAAGTCAAATATATTCTTTACTTCTGGATTGATTTTCATCTTTGGAAGCGGCCTAGGGTCGCGACTTAATTGCAGTTCTGTTTGTTCAAAGTGATTTGTATAAATGTGTGCATCTCCCAAGGTATGTACGAAATCACCTACTTCTAAATCACACACTTGTGCCATCATCATCGTTAACAAAGCGTAAGAAGCAATGTTGAAAGGAACACCTAAAAAGATATCAGCACTTCTTTGGTACAATTGGCACGATAGTTTTCCGTCTGCCACATAAAACTGAAAGAAAGCATGACAAGGAGGGAGTGCCATTTGCTCAATCTCTCCTACATTCCAAGCGCTTACAATAATCCTTCTGCTATCGGGATTGTTTTTAAGCGCCTCTACTACTTGAGAAATTTGGTCAATATGTTTGCCGTCAGGAGTAGGCCAGCTCCTCCATTGGTAGCCGTATACATGCCCTAAATCACCATTTTTATCAGCCCACTCATCCCAAATGCGCACTCTATTTTCTTTCAGGTAATGAATATTGGTATCTCCTTTTAAGAACCACAAAAGCTCGTGAATGATGGAACGCAAATGCAACTTTTTAGTGGTTACACAAGGGAATCCCTCCGATAAATCGAAACGCATTTGATGGCCAAATACACTTTTCGTTCCTGTTCCTGTTCGGTCTGCTTTGAGTGTGCCTTCTTGCATCACTCTACTCATCAAGTCTAAATATTGTTGCATTCTGTCTTTTTATAAAATCATTCCCACAATTACGGCTGTAAACAAGGAGGCTAATGTTCCTGCTATCAGCGCAAGTATTCCTAATTTGGATAAATCTTTGGTGCGTTTAGGCGCTAAAGCACCAATACCCCCTATTTGTATTCCTATGGATGCAAAGTTGGCAAATCCACATAAAATATAAGTAGCAATAATAATGGATTTTTGCTCAACAAATGCACCTGCCGCTTTCATCTCCCCCAATGATACATAAGCCACAAATTCGTTCAGTACCGTTTTCTCTCCAATCAATTGTCCCACTAAAAATATATCTTCCTTACAAACGCCCATTAGCCATGCGATAGGAGCTCCAATATAGCCCAGAAGCATATTTAAAGAGAGTTCAGTATATCTGGTGTTAGCTGCAATCAAGCTGTTGAGTGCTGTCCAATCTCCAATTTTCAGCAGTATGTAATTTGCCATAGAAATCAGAGCGATAAATACCAACAGCATTGCGCCAACATTTACTGCTAATCTGAGCCCATCAGTTGTTCCTTTGGATATTGCCTCTAAGGCATTGCTTCCCATCTCAGCTTTTGTAACTACTAATTCTTCTTCAAATTGTTCTTTTTCTGGCAATAATATTTTGGCTGCAACAACAGCTGCAGGTGCCGACATTACAGATGCTGCTAGTAAATGCTTAGCAAACATTATTTGCTGCACTGGGTCAGTTCCTCCCAAAAAACTAATATAAGCGGCCAAAACTCCACCTGCAATGGTTGCCATTCCTCCACTCATCAAGCACAGCATTTCCGATAAGGTCATTTTGTTGAGGTAAGGTTTTACTAGTAGTGGCGATTCGGTTTGTCCTAAGAATATATTTCCTGCAGCCGCTACACTTTCTGGTCCAGAAAGGCGCAATGTTTTTTTCATCAACCATGCAAATCCGTATACAATTCTTGGTAAAATTCCCCAATAATAAAAGAGTGCGGTAAGTGCCGAAAAGAAAATAACAGTAGGCAATATCATTACAACAAAATTCATAAGTGGCGATTCAATAATGCCTGTCTCAAAAGACTGGAACAAAAACATTGTCCCTTCTTGAGTGAAGGAAATGATTTTTGTAAAAATCTTGCCTACAAATTCAAAACCTGCTGATACAAGCGGAACTTTAAGGATTAAAAGAGCAAAAACCAGTTGTATACCTAAGCCTTTTACAACCAATTGCCATACAATCGTTTTTCTATCTCTGCTGCATAAAAAAGCAATCAGCAGGAGTGACAGAATACCAATAAATCCTCTAAAAAGAGAGGACATAGAGAAACCTGATGTTGCTATTGTGGTAGGACTAACATCTATTTTTACAAAGGCATAATTAATGCCGTTTTCATTTAATACCAAAGTATTTTCATCATTTGTAATATGATAAGTTCTTGTCATTTCTTTTGGTAAAACATAATGAAAAGAAAGCATGTTGTCCGCAATCTCCCATTTCCCATCTGCAATTAAATTTTCTGTTGAAATTTCATAATGAAAAGTGCCGTCAGCCTTAATTTGCATTTCATCCTCTGTAGCAATGGGCTTTAGGTTTTCGCCTGTTTCTAACGTGTCTGGAAGGATGTAATCAAAACGCCAACTTCCTTCAATGTTTTGCGAAAATGAAAAGAAGCTGATAATCGCAAAAAAACATATGAGGAAAAGTCGCTTCATTTATTTTTCATTTCGGCTATTGATTTCATCTCTTATTTCAGAAGCTTTTTCATAATCTTCATCTTCAATAGCCTTTTTTAATATTTTTTTCAGTTTTGTTGTAGTGAAATCTTTCAATTGTTTCACTTCTGACTTTTTTGTGCCCTCGTCTCCGAAAGGAATATCTTCTTCCAAAGTTTTATCCAAGATAATTCCAGCTTTGCTCAGCACTTCCTCATAAGTAAAAATAGGGCATTTGAAACGAACTGCAATAGCTACCGCATCAGAGGTTCTTGCATCAATCTCCATTTCCTTTTTCCCCTCTGATTTACAGAAAAAAGATGCATGAAAAATTCCCTCACTCAAAGTGTGTATAACCACTTTGCTCACTGTAATATCAAAACTGTCGCTAATGCTTAAAAACAAATCGTGAGTAAGGGGTCTTTCAGGAGGATCCGCATCTTCCAAAGCTAAAGCGATAGAACGCGCCTCACACCAGCCAATAACAATAGGTAATTGTCTTTTTCCTGCCAATTCATTCAGTAACAAAACATAAGCATTGTTTTGCGAATCACTAGTTTTTAGTGCGGTGATATCAAGTTGAATTAAATCCAATACTTAGTTTTTAACTTTCTTAATTTCATCAATAAGCCTTGGTATCACATCAAAAGCATCCCCAACTATACCATAATCGGCAGCCTTAAAAAATGGAGCTTCCGCATCACTGTTGACGGCTACCATAACTTTAGAAGAATTCACTCCAGCCAAATGCTGAATTGCACCAGAGATTCCAATAGCCACATATAAGTTTGGCGCTACTGCTTTTCCAGTTTGCCCAACATGCTCTCCATGAGGGCGCCAACCAATATCAGACACTGGTTTTGAGCATGCTGTTGCAGCCCCTAATAAATCTGCTAATTCTTCAACCATTCCCCAATTTTCTGGACCTTTCAATCCTCTTCCCGCCGACACAATGATTTCAGCCTCAGCTAAAGAAATTTTTCCAGTTGCGATTTCCTCTCCTTCAATTGTTACACTTCTAGTTTGAGATGTGCTAATTTGCTCAATATTGCAATCTCCTCCACACTCTATAAGTCCAAAAGCATTAGGTGCTAATGAGATGATAGTTTTTTCGGTATTCACTATCGCTTTTTCAATAGCTTTTCCAGAAAACGATTTTCTACTTACTGTAAGAGGAGTTGTGCTAAAAGGAATATCCACTACATTAGAGAGTATTCCTGCTTTTAATTTCGCTGCTAATCTTGGGGCAATCATTTTTGAAGTATAAGTGCTTGCAAAAACAATAACCTTTACATTTGTAGCATGTTCGGCAAAAAGATTGCTTGTAGCTTGACTATCACCTTTAGCAATTCCACTTGCTGATAATACTTTGCTAGCACCATAATTTCCTAATTTATTCAACTCATCATCACTCACATCTCCTATAGATAGTGCAACCACATCCATACCTAAAAGTTTAGCAGTTTCTTTGGCATAAGATACTGCTTCAAATGTACTTTTTCTAAAACTTCCTTTCCAGTTTTCTGTATATACTAATACTGACATTTCTTTCTAATTTTTTATTAAATAACTTTTGCTTCTTCTTGTAATAAACGTACAAGTTCAGCTTCATTTCCTGCTTCTACCAATTTGCATACACTTTTTTCTGCTGGCTTTTCAAATTGCTCAGATGTTGTTAAAGAATCAGTATTTGAGGGATCTATCACTTGCAATGGCTTTGTTCTTGCTTGCATTATTCCTCTCATATTTGGAATCCTTAAATTACTTTCTTCAACCAATCCTTTTTGTCCGCCAATTACAAGTGGTAAGCTAACCGATAGGTTTTCTTTTCCACCGTCAATTTCTCTGCTCAATTTAGCAGTTGTTCCTTCTATTTCTAGTCCATTACATGCATTTACAAATGGAACATTCAAGATTTCTGCAATCATTCCCCCCACAGCGCCTCCGTTATAATCGATAGACTCTCTACCAGTAATAATCAAATCTGCAGGATTTTCACTCAAGTATTTTGCAATTTCAGTAGCTGTTGAATAACTGTCTTTCGGGTTTCTGTTTATTCTAACCGCCTGATCAGCGCCTATTGCTAAGGCTTTTCTCATTACTGGTTCAACTGTTGCATCACCAACGGTTATAACTGTCACATTTCCTCCCGAATTTTCTTTTAATATCATTGCTTTTGTTAAGCCAAACTCATCATAAGGATTAATTATAAATTGTATTCCTGAGCTGTCAAAAGTAGTGCCGTTTTCGGAGAAATTTATTTTTGAAGTAGTGTCCGGAACACTACT
Organism: Flavobacteriales bacterium TMED123; assembly: GCA_002170165.1. Taxonomy (GTDB): domain Bacteria; phylum Bacteroidota; class Bacteroidia; order Flavobacteriales; family BACL11; genus DUAL01. Next base: position 152,386 of record NHFY01000094.1, read on the forward strand.
TATACATACTACAATATTCATTTTGCTTCTATAATATTATTTAAGTCTACAAATTTAATGAAAATAAGGAGAATAATTAGAAGGCAATTTTATTTTTTAAGATGAAAAATAGAAAGTATATTTTTATTTTACAATTTCAATTAAAATATTACTTTTGCAGCCGAAAATTAAAGCTAAAAAATTATTAATAAAATCTAGAAAAAATGGAAATGATTGTAAATTATTTACCGCTTTTTGGAATCTTGGCTCTAGGCTTTGTGTTCTGGAAAAATGCTTGGGTAGCTAAGCAAGATGAAGGTGAAGAGAAAATGTCAAGAATTGCAAAAAATATTGCAGATGGTGCAATGTCTTTCTTGAAAGCAGAATACAAAATACTAGCTGTATTTGTAGTTGCCGTTGCAGTATTGCTATTCTTTAAAGGAAGTTCTGAAGTAGGATCAAATGGAATGGTGGCTGTATCCTTTATTGTAGGCGCTATTTGTTCTGCGTTAGCTGGATTTATAGGAATGAAGGCTGCAACTAAAGCAAATGTAAGAACAACTAATGCAGCAAGAAAATCACTTGGAAGTGCTTTAGAAGTGGCTTTTGCTGGAGGGGCTGTTATGGGCTTAGGTGTTGTTGGTTTAGGTGTTTTAGGACTGAGTAGTTTGTTTATGTTTTATAGTGGTCAAGGATGGGAGATTAATGAGGTATTAAATGTACTTTCAGGTTTCTCATTAGGGGCATCTTCTATTGCACTATTTGCTCGTGTGGGTGGAGGTATTTACACCAAAGCTGCTGATGTTGGTGCTGATTTAGTAGGTAAAGTAGAAGCTGGTATTCCAGAAGATCATCCACTAAATCCCGCAACTATTGCGGATAATGTTGGAGATAATGTTGGAGATGTTGCCGGTATGGGTGCTGACCTTTTTGAATCTTATGTCGGCTCTATAATTGGAACTATGGTATTGGGTGCAGTTTATGCAAGCTTACCAGAATTTCAAGCTTCATTTGATGGATTAGGAGCTGTATATTTACCATTAGCTTTAGCGGCTGTTGGTGTTATCATGTCTATTATTGGAACCTTCTTTGTAAAAGTAAAAGATGGAGGATCTCCTCACACTGCATTAAATATCGGTGAATTTGGTTCTGCCGGATTAATGTTAGTTGCATCTTATTTTATAATAAATGGAATGCTTCCCGAAATATGGGTAGAATCAGGTAAACAATACACTTCAATGGGAGTTTTTTGGGCAACTATTGCTGGTTTAGTAGCTGGTTTGCTTGTTGGAAAGGTAACTGAATATTATACAGGAACTGGATCAAAGCCAGTGAGATCAATTGTTGCACAATCTGAAACAGGATCTGCAACTAATATTATTGCAGGATTAGGAGTAGGAATGATGTCTACTGCTATTCCAATTATTTTGATTGCTGCTGCTATTTTAGTTTCTCACAGCTTTGCCGGATTATATGGTATTGCAATTGCTGCTGTTGGTATGCTAGCAAACACTGGAATACAATTGGCAGTTGATGCTTACGGTCCTATTTCCGATAATGCTGGTGGTATTGCTGAAATGGCTGAATTACCTTCAGAAGTAAGAGAAAGAACAGACAAATTAGATGCAGTAGGTAATACAACAGCTGCAATTGGTAAAGGTTTTGCTATTGCTTCAGCAGCTCTAACAGCTTTGGCACTTTTTGCTGCCTTTATGAAAACTGCTGGTGTTGAGTCAATTAATGTTGCTAATCCTCAAGTGATGGCAGGATTGTTGATTGGAGGAATGCTTCCATTTGTATTTTCTGCTCTTTCAATGAATGCTGTTGGCCGTGCTGCAATGGCTATGATTGAGGAGGTGAGAAGGCAATTTAGAGATATTCCAGCATTGAAAGCTGCTTTAGAAGTTATGCGTAAATACGATTCTGACATAAGTAAAGCATCTGATGAAGAAAAAGCAATATTTGCTGCTGCTGATGGTGTTGCAGAATATGATAAATGTGTTGCTATTTCTACACAAGCATCAATTAGAGAAATGGTATTTCCAGGACTTTTAGCAATTGCAGTTCCTGTTCTTGTCGGATTTGGAGGTAAATGGTTTGGTATTGGAGGAGCCGAAATGTTAGGCGGATTATTAGCTGGTGTAACAACTTGTGGTGTGCTTATGGCAATCTTTCAATCTAATGCTGGTGGTGCTTGGGATAATGCCAAAAAAATGATTGAAGAAGAAGGAAGAAAAGGAACCGAAGCACATAAAGCTTCAGTTGTAGGAGACACTGTTGGAGATCCTTTTAAAGATACTTCAGGCCCTTCATTGAATATTCTTTTAAAATTAATGTCAGTCGTAGCTCTTGTAATTGCACCTTCTATTGCTATGGATTTTAACAATAATCTTTCAAGTCAACAGATTTCAGATTTTAATCAAGAATTGATGGATTTAGATCATGATGTCGCATTAATAAAATTAGAATCTGAAGTGTATGATGTATTGTTTGATGGAGAAACTATAGGTATAGAAATAGTAACAGAAGCCATGATAAGCAAAAGTCCTGATGATATTTTATCATTATTAAGCTATTTTCTCGAAGCTAATGATCGTATTCTAAAGTTTGCTTGTGATGAAGTACTCTACTACGATAATAATATGTATCAATTTATTGCAGAAGGACAGTTAAGTTCTCAAACAATTCAGTTTTCTTCAGCTCAGTTAGTTTTTAATTATGAAAAGACAACTAACAGGATAGAAGGCCGCTTAATTTTCGAAAAGCCAGAGATTTTTGAAGATGTTGAAGGAGATAGATTTGTTATTATGTTTAAGTAATATAATAATTATATCATTTAATAAAAAAGAGGGTAATTACCCTCTTTTTTAGTTTTTTAATTTTTATTAAGAAGTTTTGAATAATCCATGAATTTCAGCATCAATTTTGTTGATGACTTTTCCTAAGTCTTCTTCATTTTCAGAGAAATTAATATCATCAACATCTATTATAAGTAATTTGCCTTTTGCGTATTCTGAAATCCATGCTTCATAGCGTTCATTCAGTCTAGTTAAATAGTCAAGGCGAATAGAGTTTTCATAATCTCTTCCTCTTTTTTGTATTTGGCTTACTAAAGTAGTTGTTGATGCTCTTAAATAAATAAGTAAATCTGGTCCTTGAACAAAAGAATCCATCAAACTAAAAAGTTGTTCGTAGTTTTCAAAATCCCTTGTGCTCATCAGTCCCATTGAATGGAGATTGGGAGCAAAAATAAACGCATCTTCATATATGGTTCTGTCCTGAATAAAATCCTTTCCGCTCGATTTTATATTTAGTATTTGACGAAAACGACTATTCAAAAAATATACCTGAAGATTGAATGACCATCTTTGCATGTCCTTGTAAAAATCATTCAAATAAGGATTATTTTCGACATCTTCATAGTGTGCTTCCCATTTGTAATGTTTGGAAAGTTTTGTAGTTAAAGTCGTTTTTCCAGAGCCTATATTTCCAGCAATTGCTACGTGCATATTTCTCAAAATTTTTGACTAAAATAAAAAAAGAAGATTAAAATTTTAAAGTCCTAATAGCGAATTTGAGAAATCGTTAATAAGTTTTTAATTCAGAAGTAAAATTTCCTCTACAATTTCTCGGTTATTACTTAATCTTGGGATTTTATTTTGCCCTCCTAACTTGCCTTTTCCTTCTAGCCATTTATAAAAAGTGTCTTTTTTTAAGCACTCAATTTCTGGTTTTTGTAATATCAAATTATTTGTTCTTTTTGCCTTGTAGTCGGTATTGTTTTCTTGCAAATAGTGATCTAATTGTTCAGTAAAGTTATCAAGATTATTTGGCATATTCGTAAATTCTATCAGCCACTGATGTGCTCCAGACTGACCCTTATTAATATAAATTGGTGCTGCTGTAAAATCCTTAATTGTTGCTGCGGTTTTTTTACAAGCAAAAGACAGTGCATTTTCAGCATTCTCAATTACCAATTCCTCACCAAACGCATTGATAAAACTTTTTGTTCTTCCCACCACTTTTATTCTAAATGGTTTTAATGAAGTGAACTTTATAGTATCTCCAATTAAATACCGCCAAAGACCAGCATTTGTGGAAATAATAATGGCGTATGTTTTATTCAGCTCCACTGCTTGCAGGCTAATAGCATTTCTGCTTCCGTTATTAAATTCATTTATAGGAATAAATTCATAAAATATACCATAATCCAACATCAAAAGCAACTCATTGCTATTTGGCTGATCTTGAATTCCAAAATACCCCTCTGAAGCATTATAACTTTCCATATAATTCATTTCATTTGAAGGTACCAGTTTTTCAAATTGTGTTTTGTAAGGGGTAAAACTCATTCCTCCATGCATATACAATTCTAAGTTTGGCCAAACTTCTAAAATATTAGTTGCTTTTGTTTTTTCCAATACTTGGTTTAATACAATTAACATCCATGAGGATGCGCCTGTTAAATTGGTAACATCCTCTGTGATGGATTGCTCTACAATCTTTTCTAGCTTTTCTTCCCAATTTGGATTTAGAGCTGTTTCTAAATCAGGCGTGCGGTGGATATTTATCCAAAAAGGGAAATTGTCAATCAATAGGGCAGAGAGGTCGCCATCAGTATAATCAGCAATAGAATTGCTCTCCATTGATCCTCCAAGCATCAAACCTTTTCCATCAAAAACTGTGGTTTGAGGATTATTATTACAGTAAATAGCAAGCATGTCTTTGCCTGCTTTATAATGACAATCTTTTAGTGCATCTTCAGTAAAAGGTATGAATTTACTTTTTGCATTTGTAGTTCCTGAAGATTTTGCAAACCACTTTGTCTTCCCAGGCCATAAAATACTGTCTTCTCCATTTCTTAATTTTTTGATGTAGGAAAAAATTTCCTCATAAGTTCTTACAGGAACTTTTTTTCGAAAATCATCATAAGAATTAATAGATGCAAAATCATACTCTACTCCAAATGCAGTATTTTTTGCTGTTTTTAACAAAATGGATAAAACTTCTTTCTGTACAGCAATTGGATATTTCAAAAACAAATCAATTTGATGCATGCGTTTTTTTAGCATCCATGAAAGAAAAGAATTTTTGAAAGGCAACTTCATAAATAATGGCTACTTTTATTGCCCTAAATTACAAAAAATTATGTTTCGAGATACGCTTAAAAAAATGGATACAAAGTTGGAGGATGTCGTACAGTACTTTTTAGAAATCCATGGCAAAAGCATCTTTATGAATGATTTGATAGGTAAGCAGATAAAAATTGAATGGAGTGGAGAAGTAATTTGTGCTTGCAAGAAGAAGATGGGGTCTTTTTACAGAAACTCAGGCTTTTGTTATAAGTGTTATTGGGAATCTCCACAAGCATCACAATCTATTTTTAAGCCCGAGCTTTGTACCGCACATCTTGGTATTGAAGAAAGAGATTTGGAGTGGGAAAAGACCTTTCAATTGGCGCCACATTATGTGTATTTGGCAAATTCTTCAGGAATAAAAGTAGGGATTACAAGAGGTTCACAAGGTGTTATAAGATGGATGGATCAAGGAGCAAGTCAAGCCATTTTACTTGCTGAGGTACCTAATAGGCGATTCTCAGGAGATATTGAAGTAGTATTAAAAAGATATGTAAATGATGTAACAAATTGGCGAAAAATGCTATCAGGAAATCCCAATCGTGTTGATTTAGTAAAAATGAAAGAGGATTTATCTGTTTATGTGCCAGATGAGCTGAAACAATATATTCTACTTGATAATACAGTAACTGAAATTGCTTACCCTGTAAAACAGTATCCTAAAAAAATAAATAGTGTAAAATTAGAACGAACTTCCATCATTGAGGGGGAATTAATGGGTATAAAAGGGCAATACCTTATTCTAGATAAAGACAGAGTTTTTAATATCCGTTCTCATGAAGGTTTTATATCAAAATTCTCTTTTCAGGAAGTAGCACAAGGAAGATTATTTTAGTTGATTTCCAATTCAAAAGGCATTCTTGCCTGAATTTTTTCTCCTTTCAAAATTTGCTCCACAGATTTAACAAATTTACTGTCTATGCCAAAATATTGAGCAATCTGTTTGCTTTTCTTTCCTGACATTTCTTTTATTAGCACTTCTATTGGATCTTCTTTTTTTGGTAATGAAACTAGCCTATATTCTTTAATTTCAGCAAGATGAGCAGCAATATCAATTGCTGTTTCCAATCCACCCAAAACATCTACTAAGCCTAATTCTTTAGCATCATAACCTGTCCACACTCTACCTTGCCCAATATCATCTACAGCTGCTGTGCTCATATTTCTGCTATCAGATATATGATTGATAAAAGTTGCGTAAATATCTTCTATACTTTCCTTAATTTTTGCTTTCTCAAAAGAGGTTAGTGCTCTTAAAACACCCATGTCAGCATATTTGTGTGTATTCACAGTGTCAATGGTAATACCCAGTTTATTTTTATAAAATTCTTGGAAATTTGGTATGATGCCAAACACCCCAATTGAACCTGTAATTGTGTTAGGATTTGCAACAATACTATCAGCAGCACAGGAAATATAATAACCTCCGCTTGCTGCCAAATCTCCCATTGAAACTACAAATGGTTTTTCTGCTTTTGCCAAAATGCTTTCTCTCCAAATTACATCAGAAGCTAATGCACTTCCTCCAGGAGAATTCACACGCAATACAATTGCTTTTACTCTTTCATCTTCTCTAGCTTCTTTGATGGCTGTTGCTGTAGTTTCAGAGCCAATAGTTTGAAGACTTCCTTTACCAGAACTTATCTCACCTGTAGCGTAAATGATTGCAATTTTATCTCGGCTAATTTTCCCTTCCTTCTTTAGTTTGGCATTGGTGTATTTTGCAAGCGATATGAAGTTCAACTTTTCAACTTCTCCTAATTTACTTTTTAATTTTTCTTCTAATTCATCTTGGTAAATAAGCGCATCTACAAAATTATGTTCTAAACATTTCTTAGCCGAATTTAACTCTAATTTATTAGCTAATTCATCTATTTGGGCTAAAGTTTTTCCTCTTTGGCTTGCAATTGAATCCAAAATATTATCTGAAATAGTTGTAAGTAATAGTGAGATTTGTTTTCTATTTGCCTTACTCATTTTATCCAGTACATATGGCTCAATAGCACTTTTGAACTTTCCATGTCTAATAACTTGAGCTTCTATATCTAACTTGTCCAATAGCCCTTTGTAAAACATAATTTGAGCAGATAATCCTTTTAACTCAAAAATACCTTCAGGATGTAAATAAAGCTCATCCGCAACAGAACTAAGGTAATAGCTTTTCTGGCTGTAATATTCTGCAAAGGAAATGATAAATTTTCCAGAAGACTTAAAATCCAAGAGTTTGTTTCTGATTTCTTCAACATGTGAAAGCCCTGCACTAATAGCTGACACATTCAAATATATGCCTTTTATTCTATCATCTGTCTTTGCTTTCTCAATATTGTCTAAGATTTCTTTTATCTCTATAGGTGTATTCATCTCAGTATTTCCTATTGTCAAATAATCTAAAGGGTTGTCAGATGCACGTTCAACAATGGGTTTTGCTAATTTGATTTTCAATATCGAATTTACTTCTACTTTACTTTCATCTTTTTTGTCTAAAGATGAAACGGCAACACTTATTACGCCAACAAACAATAAGGCTACTACTACAATTGAAAGCACTATTCCTACTATAGTTGATAAAACATTTTTTAAGAATGATTTCATTTTTAAAAGGGATTAATTTTAGTCGGCTAAAATTAATAAATAATCATTTCCTATTGTTTATATTTGGATTTTATATTTTTATGAATACAATCTTTTTACAATTAGGCTCTAATATGGGAGAGCGAGAAGCGTATTTGCAAACTGCAATTGCACTCATTGCTGAAGAAATTGGATCTATTCAAAAAAGATCAAAGGTTTATGAAAGTGTGCCTTGGGGAGTAGAAAATCAAAACAATTATTTAAATCAGGTGATTCAAATAAAAAGTGATTTTTCTGCTGAAGATGTTTTAGAAAAAGTATTACAAATTGAGCATAAAATTGGACGAATAAGAAATGAGAAATGGGGGGAGCGCATCATAGATATCGATATCTTGTTTTTTAATGATTTAATTATTGAGAAAGAGGGTATTTGTATCCCACACATTCATTTGCATAATAGAAAATTTGTATTAATTCCCCTTAATGAGATTGGTACTAACTTTATGCATCCCAAATACAATAAAACAATTAGCGAGTTGCTAATCAACTGCAAGGATATAGAAAGTGTAGAGGAATATGCAATATAAGTTTATTTGTATTGAAGGTAATATTGGGGTAGGGAAAACATCCTTGGCTCAAAGAATTTCAGCAGATTTTAATGCGCGCCTTGTTTTAGAGGAATTTGCTAACAATCCTTTTTTACCAAAATTTTACAAAGAGCCCTCAAAATATGCTTTTCCATTAGAACTGTTTTTTATGGCAGAGCGCTATAAACAAATTAAAGCAATCAATGAACAAGAGTTATTTACTGAATTTACGGTTTCGGATTATTACTTTGTAAAGTCTAGACTTTTTGCGCAAAACAATTTGTCTACAGATGAGTTACAACTATTTTATCGTTTGTTTGATATTATGCTTTCCTCACTTCCAAAACCAGATTTACTCATCTATTTGTATGCAGATATTCCTACTTTACAAAAAAATATAAAAAAAAGAGCCCGAACTTATGAGCAAGATATTTCAGATGATTACCTTTTAAATATTCAAGAGAAATATTTGGATTTTTTCAGAAAACAGAATGATTTTCCGGTTCTTATTCTAGATATTAGTAATGCTAATTTTGTGCAGAATAAATCAGAATATCAAAAAATTACGGATGCTTTTAAAAAACGATATTTAGCAGGAATACATAGGATCAGTTTATAACCAGTGCGATAAATCTTTTTCAATCAATTTTTCCAATTGTAATATATCTGATTTGAAGTGTTTTTCGGTTAATTTCTTTTTTAAATGTTTGTCTAGCTTCTCTGGCTTTTCATAAACAGCCTTGAATAGCAATCTTATAGCAGATTGTGGTAAATATTTGCTCAATTGAATATTTGGAAGTAGATTGTAATACCTTATCTTCATTAGAATCCAGCCTAACATTCCCTTTGGCTTTCCTGACACATTTGTTTTTCTTGAGGTGTCAGGCTTAAAATTAGCATCAACTTCCAGAAAGCTAAAGAGTTTTTGAGTGCTTTCCATTGGGCTTTTTACTATATCTTCAAATAGCAGAATTTTAATATTCTCCTTTGGAAAAACCTTAAAATATCTTTGTAGTTGTTCAAAGTAAAAACCTTTCGATTTGTAATGATAAAGCGGACTCCAATTTGCGATTTTTCTTTCATCTTCCAAATCAAATGTTTTTTCAAAATCATTTTCTGCCTCTTTTCCAGCTCTTTTAGCGTGTAGAAAATTCGAATATGCCCTTTCCACAGGCTGTCTTAAAACAACTATAATCTTTACATTAGGAATTTCTTTTTTTATTAATTCTGCCGCTTTTTCATTGTAGATATATGAGGGAGAAGCTTCTCCTATTGCACCTTCAGCTTTTACTTCATCAAATAGTGATTTATACTGCTTAAGAGTAGTGATTTTTTTTTTATTTGAACCTTTCACAACATACTTATTATCCTGATGATAATTATTGAAAAACATGGGTTCTTTCACTTTTGGCATAAAAATATCAGGGTGCTGCTTTAAGTAGGTGTAAATGGAAGTTGTGGCCGCTTTCATTGCACCAATAATTATAAAATTAGGAAGATTTTTTTTCATTTTAGCTCAAAAATAAAAGAACCCCAAATATATGAGGTTCTTTCAAAAATATATGTAGGATTGAATTTAATTAATAAGTGCATTAAATTCTTGATTTTCTCTATAATTCAAAAACTCTAGATCCTTAGCAGCTTCTAATTTAAATGTTGAATCAGTAGCAATGGCTTTTGACAAATTCGTTGTAAGCATTTGTAAATTGGCTGATCGTGCACCAACAATGGCATTCAAATAATAGCAAGCAGCAGTATTATCTGTGCAGTTGCTGCTATTGTTTCCATTCAATATTTTTGCAAGAGTAGCGTTGTGCGTGTTTGCATTTTTAAAGTAACGCTCTGCTTTTGCATATTTTCCTTGACGGATATCCAATATTGCTTGATTTTTTTCACTGGCATTTGCTTGATTGAAAAATTGTTGTGCTTTTGCTAGATTTCCTTTTCTTCCTGCAATAATTCCATAATTCGTTAAAACATCTGCTTGATTTCCACTTATCTCAAATGCTTTGTCCAACCGATTACTAGCTTCATTCAAATTGTTTTCAGCAAGATAAATACAAGCAATATTATTATGAGCTCTCCAATCATTATGCAGATTAACAGCAGCATTATAAATTTGTAATTTCACTTGCTTTTTATCTGTAAGTGTAGCTGCAAATAACAACTCTTTAATATCTAAAGAATCAGGATGAGAAACAGCTAGTGCTGCAATATTCTCATCTGTTCTTTTTGGTTGATAGCTCAACACACTAATTTGTGCTTTTCTAAGTTGAGGAAGGATATTTTTATCAATGGCATCATAAAGCTCGGCCATATCGCGAATCGCTTGTTCTCTTTTTTCAGGATCTTGAACCGAATTTACAATGTGTAATACCCTTCTTTTATCTTGCATGTCAGAAGCTTTCATAAGCTTATTGAATCCTTCCCAATCTTCTCCATAAGATATATTGGTATAAAGCTCTTGATTATTAGCTCCATCTAATTTTAATTTTCTAAGGATTTGCTTTGCGTAACGCACAGTTGATTTGTTTCTTCTTTCCGAAACATCATCATTTGCATCTACAGTTCCTTCTGGTGAGGCAAAGGACTTGATTTCAATACTGTGAGTTTTATAGCCCAATTGTGCGAATTCTTTTAGTTTTTGAATGTCATCATCACTTTTTTCGGAGGTTCTAATCGTACTTTGATTTACCAAAAAGTAAATGGTGGCAAATTCCGATAAGATGGTTTCTTTCTCATATCCATGATTTGCTATGGCAATTTCTTCTGTATTTTGCACCCTTTGTGAAGTTGCAATTACGCCTTTTGCAACTGTTACAGTGCCCAATGCTTCAGCATCATCTTTCAACTTGGCTACTGCTTTTATTTTCAAATCAGCATTCATCATCTCTGAAGAATAAGTAATTTCATCTTTGTAAGTAAAGCCTCCTCCAGACACATATGGGATTGTAGTTTGTCCGCCATTTGCTTCTTCTCCTTGCAAGGTAATGGTTTTGAAAGTTGTTTCAGAATCCTCACTTTTCAGAACAGGAGTCAAATCAATTGTAGCGTTTTTATGAAAATATTTTTCAGGAATATTGCCGTCGATTTGTAAAGCAACTTTTCCACCATGTACTTGCAAAATAGGTGGTGTAACAGTATAAAGTACTGTGTCGTATTTGCTAGTCATTTTTGTTAGCCCACATCCACTTATTAGAAAGGCTAAAAAAACGATGGAAAAAATTTTGTAAATGCTTGCTGATTTCATGATTAAGATTTTGTTTTTTATATGTTTTAATTTGCCGCAAATATATAAAATACACTAACAGGCAGCCCTCATAATTGTTTTTTTGTGGACGGAAGTTATTAAAAGATTTTGAAACCAACTTCAAAAGAAATTTTTTCTCTAAATTTGCATGATGAAAAATAATAAATTTATTATCAGAGATACCATTATAATATTGATAGCGATTTTTATGTCTTTTAATATAAAAGCGCAAGGAAAATTATTTCCAAACAAACTTGAAAAATGGTCAATAGGGGCTGGAGTTGGAGCAGCTGAATTTTATGGAGATTTAGTTTCAGACAAGCTAAGTCCAGGATTTACACTGCAATTAAATACAGTTGTTGATAGTTATCATAGTTTACAAGCGGAATTTGTGATGGGTAGACTTACAGGTAATAGGCTGTTTAACTCTAATCAAATTGCGGGGGAGATGTTTGATGCCGAATTCATGGAGTTGGATTTTAATTTTCTAATAAATATTTCTTCTTTATTTGATAAAGAGTTAAATTTTGACAATAATAGATTAACAAAAAAATATCAAGACAGAAGTATTAATTTTATGGCTAAATTTGGGTTCGGATTAAACATGTTTAGGACTAAAAGAAATGAATTGAATGGTGAACAATTTATAAATAGTTATGGTTATGAGTGGCAGTGGGAAAATAATTTTAAACATGCTGGAACAAAACATGTGCCCTGGAATAAAAATATAGTAGAGAAAACTTTGGTTCTAGGATTCGTAACAAACTATAAAATATCTCAAAAAGTCGCTATTAATTTTTCAGCAACAAGTAGAATTGGAGGTAATGATAAATGGGATGCGATGATTAATCAAAAAGATGATATGTTTATGTTTTATAGTTTAGGTACTACTTACAAAATTACTGACTAATATTATCTTTTTTTATATTTTGCAATATATCCCACATAACTATTCCTGCACTTACTGAGATATTTAAAGAATGTTTTGTTCCATATTGAGGTATTTCAATACTCGTATCACATAAATCAATCACCTTTTGATTCACTCCAAAAACTTCATTTCCAAAAATTAAAATAATTTTGTTTTTTGGAGGCGTAAAGTCACTCAATATTATTGACTTCTTAGTTTGTTCTACTGCAACAAGATAGTTGTCAGGATGTTTTAATGTTTTAATTAATGAAATAGTATTTTCATTGTATTGCCATTCAATATGTTTTTGAGCGCCTAATGCAGTTTTTAATATTTCTTTATTTGGTGGAGAAGCTGTAATACCACACAAATATATTTTTTCAATTAAAAAAGCATCAGCACTTCTAAAAATAGAACCAACATTCATTGCACTTCTTACATTGTCTAGAACCAGAATAATAGGATTCTTTTCTGCTTTTTTAAATTCAGATGATGTGATTCTTTGTAATTCGCTATTTTTTAATTTACGCATCTATTATATTTGCTTGCAATATTAAAGAATAAATAATTGTCAACTAAAAGTCATAATATAAAAAAAGAAACACCATTAATGGGTCAGTACAATAGTATTAAGGCAAAACATCCTGATGCCCTTTTGCTTTTTAGGGTAGGAGATTTTTATGAAACCTTTGGTGAAGACGCCATTACAGCTTCCAAAATTCTTGGCATTGTACTCACTTCAAGAAATAATGGAAATTCCAAAATTGAATTAGCAGGCTTTCCTCATCATTCTATCGACACCTATTTACCAAAATTAGTAAGGGCAGGGAAAAGGGTGGCGGTTTGTGAGCAGTTGGAAGATCCGAAACAAACCAAAAAGATAGTAAAAAGGGGAGTTACAGAATTAGTAACTCCAGGTGTTTCTTATAACGATTTAGTACTTGAGAACAAGAAGAACAATTTTTTAGCAGCTGTTGTTTATGCTTCAGATAATTTAGGGATCTCCTTTTTAGATATTTCAACAGGAGAGTTTTTGATTACTGAAGGAAGCAAAGAATATATCGCTAAATTATTGCAATCATTTTCGCCATCAGAAGTGATTTTTCAAAAAGAAAAAAGAAAAAAAATTGTAGCAGATTTTGGATCATCTCATTACACTTTTGCAATCGATAATTGGGTATTTAATTCCGATTACACTTCAGAACTACTGCTCAAACAATTCAATACCAAAAATCTTAAAGGATTTGGTATTGATGGTCTTAAAAATGGAAAAATTGCTGCAGGGGTTATTTTACATTATTTGAATGAAACTGAGCATCATCAAACCTCTCACATTAGCAAAATAAGTAGGATTGAGAAGGAACATTATGTATGGATGGATCGTTTTACAATTCGCAACTTGGAGCTTTTCTCTTCTCCAAATGAAGGTGCAAAAACACTCATTGATATTTTGGATGAATGTATTTCTCCTATGGGGTCTCGGCTGCTAAAAAGGTGGCTCGCACTACCATTAAAGGATGAAAAACGAATAAAAAAGCGATTGCAAGTAGTCGAGTATTTAATACAGAATGAAGAATTTTCTTCTTTAATTCATCAACAGATATCTAAAATTGGAGATTTGGAACGCATCATTTCAAAAGTGGCAACTGGGCGGATTTCTCCAAGAGAATGTCTGCAATTAAAAGTTGCTTTACAAGCCTTAAAACCAATCAAAGAAGCTTGCAAAAACTCTTCAGATAAAACTTTAAAAAATACAGCAAAGCAAATAGATATTTGTACTGAGATAAGTGAGAAAATAGACAAGCAGTTAGATCCAAATCCACCAGTTTTATTGCACAAAGGGAATGTAATTAAAGATGGGTTTTCTAAAGAATTAGATCAGTTAAGGGAAATCAGTAGTTCTGGAAAATCCATATTGCAACAAATTAAAGAACGAGAAAGTGAAAGAACAGGAATCCCATCTTTGAAAATTGCATTCAACAATGTTTTTGGCTATTATTTAGAGGTCAGAAACACGCATAAAGACAAAGTGCCAACAGACTGGATTCGTAAACAAACTTTAGTAAATGCGGAACGCTATATTACAGAAGAATTGAAAGATTATGAAAGCAAAATATTTACTGCTGAGGAGAAAATAAAAGAACTAGAGCAAAAACTTTATCAGGATTTGGTATTGATTATCTCAAGGTTTGTCGCTCCTATTCAGCTCAATTCACGCCTTATTGCCAAACTAGATTGTTTGTATTGCTTTTCCTTTATTTCTAAGAAATACAAATATCAAAAACCTATTATAGACAATTTGAATACCCTCATTATTAAAGATGGCCGCCATGCAGTAATTGAAAGGCAGTTAAATGCGGGGGAAAGCTATGTGCCAAATAGTGTTAAGTTAGATAAAGACAAACAGCAAATAGTGATGATAACTGGTCCTAATATGTCTGGAAAATCAGCACTATTAAGGCAAACAGCTTTAATTGTTTTGATGGCTCAAATGGGTTGTTTTGTGCCAGCAAAAGCTGCAAAAATTGGTATAATTGATAAAATATTTACTCGAGTTGGAGCTTCTGATAATATCTCAATGGGCGAATCTACATTTATGGTGGAAATGAATGAAACAGCAAGCATACTGAACAATCTCTCTGAGAGGAGTTTGATTTTACTTGATGAGATTGGTAGAGGGACTTCTACTTATGATGGGGTTTCCATTGCTTGGGCTATAGCAGAATATTTACATCAACATCCTTCCAAAGCAAAAACCCTTTTTGCTACTCATTATCATGAGTTGAACGAAATGACAAATTCTTTCGAAAGAATAAAAAACTACAATGTGTCAGTAAAAGAAATAGATGGGAAAATTATTTTTTTACGCAAACTTAATAAAGGAGGAAGTGCACATAGTTTTGGAATTCATGTGGCTAAAATGGCTGGCATGCCAAAAGTAATTGTAAATAGAGCAAATACTATTATGCAGCAATTAGAAAAATCTCGTACGGCAAATGATGCTCAAGAAAGAGCAAAAAGCATTAGTCCGAATGATGATTTGCAGTTGAGTTTTTTCCAATTAGATGACCCTGTATTAATGCAAGTAAGGGATGAGCTTTTAGATATAGATATCAATACACTTACTCCTGTTGAAGCCTTGATGAAACTCAATGAGATAAAAAAACATATTGGCAAAAAATAAAAGGGTTTTTCGGCTTTGCAAGAACGAATATTTAATTAAATTTGCGTCCTATTTGCGAGTGTAGCTCAGGGGTAGAGCATCACCTTGCCAAGGTGAGGGTCGTGGGTCCGAATCCCATCACTCGCTCAAAAATCCTTCCAAGAAGAGGGATTTTTTACTGTATGCCCAGATGGTGGAATTGGTAGACACGTTGGACTTAAAATCCAATGGACAGTAATGTCCGTGCGGGTTCAAGTCCCGCTCTGGGTACAAAACGGGAGATAATCGAAAGAATGTCTCTCGTTTTTGTTTTCAAATGTGCAAAATATTTATCTATTTTTTATATAATTAGTTAAGCCCTAATTTTTACGAGATATTTTAGTTTTAAGGCTTCAAGTATACTTAAGTGAAAAAAGCTGAAGATAGTTTAATGATTATCTCACACTAAAGTTTTTCTAATTTACAGAAAAAAGATTTTATTTAACAAAAAAATAGCCTCTCATTATTTCTGCATGACCAGGATATGTGCATAAGAATTCGTAATTCCCTTTTTTTGGTGCATTAAATTCTAAAACAATAGTTTCTCCAGGTTTAGCCATATCAGAACCTGCAATAACATTACTGTTATTTGGGATGTATTTCGTTGATACTGCTTCAATTGCTTCCATAGCTATTTCTTTTCTAGTTCCATAATTAATGAATACAATATTATGTAGCATAGCGGGGTCACTACCTTCATTGATTAATGTTATTTTAACTTTACTTCCTTCTTTGACAGTTATATTGGGAATATCAAATTTCATTTCTGCCATTGTATTTCCAACTGCTCGAACTGTAAATTCTTCAGTTTTTTGTTCTGTTTTAGCTAGTTCTACGTTTAACTTTTCTTTTGGTTGTTTATTATCATTTGTTGATGGACTACATGATAAAAACAATGACACAGACATTATTATTGTTAATTTTTTCATTTTTAAATTTGTTTTATTGTTAATATTAATTTTTTGTGATTTGTTTTTTTGTAATAACCTAAATATATTTTTTACTTTATATATAATTTATCAATTAATAAAGAAAAATTTTCTTCTACCTTATTAGAAATTAGTATAGATAGTTGATTTATTTGCTTCCCACTAAAGTTTTTATCATTCAATTTTCTGCCTCTATATGAGGGATACATGTCTTTAAGATTTATAGAAATAACTTCCCATTTACCAGATGTTATGAAGTTATATACATAAGAGTGATAATCGTAAATGTTTTCTTTAATTCTAAATTGGTATATTTTTTTATCACCTTTTAAAACAATATTTATAGTATTACCTTTAGAAACATTTATTTTTTTAAAATTATGTTGAGTCGATGCAAAACCACCGTTGTTTTTTAATGATATTTTTCCTGAGAAGACACCATGGCCAGAATTGTTAATAGTTAGTGTCGCATTAGATGCCCCACCCATTACGTCATCGTTTACTATATACCAGTTTTTTAGATTTAAATCGCTACCAAAATCAAAGATATTTTGTGCATTTAGTGAAAAGCTTACAACAGATATTAACATAATAGCTAAAAATGAAATATTGCTAAATGTTTTCATCAAAAGAATAGTTTTTAATATGTCTTGAAATTACTTTAGACATTTTTCTGATATTCGTTCCAGCCCAACTTTCTAACATTGTTTCTTTTTTAATAAGATAGAAGTATGGAAACACATCAGGCCTCATTTTTTCAGGCATATCTTCTGCTTGAACTGATTTGTATTCAAGTTTATTTTGATCTGCCATACTTTTTATTGTTGGTTCAAACATTTTACAAGGGTTACAACCCTTCTTTTTAATCATAATTATTTTCATAATGAATCTTTAAAGTCTTTAGGTATTTCAGGGTCTTCTAATAAGTCTTGTTTTTGTTCTTGATGACTTTTATTTATCATATATAGTAATCCAACTATATACAAGCAAAAAATAGTAAAACCAACAGAAAACATTATTGTGTTCATATCATGTAAATTATTTCTCATTAATTAATTTAATTACAGTATAAAAGCCTAGAATTGAAGGCACCCAAATGCCAACAAAAATTCCTTCTAATTTAAATCCGCTAAACCATAATGTAACAGAAAAAAGAAAAGAAATAAAAGCTAAAACTACTGCGTAATACTTTCCCCAATAAATCATAATTTTTTCCATATTCTTAATTTTAGTATAATTTTTTAATAAAAACGTATGCAAATATATAAATTTTTGTATAATTGCATAATATTAATCAATAAAAGTTATACAAAATGGTATTAAATGTTATTCAAACAATCGCGCCAGACAATTATGTTGCCTTCACCTTTTTTTTAGGCTATATTGCGATGCTTGCGGCATCTGTTTTCTTCTTTGTTGAAAGAGGCAGTGTGTCGGATAAGTGGAAAATGTCTTTATTGGTATCTGCATTAATTACAGGTATTGCTGCTGTTCACTATTATTATATGAGAGATTATAATTTAGTGACTGGAGATTCACCAACATTCTTTAGATATGTTGATTGGATTTTAACTGTTCCACTAATGTGTGTGGAATTTTATCTTTTGACCAGACTAGCTGGAGCCACTAAATCTCTGTTGTGGAAGTTAATTTTTGCGTCAACTTGGATGCTAGTATGTGGTTATATTGGTGAGGCCTTCAATCCTGGAGGAATTGGATCGACAACTCACTCAGTAACTTGGGGTGTGTTATCAACTCTTGGATACTTGTATATCCTACATTCAGTATGGTTAGGAGAAGTTGCAAAGCTATCTGATTCAAGTGGTTCAGAAGTTGTTAAAAAAGGTGTGAGAGCATTAGCTTGGTTTGTTCTGGTTGGTTGGGCAATTTATCCAATTGGTTATATGTGTATGGATGGTGGATGGCTCAGTGGTATTATGTCACCAAATAAAATTGATGTATGGTATAACCTTGCGGATGCTATCAATAAAATTGGATTTGGTTTAGTTGTTTATTCAATTGCAGTTGCTGAATCATGTAAGGAGTCAGCAAAATCATAGATTAAAAAATCTAATACTTATGGAGCAGGTTATTTAGCCTGCTCCTTTTTTTTATGAATAAATTATTATTTATCTATATAGCTTTTTGTTATTCAATTGCATCCATTTTCACACTTCAAAATTCAATTAGTATTGAAAATCAACTTATTGGTTGTTTGTCCTTAATTATTTTATTTGGAATTCCTCACGGAGCTATTGATAATGTGCTTAGTTTTTCGGAAAGTAATTTGTCTAAAAAGAGTTTTTACTTTTTATATCTTATGAGTATGATGTTTTATGCTGCTTTGTGGTTTATAGTACCTATATTTTCTTTTGTTTTTTTTCTACTACTATCTTCTTATCATTTTGGTGAATCTCAACTGTCACATTATAATATTAAAAATATATTTTCAAAAATCATATATTTTGTTTGGGGTATTGCTTTAATGTCAACATTGTTTTTTTACAATTCTAATGAACTAATTATACTCTTTAATAATTTTAATGATACATCTAGTTTTAATATAATATTTGAGTATTATTTACTTGATATTTTATTTTACTTTAGTAATGTTAGTTTTATATTGATTCTTATTTATCTTAAAATACATACTTCTATAAACAGCCAAATATTTAATTCCGAGCTTTTTCAGATTATTTTATTACATATCACATTTTTTGTGTTTCCAGTAATTATAAGTTTTACACTTTACTTTGTTTTTCTTCATTCAATTAAGGTTCTTGTTCAAGAGTATAGTTATTTAGAACAAAAATTCTATGGATTTAATTTAATAAAATTTATTCGCTTACTTATTCCTTTTACAGTAATAGCTTTATTTTTTTTTAGTTTATTAATATTTATATCTAATTACTATAAACTGAATATTTCATTACTTTTATTTTCAATCATTGGTATATCAGTGATTACTCTTCCTCATTCAATATCTATGACAAATTTTTATAACAATTTAAAAAAATAATAAGTTCATATGCTTTTAGAAGTAAATAATGAAGATTATGATATTGGATATGAGATAAGAAAAACATGTGGTAAAGAATATTCAATAATCGGAAGAATTATAAACAAGAACTTTGGCTCCTTTCGATATAAACTGCTATCTATATCAAAGAACAAATTCAATATAAATTTTGAAGAATATTATAATACAGTTTACCTAAACTTTGATTTAAGAGCAAAGGGAATTGTTTTTTATTTTAGATATAAAAACACTGAATATGTAGAGTTTTGTCCTTTTCATTTTTTAACTTTTCAGTCAAATGATAATTCTTTTATAATTCAAACGGATATATACACATATACTTTTGAAATAATGAATACAAAAAAACACAAAGGCTTTATTTTAAAATTATATAATTTTATAAATAAAAAAATATAAATGAAAAGACCCTGGAATAGAACTAACTCAAATATTTATAGTCTATTAACTCATAATCTTAAAGGTGAAACTAATATGAATATATGCACTTATGTTTCTGTAGTGAATATGAATCCTAGATTATATGCGGTGTCTATTGATTATAATACTTTAACATATAAGAATTTAATTAGTTCAAGTGGTAATGTTGTTTTGCAATGCTTAGGAAAAAAAAACATTCGCCTAATCAGATCACTAGGCAAGAAAAGTGGATTAGTTTTTGATAAGATGGCCTATTTAAAAAAAAATCAATTAATCACAAATTGGAATAATTTTATTGTTTTAAAAGATGTTGCATTTTTAGTTGAGTTAAAAGCACCAAAAAAAATTCATGAAATGAGTGATCATACGCTATTTTTATTTAGTGTCAAATCTTACAAAAATTCAAAAAATGAAATTTTAGTATTTAATGATCTAATTGAAAAAAAAATTATTTTATAATTACTAAATTTGATGATATATTTAAAAAAATGGATTCGATATTTTTAAAACATTGGAATTTTGTTTAAAAAAAATTAAGAGTTTAAACTTTAATAATAAGAAATGGGTGGAATTTGATCAAAATCGGCAAGTTATGGACCCTTATAAGAACTTGCCTGGTTTAGAATACATATACCAGTGGGATTAAGTAATATTGAGAATATGAGTTTAGATTCAAACATAAAGGATGGAGATACTGCTATGACAGCATGGGCGTATATGCAATTTGAAGGAGTAAGCAATACTGAGAAAATAGAGATATGTAATGCTTTAAAGAGATATTGTGAATTAGATACTATGGCAATGGTTATTATTATAGAAACCTGGAGAGATATGATTAATACGAATAGTTATGAGTGAAAGAAAAAGGAAAGTTTCTTTTTTTGTTTTTAAATATTTAAGATTATCCTTTCTGTAGCGCCACTATTTCTTTCAATATACTTTAGTGAAATAGTTGAATCGAATTCTTCAAAATGATTGATACCCTGCTCTAATTCTTCAAAATTGCTAATGCTTTTCGCTGCACTAAGCGCTATCAAATCTTTTGCCTCATTGAACTTTTTGTAGTTAGGACCAAAAATTACAGGAACACCGAAAGCAACAGCCTCTAAAATATTATGTATTCCTACACCAAAACCACCTCCAATATAAGCTATTTTTCCATATTTATAAATGCTTGAAAGCAGCCCCATATTATCAATAACTAGCACATTTTTATCATGAATTTTTTGTTGATTAGCTTCTGACAACAACAACGCATTTGTTTCCTTTTGTAGTTTGCGAACATGAGTAAGCTCATGTGGAGCTATTATGTAGTTATATTGAGGATTCTTTTTAATGTATTTGGCTAAAATCCTTTCGTCTTTTGGCCAAGTGCTACCACATATAATTGTCGGTTTCGTCTTTGAAAATGTTTCAATTAGTGGCAAAGGTTTTGTATTCTTAGTATTTAAGGATACGCAATCAAATCTAGTGTCGCCACTAATAGTAATATTGTTTATCCCAATACTATTAAGCAACTCTTTCGAATGATTATCTTGCACAAAAAAGTGAGTTGCATTTTTCAGTTGCTTGGCAAACCAATTGTTTTTGTATCTGAAAAATGGCTGCTCTTTTCTAAAAATAGATGAAACACTATAAAATGGAATAGCTTGTTTTTTTAATTCTGCCATGTAGTTAAACCAAAACTCATATTTTACAAAAACAGCTTTCAAAGGATGAACCGTTTCAATAAATTGTGTGGAGTTTTTTGTAGTGTCGCTAGGAAGGTAAAAAACCCAATCGACTTTCTCATATTTCTTTCTAACTTCAAATCCTGAAGGAGAAAAAAAAGTAAGGAGAATTTTATGAGATGGATATTTATCTTTATAACCTTCAATTAAGGGCTTTGCTTGCTCAAATTCTCCAAGTGATGCACAATGAAACCAAACGATATCTTTCTCATCTTTAACAGTTGTTGCTAAATTTTGAAAGATATTTTTTCTTCCTTTTAACCACAGTTTTGCCTTAGCATTAAATACTGCAGCAATACGAATGGTTATGCCGTAAAGATAAATGCTAAAATTGTAAAGAAAGCGCATTAGAAATAGTGAAATTCTTCAGAATTTTTTCTAAAAATAGGAATGATAATGCCTGACTTTATACCAAAAACTATATCATTTCTAAAATTGTCAGAGGCGTGCATCATCTCATTAAAATGATATGCTCTTAGGTTTTTTGTCCAGCCTTTAATAAATTCAAATCCTACAAAAAATTTGATGTTATTTCTTTTACTAAAATACATATAGCTCGCATTCAATTTCATACTCAATCCTCCAGATAATCGATCATATCCTTTCTTATAATCATCATCCAGCTGAGGAATAAAATCTTCTTGTGTCTGAATGCGAATTTTGTGCTGCATATAGCCTAATCCTCCAGTAAGATATATGCCAGAATAATTATTTTCATCAAAAAGAAATGCTTTCCCACCATTTATGAAAGTAGAAAAGCCCCTCTGATAAGTCAAAACATTGGCAAAAAGACCATCTTTATTAATAACTTCTCCATTTTCAGTGGCAATATCATCAAATAGATTTTCTTGCTTGATTTTTGAGCCAAAAATATAAGCACCATCAATTCCAAAAAGGTAGTTGTTTTGTGTTTTTTTTTGAAAGTGTATACCTACTGAAGAATTGTCTCCATAACTTTCCTTCAAATCAGCAAAAGGGAATTGATGTGTATAATCAAAAGTAATTGCTGTTAAAACATTTCTTCCTTCTTGAGCAAAAAGCTGAAAGGTTAAGATATAAAACAGAAAAACAACTCCTTTTTTCATGATTTTAATTTGGCGTAAAGTTAAACTTTTTCGTTTTTGACAAACGCATATAGGCAGTAATAATTGTCTATATTTGCCGTTTATAAATTTTGATTATGAAATTACAAATGGTTGATCTTGGTGGTCAGTTCAAAAAAATTGAAAAAGAGGTCGATTTAGCGATAAAAGAAGTGCTAAATTCTTCAGCTTTTATTAATGGGCCAAAGGTGCATGAATTCCAACATCAATTAGAAAAATATCTAGATATAAAACATGTAATTCCTTGTGCCAACGGAACTGATGCTTTACAAGTTGCATTGATGGCTTTAGATTTAAAGCAAGGAGATGAGATTATTTGTCCTGACTTTACTTTTGTAGCTACTGCAGAAGTAGTTAAGTTATTAGGCTTGAAAGCTATTTTTGTAGATGTTGATAAAGATACTTTTTTGATTGATATTGATAAAATAAGGGCAGCAATTACGCCAAATACCCGAGCTATTATTCCAGTACATTTGTTTGGACAGTGTGCTAATATGGAAGCAATTCAAGAAATTGCGGCAGAAAATAATTTATATGTTATTGAAGACACTGCACAAGCCATTGGCGCAGCATTTACTTTTGAAAATGGTACCAAGCAAAAAGCAGGAACAATTGGAACCATTGGGACTACTTCTTTTTTCCCATCTAAAAATTTAGGTTGCTATGGGGATGGAGGAGCTATTTTTACTAATGATGATAAGCTAGCAGAAAAGATGAGAAAGATGGTTAATCATGGTATGGAAGACAGATATTATTATAAATATATTGGAGTGAATTCTAGATTGGATACTCTGCAAGCAGCTGTGCTTAGTATCAAACTAAAACATTTACAATCTTATAATGCTTCAAGAATAGAGGCTGCAAATTATTATGACACGTTGTTTAAGCATGAGGAAAAAATAAGCATCCCAATAAGAACAAATAATTCGTCCCATATCTTTCATCAATATACATTAAAATTAAATGATGTAGATAGAGATAAATTGTGTGTGTATTTACAAGAAAAAGGCATTCCTTTCGGTATTTACTATCCAGTACCATTACATTTACACAAACCTTATTTTGATGAAAGGTTTGTAAATGAAAACTTCTCAAATACCAATTCGCTTTGCAAAAGGGTGCTTTCTTTGCCTATGCATACAGAACTTACAGAAGATCAAATAGCTTTTATATCAAACGCTATAATTGAATTTATAAATGGGTGATTCAGCATCATATTTTGTGCATGAAACAGCTATCATTGATGAAGGCTGCCAAATAGGTGAAGGTTCAAAAATTTGGCATTTTTCTCATCTGATGCAAGAAGCTCTTGTCGGAAAGAATTGTAGTATTGGGCAAAATGTTTTTGTTGCAAATGACGTCCGTATTGGAAATAATGTAAAGATTCAAAATAATGTTTCCTTGTATAGTGGGGTAGTATGTGAGGATGATGTCTTTTTAGGACCGTCTATGGTTTTTACCAATGTAAAGAACCCAAGAAGTGCAGTTGATAGAAGAGGTGAATTTCAAAAAACAATTATTAAAAAAGGGGCAACAATTGGTGCAAATGCAACTATTGTATGTGGAATTTCATTAGGGAAATATGCATTTATTGCTGCTGGTTCAGTAGTTACAAAAAACGTTTCAGATTATGCAATTATGGTTGGTGTGCCAGCAATTCAAGATGGTTGGATGAGTGAGTATGGAGAAAGACTATCCTTTAGTAATGGCAAAGCAGTATGTAAAGCAACTAATACACAATACATATTAGAGTATGGGCGTTGTGTCAAATTATGAGTGAGTCAAAAAAGATAAAATTTGCAGTAGTAGGATGTGGGCATATTGGTAAACGCCATATTGCTGAAATTAAAGCCAATCCAAAAGCAGAGTTAATGGCGATTTGTGATATAAAGCCAGCTGCTGAATTTGAGAATATTGGTGTTCCTTATTTTGAAAGTTTATCCAATTTATTTGCTGCAAGCTTGAACCTTGATGTTATCTCTGTTTGCACGCCAAATGGATTGCATGCATCCCAAAGTATAGACGCATTGGATTATTGCAATGTGCTTGTAGAAAAGCCAATGGCTTTATCAGTAGAAGATGCAAAAGCATTAATACAGAAAGAAAGTGAAAGTAAGCATCAGCTTTTTTGTGTGATGCAGAATCGCTATTCCACACCAGCAGTTTGGTTAAAATCCTTAATGCAAAATAAGCTCCTAGGTAATATTTATATGGTTAATTTGAACTGTTTCTGGAACAGAGATGATAATTATTATAATTCAGCAGATTGGAGAGGGACAATAGAATTAGATGGAGGTACACTTTTTACACAATTCTCTCACTTTATTGATATTTTGTTTCATTTGTTTGATAGTGTAAAAGTAAAAGATGTTGTTTTTTCGGATTTTAAACATCAGCATACAACAGACTTTGAAGATAGCGGTATGATACAATTTGAGTTGGAAGATGGAGGGCTTGGCAGTATGCAATTCTCAACTGCTCTATTTGAAAAAAACATGGAGTCGAGCATCACTATAATTGGAGAAAAGGGAAGTGTAAAAGTAGGAGGTCAGTATATGGAAAAATTAACATATTGTCATATTCAAGATTATGATTTACCTCAGCTTCAAAAGAGTAATGGCCAGCATAATTATGGTAAGTATAAGGGTAGTGCAAACAATCATCATTTTGTAATAGAAAATGTAATTGAAAGTTTGAAAGGCGATCAAACAAAAGATGCTACTCCAGAACAATGCTTAAAAGTTATTACTTTCATTGAGCAAGCTTATAAACATAGAAAAATGAAAACGAGCATTATTTAATTTGGTATTTTTGTCAAAAAACAAGCAATGCATAAAACGATACTAATTACAGGAGGAGCAGGATTTATAGGTTCGCATGTTATTCGATTATTTGTCAACAATTATCCCTACTACAAGATTGTAAATTTGGATGAATTGACTTATGCCGGAAATCTAGAGAATTTAAGAGATGTTGAAAATGCAAGCAATTATGTGTTCGAAAAAGGTGATATAGTTGACAGAAAATATATAGAAGATTTATTTGCTAGGTATAATTTTGATGGCGTAATTCATCTGGCAGCTGAAAGCCATGTAGACAGATCTATTACTAATCCAATGGAATTTATCATGACCAATGTAGTGGGTACTGTGAATTTACTCAATACCGCCAAAACAAGTTGGCGAGGTAATGAGCAAGGAAAATTATTTTATCATGTTTCTACTGATGAGGTGTATGGTAGTTTAGGAGATACAGGTTTGTTTTTAGAAACCACTCCTTACGATCCGCAATCGCCTTACTCCTCTTCCAAAGCCAGTTCTGATCATTTTGTAAGAGCTTATGGAAATACCTATGGGATGCCATTTGTGATTTCAAATTGTTCCAATAATTATGGGCCAAATCAGTTTCCAGAGAAACTATTACCACTTTTTATCAATAATATCCGACATGGAAAAACTTTACCTGTTTATGGAGATGGGAAATTTACAAGAGATTGGCTTTATGTTGTGGATCATGCTAGAGCGATTGATAAAATTTATCATGAAGGAAGAAATAGGGAAACGTATAATATTGGTGGCTTTAACGAATGGACAAATATCGATTTAATCAAAGTTTTATGCAAGCAAATGGATGTTGCTTTAGGCAATCCTATTGGAACGGCTGATGGTTTAATCACTTATGTAAAAGATAGACCAGGTCACGATAAACGCTATGCTATTGATGCCAATAAATTGAAAAATGAATTGGGTTGGAAGCCTTCTCTACAGTTTGAAGAAGGTCTAGCTAAAACAATAGCATGGTATCTGGATAATCAGCAATGGATGGATAATGTTACTTCTGGTGATTATCAAAAATATTACGAGCAACAATACAGTTAAAAGATGTTAAAATGGTTTTCAAAAAAGAAAGAGCAGGAGCTAGCACCTCTTGATTTTTCTCTGCTTAAAACCGATATGCATTCTCATCTTATTCCGGCAATAGATGATGGCGCCCCAGATTTGGAAGCTAGCATCAATATACTTAAAAAACTTCAGCAGTTGGGCTTTCAAAAGGTTGTTACAACTCCTCATATCATGAGTGATTTTTACAAAAACACCCCAGAGAATATTTTCCAAGGACTTGAGATTGTTAAAGCAGAACTAAAAAGACGATCAATTACTATTCAGCTAGAGGCAGCAGCAGAATACTATGTTGATTATGATTTTGAACAAAAGATAGGGAAGGAACAATTTTTAACTTTTGGAGACAATTTTATTCTTATAGAGTTCTCCTTTATCGGAGCTCCTGTAAATTTACTAGACATCATTTTTAAATTGCAATTGCAAGGATATAACGTAGTTTTAGCGC
>NHFY01000095.1 GCA_002170165.1 Flavobacteriales bacterium TMED123
TCTGAATTGCTCTTGGGACTGAGAATTTAATTGAGCAGCACCACAGATTTCATCCACTGGATTGCCATCACAATCATTTATGGCATATAAATTCGCTTCCTCGCTTGGCTCATTTTCAGGTTGTAAGGGGGTCTCGTTACAATCCAACTGTATAACTAAGAAATCTCGGATAAAATCGACGGTTAGGTTTAGTAAACCAGAGTTGCTTCCATAAGGAACATGACCTTCTCCCACGAAGGTATACATGTATTCCTCTAAATTGAGTGCGCAAGCACGTTCGTGAAGCATTCGGCTTCCGTCTGCATAAAGAAGAGGTATTCCTGGGTTTACGATCCCACGGTTATATGGAACCACACCGTCCTCCGTACCATGAACGGAGCAAAGAGGTACATCACCCGATTCCATCCAGCTATATCTACCGAGCGCACCGCAACCGTTGATTACCCCATGAACTGCAGTTGAATAACCTGGATTCCCACTCGTACCTTCGATACCTCCTAAGGATTGGAATGTAGATGGATTCAAATAGTCTTCAATCTCACAAGCATCATCTAGGTAAGCGGCATGTAATGCTGTGATAGCACCAGCTGAAGAACCGCCAATGAATATGTGATTTGTATCAATTTTGTAGATATCGTTAGTTTGTTTGTCCTTGTAAAAAAAACGAATGGCTGCCTTTAAATCTTGAGAGGCTCTTATTACCGCTTTGATTGCATTTGTTGAATCGAGAGGAAAAAATCCTAATCTGTAGTTGATCGAGGCACAGGTATATCCTTTTTTCGCAAAGCGCTCAGAAAACTGTTCCATATCGTAGTCTGTCTTGTCTCCGCCTATGAAACTACCACCATGAACCCAAATCAACAACGGGCGTTCAGTTTCAGTATCTCCCTGAGGCTCATAGAAGTCTAATTTTAGTGTGTATTGTCCACCTGTCCATGTAGCGTTTTGTCCAAATTCTATATCTGATGTAAGATTGAAGTCACTAAAAACGTCACTAGCATATCTGCCATCAGTACATGGGGATTGTGCATTTACGTTAAGGATAAAAAATGCTATAAAAAATGACAGTAATAATTTTTTCATGATATAGTTATAGATTATGGCACTGTTGCAGAGCATTTTAAAAGCATTTTAGAAGCTTTTTTTAGCTTTTAGTATTTATCTTTTTAAACGTTGAAAAATACCGTGCACCAGTGGGTTGTCTATAAATATATCAATTATTGTCTTAAAAATGGTTATACTGATTACAATTCCTAATGGTTTTGTAATCTGACTCAGGCATTCACCTCTATACGTTCGTCCTTCTCTATTTCAGCATCTAAATAGCTTTGAACAATATTAATGGCATTATCAATTACATCACTAAGCGCTACAATATATGTACCTTCTTCTGCCAGAGAAATCGCATGCTTGATTGCTTCAACCTCCAATGAGATCACTTCATGTGTCACAGTTGGATCACCTTCCTTAAGCCCGTCAAGTATGAGGTCGATAATTTCTACTTCAGTGCGACCCCTAAGGTGCTTTTCTTGTCTGATAATAACATGGTCAAACATTCTAGCTGCAATTACGGCACACTCTTTTATGTCTTCATCACGTCGATCTCCAACTCCTGAAATGATTCCGATTTTTCTTGTCGCATCTACGCTTCCAAGAAAATCTTCAATTCCTCTGTAGCTTGTAGGATTGTGTGCAAAGTCAATGAGTACCTTGAATTTTGAAAATTCAAAAATATTCATTCGACCTGGCGTTTGTGCTGCGCTCGGAATAAAAGTGGCTAGTGATAATTTGATTCCTTCCGTTTTAAAGCCATATAGGTAAGCGGATAATGTAGCCGCCAAAACATTCGCAATCATAAACTTTGCTTTTCCGTTCATGGTTAACGGAATGTGCGTTGCTCTTTCAACCCTTATTTTCCAGTCTCCCTTTTTTATGGTTATGTATCCATTCTCATAGATCGCGGCTATACCTCCTTCTGCACAGTGTTCAACAATTGCAGGGCAATTCTCATCTAAGCTGAACAATGCCACATTACAAGAAAGAGATCGTGCAATCTCCAAGCAATGGTCATCTTCACCATTCAAAACCGCCCAACCATCTTTCTTGATACTTTCAACAACAACAGACTTCACCCTTGCAAGATCATTCAAATCATGAATGTCGCTCAAACCTAGATGGTCCTCTTGAATATTGGTAATGACTCCGATATCACAAACCTTAAAACCAAGACCGGATCTTAGAATACCGCCACGAGCAGTTTCTAAAACTGCAAATTCAACATTTGGATCCTTTAGAACATATTCCGCACTAATCGGCCCTGTGGTATCTCCTTTTTCCATCATGTGGTTTTGGATATAAATCCCGTCTGAGGTAGTAAAGCCAACCTTATAGTTGTTGTTTTTAACAATATGCGCGATAAGACGTGTAGTTGTCGTTTTTCCATTTGTTCCTGTGACAGATATAATTGGAATCCTGGACGGTTTTCCCGGAGGATAAAGCATATCGATAACAGGAGCAGCGACATTTCTTGGAAGCCCTTCAGAAGGAGCAAGGTGCATTCTGAACCCAGGTGCTGCATTTACTTCTAGAATAACCCCTCCATTTTCTTTCAAGGATTGCGTAAGGTTTGGTGCCATAATATCAATTCCACATATGTCTAGACCAATGACCCTTGAAATTCGTTCAGCAATAAAAACATTCTCTGGATGCATCAAATCCGTAACATCTACAGATGTTCCACCTGTACTTAAGTTTGCAGTTGATTTTAAGTATAAAGTTTCATTTTCGGTAAGTACAGAATCTAAAGTGTAACCAGCATTTTTAATAAGTCTTTCGGTCGATTTATCGATGGTAATTTCTGTAAGTACGTTTTCATGACCATAACCTCTTCTGGGATCTTCGTTTGTAATATCAATGAGCTCTTGAATGTTGTTTTTTCCATTTCCAACAACATGAGCAGGGACCCTCTGTGCAGCAGCAACAACCTCATTGTTTATTACAAGTACTCTAAAATCAAATCCTGTTATAAATTTCTCGACAATTACCCTTCTTGAATACTCTTTTGCATGCCATAGTCCTTTTACAGCGTCATCCCAATTTGTGACATTGATAGAAGCTCCCTTTCCGTGGTTTCCATCTAAGGGTTTGATTACAATCGGGTATCCGATGTCATCAATAGTTTCTTGTAAATCCTCTTCATCGTAACAAATGTCACCTTTTGCTACAGGTATAGATGCTTCGTTGAGCATCTTTTTAGTTTGCTCTTTATTACAAGCTATATCGACAGCGATGTTACTGGTTTTACATGTTATGGTGGCTTGAAAACGCATCTGGTTTACACCTGCGCCAAGCTGAATTAAAGAGTTTCTTCCAAGTCTTAAAAAAGGAATCCCTCGAGATACGGCTTCTTCTACTATACTTCCTGTACTTGGTCCAAGACGAACATCTTCACGAATTTCTTTCATTTTTTGGATGTCCTCACTTAGGTCATAATCCTTTCCTGAAATTAAGGCTTCAGCAATTCTTACTGACGCTTTTGCAGCATAAACACCAACTTTTTCCTCTAAGTAATTAAAGACTACATTATAAACACCTGAAGTTTTGGTCTCTCTTGTTCGACCAAAACCAACGTCCATTCCTGCAAGAGTTTGTATTTCCAGTGCAACGTGCTCAATCACGTGACCCATCCATGTACCTCTGTCCACTCTCTGAAAAAACCCACCGTAACACCCTTCTGAACAACGGTGTTCTATCAAAGAAGGCAGTAAAGCTTCAATTCTTTCTCTAAATCCCTCTATTTTATCCGTAGGACGTTCTTCTAGTTCCTCTAAATCCAGTCTCATCTGAATTAATTTGGTTCTTCTAATGCTCCATAGGTTGGGGCCTCTAAGTGCTTGAATTTTAAGTATTTTCATAGTTAAAACGATATTAATTTAAACGAATCTCTTCCAAAATTTTCGGCAAAGGTACAACATGTATCGGATTCTAAAACAAATCTTTAACTTTTATCTAAACTAAAGTGAAATTGACTCCCAATGCCAGGGGTACTTTTTACAGATATCTTCTGATTGTGAGACTCAATAATGTGTTTCACAATTGCCAGTCCAAGTCCAGAACCACCTTCATGTCTAGTTCGGCTTTTTTCTACGCGATAAAAGCGCTCGAAAAGCCTTGAAAGATGAGATTGTTCAATTCCAATACCATCATCTGAAACTGCTATTGTTGTCAAATCATCAATGGTGAATATTGTTATTGTCGTTGAACCCTCGTTATTGCCATATGCGATGGAATTTCGGACGAGATTTGTCAAAACTTGACCAATTTTTTCGCGGTCAGCCAACACAAATGTTGGTTCACCTGGATCTTCAAGCGAAAAAACAATGTTTTTTTCTTGCGCCATTAATTCTAATGACTCAAAAGTTTCTTTTGCTAATGTTACGATATCAAATGACTCCATCTTTAATTGGAATTTTTCATCTTCCATTTTTGTAATGTTATCGAGGTCATCTAATATTCCTACAATTCTATCCGTTGAAATGGATGCTCTTTCTAAAAATTTTTGGTTTATCTTGTCATCTTCGAGCCCACCTTCCAAAAGCGTTAGAATATATCCTTGAATTGAGAAAATGGGTGTTTTGAGCTCATGGGCTAAATTCCCAAGAAATTCTCGTCTGAAAGCTTCTTGCTCCTTTAGCTTTGAGATTTCTTTGCTTTGAAATTTTTGCCATTGCTCTACCTTTTCTTCAGCATTTTCAATCATTTCGTCTAATGATTCTTCGAGGTAGGAAGGATTAATATCTTCTTGTTTGGTTTGAACGGATCGGTATAAGATGGCCAGTCTGTGCTGAATGAATTTCTTTAAAAAGAAATTAAATATTACAAAAACAAAAGCTGCTCCTAGAAAAGGGATNATAAAGAAAAGGGANGACTCTACCTCGGAAATAAATAAGTGTACAAATAATGTNCACATAAANCCAAAGAATAGCGTTGAGACGCTTCCATANAGNATTAATAGACTTGGCTTTGGGTATTTCACTTTTCTGAGAATGTATATCCGACNCCTTTAATAGTACGAATATAGGCATCTCCGAGCTTTTCTCGCAACTTTCGAATATGTACATCAATTGTTCTTTCACCAACGATGGTGTCATTTCCCCAAACAACGGATAGGATTTGGTCTCTTTTAAATACCTTTCCTGGCTTGCTCATTAACAATTCTAGTAGTTCAAATTCCTTTTTCGGAATATACATTTCATCTCCTTTGATACTGACAATAAACTTATCACGGTCAATAGAAAGGTCCCCATTTAAAGATTTCCGGTTTGGTTCTTCCGTTTTATTAACACGTCTAAAAATGGCTTCTATTCGCTTAATTAATAGCCGTGGCCTAATGGGCTTTGAAATATAATCATCACCTCCAGCATCGAAAGCTGCAATTTGCGAATAATCCTCTGATCTCGAGGTCAAGAAAACTATGATTGGTTGATGAATAAGTGGGTCGTTACGTATCACCCTACATGCCTCTATGCCATCCATTTGCGGCATCATAACATCCATTAATATCATTGAGGGCATGACTTTACGATTCATTTCAACGGCTTTTTCTCCGTTCTCAGCCGTGTAAACGCGATAATCCTCTTTTTCGATATTGTATTTAAGAAAATCCACAATATCTTTTTCGTCATCAACGATCAAAACGCTTCTCCTTTTAGAATCTTTGCTCATATGTTACAAAGAAAAGGTCACAGGTTGTTTAAATCGTTACTTGGACGTTAAGTAATTATTAATTACGAAATGGACTTATAGAAAACCAAGCACAAGTCTTAACCTGCGCTTGGCTATTCAGTTTTTCTTATTCAAAAACAATTTTCATTTCAACACGTCTGTTTTTCTGACGTCCTTCTGCGGTTTTGTTATCCGCTATAGGTGCGGTCTCTCCAAAGAACTTGATGACGAGCTGCGATTCTACAACTCCTTTCGAAATTAAGAATCTCTTTACAGACTCAGCTCTCTTTTTCGAAAGAACCATGTTCTTATCAGCGTTACCTACATCATCTGTATGTCCTGAAATCTCTAGAACCCAAGTAGGTCTTTCTGTAAGGACCTCGGAAAGTTCTTCTAATGAAGGTTTAGACTCTGAAAGGATAATGTCTTTAGCCGTTCTAAACTCAAGGTTATCGAATGCTGTTTTCAGCACTTCAACAACTTTTTCTTCAAGAACTGGACATCCTTTATTTTCGACTGGACCCGGTGTGTTAGGACACTCATCGTCTTTGTCAAGTGTTCCGTCTTCATCCGTGTCTGTGTATGGACATCCTTTGTTTTCTTTTGGACCAGGGATTGTCGGACAGTCATCGTCTTTATCTAATAGACCATCTTTATCCGTATCTGGCCATGGACAACCATTGTTTTCTTTTGGACCAGGGGTTTCGATACAATCATCAATTCCATCAATGATTCCATCTTTGTCCGTATCAGGGCATCCTTGGAATTCTTTTTCACCATAGACGAGCGGACAAGCATCGTCTTGATCGCTAATTCCATCTCCATCCGTATCAGGACAGCCGTTGAATTCAACCACTCCCGAATCTAATGGACAGTCATCATCCTTGTCCATGATACCATCTTTATCCGTATCAGGACATCCTTTGAATGCCACCAATCCTGAATCTAAGGGGCAATCATCTTCTTTATCCATGATGCCATCATTATCCGTATCCGGGCAACCATTAAATTCTGGTATTCCAGGTGTATCAGGACAATCATCTGCTTTATCCGGAATCGAATCTCCGTCGCGATCTGGACATCCTTTAAATTCAACAAGTCCTGAATCAGCTGGACAGTCATCTTTCATATCTATGATACCATCGTTATCGGTGTCAGGGCATCCTTTGAAGGTCCAAGGTCCTGGTTCGGTAATACAATCATCCACCTTGTCTGAAACTTTATCTCCGTCAATGTCGCTAGGCGCACTGTAAAGAATTGGAATATGCACTCCTGCAAAAAATTCGGCACCTCTTACTTGGCCCGCGGCAAATAGTGTTCTAAAATCTGTAACACCTAAGGTTAGAGGTCCTAGTCGCGTTGCCAAACCAGCTTTGAATCCACTGTAGCTATTTATTGATATTGGTAAATGAACACCGAGCCAAGCAAAGTCGAAACTTGGTGTGATTGAGAATTGGCTTGGAACCTTGACCTTTGCATCTCTGTTTCTGGATACAATATTGAAAATACCTGTTGCATTTACGTAGAAAGATTTCCAGATATGATAATCCACCTGAAAGCTAAAGGCAGAAGGTGTCCGCATGAAGAATGTGGAAGCAGTGTCTCTTTCTCCTGCCGTCCATTCTGAATTACCTGCTGCACTTGACTCAACAATTAAGGAATCAATAATACCGTCAAGACCATCAAGTCCGTCAGCTGAATCAAAAGTATTTAAATCAAATAGGTTTGAGGTTTGAACAGAAAAGTCTCTACTTAGACCTCCCTTCTTGAAACTCATTCCACCAAGATCAGTCAGCGATAAACCTACCCTTAATTTATATTTGTTCTGATCACGCGCCCACAAATTGGTTTCACCATCCATATCGTATTTATAGTCCTTGTAGTCTGGTCTCCACTCATACACGACACCGAGATCTAACCCGAATCCATTTGCCGATGCTTTTGGAGCGCCAAAAAGGCCATCGGCATCAAGGTTTTCATTTGCTGCATCCTCAATACTTTCAGAATAACCATAACCAAAGTCTCCACTTAAAAATTGGGTAGTATCATCATTATATAAGTTGTATTCAAAGTTGTTACTAAACATATATGCCGCTGCATATCCTGCCAGATATTTTAAGTTCACTCCTCCTTTAAGGAAATGTTCTCCTTCTTCTTTTATGATTTGAGAATAGTTAAAGCCATATTCAGCCCAAGTCATGTGGTTTACGTTAATCAGCTCTTCATTTAGCTCTGTATCCCAAAAACTTTGGTCCTCAAGTTCTTGCTCAGCGAGATATGCAAGTGTAGGATCGATATTGTCAACATTGGTTATTGACCTCACCTTCACACCAAGTCCAATAGCCACTTTTGGTGTGACGTGGACCATAAAGTTGAGAAGATCAAGCTGGAAATTTGTATTGAATCCTAGCACACCAGCAGAATTTTGGTCGTATAGTTTTGGTAAAAAGCTATATCCACCAAAATAATCACCTTCTATTGTAGAATCAGCATCTACTGACCAGGCGTCAATGGCATCCTGATCTTCAAAAGACCCTTTCCACCATTTGGGTAATATGGATGCATCAAATGCACCAAAATTTTGATAGGCACTAAAATTAGTGCTAAACAAATTAAGGTCAAATTTAAAACGTCCGTCCACGAAGCTCGCGGGTTGAATATCCATTCCCATTGCTCCTGCATAATTACTTGAAGAGACACCCAAGTAATTTTGAGAATAACCAGAAAAGCTAACTAGGAAAAATAGAATAAAGCTGATTTTTTTCATGTTTAAAATTTAGTGTATTGGATTAAGATTTCACCGAGAAAAGTTGTAATGGATATACCTCGATGGTCATAGGTTGTTAATTGGAGGTTTTTCTCGCCTCGCCTTTTTTCTTTGGTTTCAATTAAATTTTTAGAGTCTAAAAGTACAATTTTGTTTTCAATACCATCTAATACACCAATTTCAATTGGTCTTTTTTCTGAGGAATAGATCGATATTTCATCTATCGAGGCGCAACTTAGTGTCTTCTGTCCTAAAAATTGTCCTCGGGAATTGATAGCAATGAGCTCATTTTCTTTTGCAAAAAGCAGCTCTGTATTTGCACCATTGAAGAATGCCGTTTTGTAGGCGAATCCTTCAGGCATATTTATGGCGGAGCGCTCCCCAAAAACATCTATGGTATGGTCTCGTTTTTCAGAGAGGATCACAGAATATTCTTTAAACTTTAGTAGCTCATAAGTGTCTTCAAGCTGAACCTTTCGCTTCGTTCTTTTTTGTTCTAAATCAATAACAAAAAATGTTTTTTCGCAAAGTACACCAACATGTTTTCGATTGTTTTCTTTGAAAAGTACCATGTCAATTATAGGGGAACTAAAATTATAGACAGATATGTTACGGCCGTCATTGTCTGTGACGTTCATTCTTTTGATATTGGGAATCAGAAACGCAATTTTATTTTTTAACCTGAATCGAATAGGGTGCACTGCTCCTGAGGTTGGAAATCGATTAAGAATCCGACCTGCTTTGTCTACGATTAAAGCCTCATCTTTAAATAAGATTGAAATATCTTGATTTTGTTCAGTCGACATTTCCATTAATTTGGGTTCTTTAACAACCTTTCTGTCAAAAGTTTTTTCCCACATTCGAATCCCGTTTTCATACCTGATCCATTTGTTGGATTCTGTAATTAAAAAGGTATTTCCTCTTCCTGAGTAGGCATAAAACGAGCTGATTTTTTCACTTGGATTCATTGAGAAATAACCTTTTAAATCTAGATCATTTGCCGTTTCTTTATGCTTCTCGCTTTCATATTTTGCAGTGACCCATTGATCGCCAGCTGCGCTGATTGTCAATTGAGTCGAATTTTTGCCATATGATCTATGAAGAACGGCTTGAGGTAAACCTCCATAAAGCTGGCGCATTTTTAATTTGTTCATCCCTAAGGAATTTCCCAATGAGGCTTCGGTATTAAACTGGTCAAATAGCAATTTGCTTTTTGATAAAATCGCAAAACCTTGAAGGTCTTTAGCGTAAATACCGTCATTACCAGAAACTTCCATAAAGCTAGATAGCTTAACGTTTTTCAAGAATTGGAAGTTTTCCTCAGCATTCCCGATACCAATGCGCTCACTCATATTTTCAATGAGTGTTTGACCTTCTTTCATGTCAAGAACGACTATCGAATTATTCCCTTTGGTAAGCAAAACAACCCCGCTATTAATCCATGAATAAAATGGGCTTTCTTTGAAAAAAGGATCTATTGCGCCTAGGTATGTTTTTTCATAAAATTGGTAGGTGTCAAATTCGGAATAGATGAACTTAGAAAATATGCGCTCATCAGCAATATTGTTTGCCTGATCAATTTTTTGAGGAGAGTTTCTGTAAGAGATAAGGGCATCCTGTTTTCTGTAATAATTGGTTGTCTTTAGACTTGAATCAATAAAAATGATTTCGCTGTGGGTGGCTTTTTTGTCAATCTCAAATTCATATTCGCCATTTTTAGACTCAAGTTTAGCGTCGTGTAGAACCATTATATGCCTCGAGTAATCGCCCTGATATGCCCCATATTGTATTTTTCGATTTCCTAAAAATTTAACCTTATGCTTCCCATTTCGGAAAAGTTCTTTCAAGCTGCTCTGTGTCCATTCATGGTTCGCCTCAAAAACGACAACACCTCTTTTTTTACTGAAATAAACGGTGCAATTTTCTGGAATACTTGGGCTAAGGCTTTTGACAAGGTCCAAATTCAGTCCTATCGATTCGATTTTTTCGTTTTCCAGGGACAAGCGAGTAGGGAAAGTAATCGCATATATAGATGAGTCTGCCATTGAAAAATAGCCTGCAACTTTCGGAACGTCATTTTGTGCACTGAGTGATTTGACTATGGATAATGTTGCATAGAGGCATAGCATGACAATCGCGAAAAGGAGACCTTTCTTGAGCATTTCTCAAAGTTACATTCAAACAAGCAAGTAATTATATGACCTGTGAAAATGAAATTAACACTAGATTGTTTACTTAAATAAGCTCAGTTGAGAATCACCACCGAGAAGGTTGAAAGTCATGCGATGCTCCTTTGTTGGTCCATATTTTGCAATTGCGCTTCTATGCTTTTTTGTTGGATAGCCTTTATTTCGATTCCAGTCATATTGCGGATGGGTTTCATGCAGTGCAAACATAATTTCATCTCTAGTCGTTTTTGCCAAAATGGATGCTGCTGCTATGGATTGATAAATACCGTCTCCTTTTATTACGCAGGTATGAGGGATTTCCATGAAAGGATTAAATCTATTCCCATCAATTAATATATGTTCAGGGGAAGTTTTGCTAAGTGCCTCAATTGCGCGGTGCATAGCCAGAAAACTGGCATTTAAAATATTGATTTCGTCAATTTCAATATTCGAAACGATACCTATACCATAATCGAGCGCATTTTTAAGAATCTCATCCCTCATGATGCGTCGAGATTTTTCCGTAAGCTTTTTAGAATCATCTAGCCCCTTAATCGCCCTGTTTGGGTCAAGCACAACCGCTCCCGCAACTACCGGTCCAGAAAGACAACCCCTACCTGCCTCATCACAACCCACTTCTACAAGGTCTTTGTTGCAATAGGGAAGTAAACTTTTCATGCTTTAAAATTCGCAAAAATATCGTAGATTAGCAGAAATTATTTACTATGAAATCTATCTTATTTTCAATCGCCCTTATTTCAGTTTGCTTTTCTTCATTTTCACAAGAAGCATCTGTCGAGAATAAAGAAATGTTTGAGCAATCTGTTGTGGAGGGTGTCATTTCAATGACACTTCCGAGTAGCGTTACTGCTGAAGACGTAACTAAATATTCTAAATATTATACACCTTATTTTACAACGGCCTTCGATGCCCAGTCTCATAAAGTAACATTCACTATGGTAAATAATGATGTTAAGTCAAGAAGAGTGATTATGAGGTTTTTAGGTGCATCTAAAATACAAACAGTGAAAGTGGAGGATCAGTCATATCTGGTTCACGAACTGTACGAAACTTTTCTTAACTAAAAGTTCGAAGCCCTTCAGGGGAGATTAAATACCCCAAAGCAATATCTTTTTCGCTAATATCATCAATTTGATGAGGTTCGTCACTGTGGCATATACCAATATGAATGCAGCTTGGTCTCGTTTTACTTAGGAAGCGATCATAAAATCCTTTGCCGTATCCTAGGCGATGCCCTTCTATCGTGAAAGCAAGTAACGGAACGAGCACAATATCGATGTCTTGAAGCTTTAGCGCTTTCCCATTTATTGGTTCGGGTATTCCAAATTTGTTTTCTTGAAGAATTAGCTTTTCATCCCAAAGTATTGGTGTGAGTTCAAATGTTTCAAAGTCTGATCTATTAATGCACACTTGACCTCCTAACCCTTCAATTTTAACTTTTAGCGGATTTAAATCAATTTCATTGTGTTTTTGAATGGGGAGGAATAAATTGACAAGCCTATCTTTCCAATCAAATTCTCCAAGTAAATGTTGAATGATCGCATCTGAAAAGAGTTTAACGTCTTCCCTTGAAGTTTTTTTTCGATTTGATTTAATGTATTTTCTGAGTTCAGATTTTTTCATCTTGTGAACAAATATCCACAATCTTTAGACGATTAACCAACCTTTTTTATAAATTGTACGTCAGTAGCAATAACAACTCTATTTTATGACCACACGAACTAAAAGGCGTCTTTTACCTATTTTTCTATTGCTATCAATTTTGTCTTTTGGTCAAGATGAATTTGATTTTGATAGTGATTTTGAATTTGAATCTGAAGTTCCAATAACCTTTAATTCAACAAGAGTGATCTCCGGACACTCCGTTGAAGTTTTGCCTGAGAAAACTTTTGAAATGCGCATCGAGCACCGATTTGGTGATATTGCTGGATTAAATGGCGGTGTTCAAACCATGTTTGGCTTTGATAATGTAACTGATATGAGAATAGCGCTCGAATATGGTGTTACGAAAAATTTAATGCTTGGATTTGGAAGGTGCAAGGGAACAGGCGTTCCTTATCGTTCACTCGTAGATGGATTCGTCAAATATCGTTTTTTAGAGCAAGTGAAAGACTCCATGCCTGTATCACTTGCTTTAATAGGAGGAGCTTCCTTTACTTATCAAAAAGCATCCCCAGACATTAGTAATGTCAGTCATTTCCCGAATGTCATTCATCGATTTGCCTATTACACTCAGCTTAATCTGGCGAGACGGTTTGGTAAGTTATTGAGTGTTTCCATAATGCCAACTTTGGTGCACCGAAATTATGTCGCTGATATGGATTTAAATACACTTTTAACGCTCGGTGGAGCGATGCGTTTTCGGCTTTCCAAGAAGTTCTTTTTTCTAACTGAATACTATCATTGTTTCAACGGGAGTGAGTATCGACAACAAGGGTATCAAAATAGCTTAGGTATTGCTTTAGAGTGGTCAACTTTTGGGCATAACTTCATTATTAATTTCACAAATTCTAAAGGACTCGGAGAGACTCAGTTTATACCTTACACTCGTGCGAATTGGTTGGATGGACAATTTAGAATGGGTTTTTGTGTTAGCCGTCAATTTTAACTTTTATAGAATGAAACAGTTTCTTATTTATGGTTTATGTATTTCTTTTTTGTGCGCTTGTGCCAAGGATAAAGTAAATGACAATGTTGTGCTTGAGTGTTTTGATGAGGTTTCATTTTCTCAAGAAATCGAGCCATTAATGAATCAAAGTTGCGTTGGATGCCACAGTTCTGCATCTCAATCCGGAGGTTATAATTTTGAAGGGTATGTCAATATTGCTAATCAGGCAAATCAAATATTAGGTGCAATGCAAGCTGATGGATTTCAATTGATGCCTATAGGTGGCCCTCCTTTAAGTGATTCTTTAATAAAGCATTTTCAATGCTGGATTGAACAAGGTACATTAGATAACTAATAACCAATAACTAAAACTTAGAAATATGAAAAAAACTACAACTTTATTACTGGGAAGCTTTGGGCTTCTTCTATTAGCATTTCAATGGGGTGCGGATTTGAAACAAGAGGCTTTTAGGCCAATGAATTCCGGTGGTGCTGGTCCGGGAAAAACAGGTGCGCCCGGTGAAGCAAACTGTACAGCATGCCATTCTGGTTCTGTTATGGATGGTGCAAATGTGAACATTCTAACCGTTTCAGACGCTTCTGGCCCTGTTACAACTTATGTACCGGGTAATACCTATGCTATTTCCTTGGCAATGAGTACGAATCCTCAGAAAAAAGGATTTCAAGCAACTGTTTTAAATTCCTCTGATGATATGGCAGGTTCTTTTAGCGCGTCAATGACCACCGCAATAAGTTCGTTAAACGGTCGAAGTTATGCGAACCATATTTCGGCGAGTAATACGAATTCTGTTTCTGAATGGCTTTGGGATTGGACGGCGCCTAGTTCAAGTGTAGGGGATGTGACTTTTTATGTGTCTAGTAATCATGCAAATGGTAATGGAGGGACGAGTGGAGACGAAATATTCCTTTCCCAGCATTCAATTTCTGAGGATCAAGGAGCTTCAGTTGAAAATCTTTCATTTTCTTTGGAAACTGTTTCTTTTATTGCAGAAACAAATGAGCTATTTGTTACTTTGATAAATTCAAATTCCGGGAAATTTAATGCAAAACTATATGACCTTACAGGGAAAGAGGTATTTGCTAAAACGAAAGCTCAACTTTCTTCTGGGACAAACAATATTCACATGCATATTTCTGAAGCTATAGAGAATGGAGTATATCTACTAGCAATAAACCAAGGTTCTCATGAGATTTCAAAAATCGTAAGAATTTTACGTTAATCTATCTTGAGTTAACTGCTTTGTTTATAGGCATTCAGATGAAACTTGGCCCATGCATTAATTTGTTTGGGCTTTTTTTTTCATTTTTTTCTTGGTATAATAAAAAGAGTGTTTACCTTTGCACCCCGCAAGTAATTAAGTGTAGTTATTTGTAAGAGTCCTTTTTGTTTGTATTAAGCGAGAGGATTTTTTACTGTTTAGGAGTTTGATAGCGAATAAATGGCAAAAGAGAGTTCTTTGAATTATTGAAGGAAAAGTAAGAAAACAGCGAATCAAGATTAAGAATTAACATCACGAGCTTTAAAATTCGAAGTTATTATACAACGGAGAGTTTGATCCTGGCTCAGGATGAACGCTAGCGGCAGGCCTAACACATGCAAGTCGAGGGGCAGCACAAAGATAGTTTACTATTTTGGTGGCGACCGGCGCACGGGTGAGTAACGCGTATGCAACCTACCTTATACAGGAGTATAGCCCGAAGAAATTCGGATTAATCCTCCATAGTATTTTCTAATGGCATCATTTGGAAAATTAAAGCTTTGGCGGTATAAGATGGGCATGCGTCCTATTAGCTAGATGGTAAGGTAACGGCTTACCATGGCAACGATAGGTAGGGGGCCTGAGAGGGTGATCCCCCACACTGGTACTGAGACACGGACCAGACTCCT
Organism: Flavobacteriales bacterium TMED123; assembly: GCA_002170165.1. Classification (GTDB taxonomy): domain Bacteria; phylum Bacteroidota; class Bacteroidia; order Flavobacteriales; family BACL11; genus DUAL01. The sequence goes on from NHFY01000095.1 coordinate 15,198, forward strand.
ACGGGAGGCAGCAGTGAGGAATATTGGGCAATGGAGGCAACTCTGACCCAGCCATGCCGCGTGCAGGAAGAATGCCCTATGGGTTGTAAACTGCTTTTATTTAGGAATAAACCCTTCTACGTGTAGAAGGCTGAATGTACTAAACGAATAAGCACCGGCTAACTCCGTGCCAGCAGCCGCGGTAATACGGAGGGTGCAAGCGTTATCCGGAATCATTGGGTTTAAAGGGTCCGCAGGCGGACGTATAAGTCAGTGGTGAAATCCTGCAGCTTAACTGCAGAACTGCCATTGATACTGTACGTCTTGAATTCGGTCGAAGTGGGCGGAATGTGTAGTGTAGCGGTGAAATGCATAGATATTACACAGAACACCGATAGCGAAGGCAGCTCACTAGGCCTGGATTGACGCTCAGGGACGAAAGCGTGGGGATCAAACAGGATTAGATACCCTGGTAGTCCACGCTGTAAACGATGATTACTCGTTTTCGGCGATATACAGTCGGAGACTAAGCGAAAGTGATAAGTAATCCACCTGGGGAGTACGATCGCAAGGTTGAAACTCAAAGGAATTGACGGGGGCCCGCACAAGCGGTGGAGCATGTGGTTTAATTCGATGATACGCGAGGAACCTTACCAGGACTTAAATGCATTACGATCGGTTGGGAAACCAACTTTTCTTCGGACGGAATGCAAGGTGCTGCATGGTTGTCGTCAGCTCGT
>NHFY01000096.1 GCA_002170165.1 Flavobacteriales bacterium TMED123
GAGCTATCAAAAAATCCGCAGAACAACTAAAGCGGGAATATGATAAGATGAAGAGAAAAAAATAGTGGCAGCCAATGAAATTACATTTAAGGTAAAAGTCGAAAAAGACGGCAGTCTGAAAATGGTAGCAGGAGACGCTGAGAAAGCTTCCAAGTCTACTGATAAATTAAATAAGTCGACTGATAACTTAACTAAAAAGAGAACTCAATACCAAAAAGTTGAAAAAGGTGTAGGGCAGGCGGGTCTTTCTACTGCTAAAGGGTTTTCGAAACAAGCGGGTGCTATTACAGGCGGGCTTGTTCCTGCCTATGCTATTCTTGCCGCAAACGTTTTTGCTATAACTGCTGCATTCAATGCCCTAAAACAAGCTGCTCAAGTAGAAGTCCTAGAGGAAGGTTTTACTACTCTTGGAAATACTGTTGGCAGAACTGCTACAATAATGGCAGATAGATTAAAAGAAGTAACAGGAAATGCTATTTCTACTGAACAATCCCTAAGAGCAGCAGCCTCTGGTTTTTCTGCTGGGTTTGCAATCTCAGAAATGGAAGGTCTTACTAGAATTGCTAGAGGAGCTTCTATTGCTCTCGGAAGAGACCTAGGAGATGCTTTAGATAGGCTCATAAGAGGTACAGCAAAACTAGAGCCAGAAATTTTAGACGAATTAGGGCTTTTTGTAAGACTCGATGATGCTGTTGAAAAATATGCAACTGAGCTTGGGAGAACCGCAGGCTCGTTAACAGAAGCTGAAAGACGGCAAGCCTTTTTAAATGAAGCATTAGAACAAGGGGAAAGAAAGTTTGGTAATCTTGCAGAAGCAGATGTGAATCCTTTTGATAGAATGGCAGGAACTTTTAGAGATCTTGCAGAGTCTTTTCTTCAAATTATAAATGTAGCAGTTGTTCCCTTTTTAAGTATTCTTGCAAATAATGTTGTTGCTTTAACAGGTGTAATGATATTATTCGGCACCAGCGTATTAAAAGCAATGGTTCCTGCACTTACAGAATTTGGAGTTAGGCAGAAAGAAGCAGCAAAGGCTGCAAAGGCTGCAATACCTGACATGAGAGCGGCACAAAAAGCAGCAGTAGACGCAGAGCAAGCAGCAATAGGAGCAGCAAAAGTAAAAATAGGTAAAGACACTATTTTCGCACAACTACAGGGCAGAATTGCATCTGGAAAAGGAAGTCCAAAAGATATAGAAAAATCTATAAAATCTTTAAATGCATCTGTTGTTCGAAGACAGAAAATTGCAAAAGACACAGGTAAAACAATCAATTCCGAATATGCAAAAGAAACTAAAGCTATACAAGCACTTATTTTAAGATTAAAACAACTTCAGAATCTCAGAGAGGGAAGTGGTCAGCGAGCCGCTCAAGAAGCTTTACTGGGTGGTATCGTATCCGCAGAGGAAAGCTTAGGCGAAACTCTTGAAAACATAAATAAACAAGGTGCTGTTGGCGGTTTCAAAGAAGCTTTGACTGGAATGACGGCATATAGCGCATCAATTAGAGGTGCAGCTAAAGAATCCAAAAAGTTTGATAAAAGTGGCGGAATACTCAGCAAAACTAATAAAAAAATCAAAACTGGTTTTACACTGGCTAGTGCAGGTGTAAGATTATTTGGAGCAGCACTTATTAATGCAATTCCAGTTATTGGACAGATTATATTTTTTGGTAGCTTGCTTATACAGTTTCTTGTTGGATTATTTAAGAGATCTGAGGAAGTCACAACTCCTTTGAATAGGTTGGATAAAGTCCTCGAAAGTATTCCTGCAAAAGTGGAACAATTAAATGTAGAATTAAAAAAGTCAGAAGTTAGATTGGCTGCCGCAAGCACAGAACTTGAGAGATCCGCTGAAAAAGGCTCAGCTTTACAGGCACAGATACAAGTCCTAAATGGAATAGTAATAGAGTCTGAAGACGCTTTCAAGCAGTTTTCAGGAGCTATTCAACTCGAAGAACTTAGTAATCTTGATCGAGTATTAAGAACAATAGCAAATGCTTTTGCAAACTTAGGAACTGTAATTTCAGACTTTTTACGGCTTCCTAAGATAGCTGATTTTTTCATGAGTATGTTTGATGGTATTGGAGATATTGTAGACGATGCAGGAAAGGCAGTATCAAAAGGCTTAGATGCCATGGGGTTTACTTCTGAACAAGCTTTAGACATAGCAGAGATAGAAGAAAAGGCATCAGATCTTTTTACGAACGTTTCAAAGGCTGCAAAGGATATGGGCTTTGATAATATTGAAGCAATTTTTGGTGTGTCGACTGTTGAAGAATTTCTGGCTAGTGCAACAGAATTACCAGAAAAATTTAAAGCAACGAGTAAAGAAACTGAAGCATTTGAAATGAAACAAGCACAGCTACAACTTGCAATGGAAGGTGCTCGTAATAAGATGAAGCAGTTAGAAATTAGAACAGTTGGGTTAGGTAATGCGTTCAAAGATTCAGGACAAAAAGTAGGTAAAGCCTTTACAAGCATAGCAAAACCTTCAAACTTTCAAGAAATAAGCCAACAACTTAAAGACTTGAAAAAAAGTATAAATAATACTCTTAATGATCCAACATTGGGGCAAACTGTTGTAGATTCACGGATGAAAGAGATGGGAGGAGCTTTTAACAAGTTTGGTATAACTGTAAAGGAAGTTGGTCTAGAGGGTGCAGAGGCTTTCAATGAGCTAGAAAAAGCTGTAGATGATGTTATAGCAGCGGAACTGGGGGCTAAGCACGCTGCTGATGTGTTAAAAGAGGTGATGAAGCAGATAAAAATAGAAGATCAAACTCGTAAAGCTGCGAGAAATGCAGATCAACTACTTCAAAGCTATATGAAAACAGGAAAGTTTCAAATAACTGCAGCGCAAGCCTTTGAAAATGCAAAAAAGGATGAAACTAAAGCTCTACAAATTGCTCAGGCAGAAGCTACGATTAAAAAACAAGTAATTGAATTAGAAAATATGTTAATTTTGAAAAAAATTGATTTAGCTTTGCTGGGTGTAAAAGCTGGTAGTGTTGAGGAGCAAAACTTACTTGACCAGAAACGTATTATAGAAGATATGATGAAAATCAAGAAAGACACTATAGATTTGGAGTTAAAAGCATCCCAAGCAGCAATAAAAAGTACAAGAATACAGGCTCAAGAGAGTGCGAGAGCAGCACTAATCTCTGGTACTTCAACAGGTACAACCCAAGAGAGAATTAAAAACTTTTCAGATATGCAAAACTTAAACACTAAGTCTTTAATAAAGAAAGAAGATTTTACGGATGAAAAAGGTGTTTTTGATCAAGCAGGTTTTGATCAAGCAGGAAGAGTTGCCGATATTCAAGACATGAGAACACGAGTAGAAGGCATGAAGGGTGTTCTTACCCCTGCACTGGAAGAGCTTAAGAAACTAGGGCCTGAAGGAGAACTTGTTGCTGCAGTAACAGCAGGCCAGTTCGCTATAGCAGATTCATTTATGTTTGTTGCTCAAGAGTTTGAAAGAGGAGCAACAAAAATGGAGAAGGGAGCTGCTATAGCAGGAGCTGTTGCCAATACCATAAGCCAAGTTGCTTCAATAGTAAATGCTGCTTCTGCAGCACGAACAGCAGGAATTGATAAAGAGATAGACGCAGAAAAGAAAAGAGATGGAAAATCAAAAGAAAGTCTTGCAAAAATAAAGGCTCTTGAAAAGAAAAAAGAAGCTATTGCAAGAAAGAATTTTGAAATAAACAAAAAATTACAAATGGCTTCTATAATTGCAAATACCGCTGCAGCTTATATGGGTATTATGGCTGCTGAATCTCTTAAAACAGGTATACTTGCCCCAGCACTAGCAACTGTTGCATTAGTAATGGGAGCAGCCCAGTTAGCTATTGTTGCAGGAACAAGCTACCAGGGCGGAGGTAGTAGTGTTGGTAGCGCAGGAGCAAGCACTCCTTCAAGTGTTTCCGTAGGACAGAGAAGAAGCTCAGTAGATATAGCACAATCACAGTCAGCAGGCGGAGAACTCTCCTATTTAAGAGGCGATCGAGGAACAGGCGGACCTGAAAACTTCCGTCCTGCCTTTTACGGTAAGAAGACACGTGCAACGGGCGGATACGTGGTTGGAGAGCAAGGACCAGAGTTGTTTATGCCTGACCGACCTGGAACAATCGTACCTGCTGATGATACTGCTACAATGACAGGAGGGTCAAACGTAACCTTCAACATAAATGCAATAGATGCAAGTGGTGTAGAGGACGTATTAACAGAACAGCAAGGAAACATTATAGGAATGCTAAGACAAGCTGCAAACTCTTACGGTCAAGAGTTTTTTGAAGATGTAGATGAGACTATTTATAGCTCTCCTCAAGCTAGGAGAGCATAGTGGCAATACAATTAACTTTACCAGATCCTAATTTTAAAAGACATTTTGATGGAAGTGATAATGCAAGCGGTACTGTCGGTCCTGGCTTTGCCTCTATAAAACTTACAAACGATCAAAAAATACTTGTAAGTAGAACAAACTCTCAACGTCTTCTTGCGCGTGCCGTGGCTGGTCAAAAATGGAATATAGATATAAATTATCACCCTATGACTCGGGCGGAGTTTGAACCTGTATTTAATTTTTTACTTGCAAAACAAGGACCCCTTACTCCTTTCTTTGTTTCCCTTCCTCAATACAGAACGCCACAAAATAGCACGTGGGCTACTTCTGCAGCAAGCGGAACAATTACTCCTCGAGTTGAGGGAGCTGTTACTGCAGGTGCTTCCCAAGTTATTATGCAGGCATTTGATCATGCTAGTATTGGCAGTAGCTCAACTATACCTGTTTGGCACCCAGATACCCATCCTGGTTACATTTATCCAAATGGTCCAAAGCCTGGCGACATGATTACTTTTGAAGACTCTGCAGATACTACGCATACAAAAGCCTATTTAATTACTTCAGCTGAAACAAAAAATGAAGTAAATTCTTTAGATGCTGATCAAGTACAGCTTACTGTAACTCCTCCCCTTGCAAAAAATGTCGCAAACCACGCACATATAGTATTAGGAAATAAACGTCAAGGAGTAACAACATTATTAGTACCTAAAGTAAAGGTAGTTATGCCGCAACCTATTAAAGAATATAGCTTGAATACTGATAATCTTTACTCTTTCAATCTTAAGCTAGAAGAATACTTATGAGCGCAGGAAACGAAAGATCACTAGACGCAACCCTTAAAACTTCTCTTATCAACGAGGATCCGTTTCTTTATGCCCATTTAATTAAATTTGAAAGAGCTGTAGGAACTGATGGTTCTCGCCCCTCAAAAAATGCAAGAGACTATGTTTACTTAACAGATGCTTCTAGGGATATTACTTTTAATGATGGATCTACAAATGTTGCGGGTGTAGCAAACGGGGTACAAACATATAGAGCAAATCGAGTAGGAAANGTAGGAACTATAGCAGAGACTACAGAAGCAAAAGCAAGCAGTCTAACNCTAGAAATTAATTCTACTCTTTTAGGAGCTACNAGNCCGGANGGNGCTGGTATAACAATTACTTATGCAGGCACNNCTATCGGAAGCACTGTAACTTTTCAAATTTCTGCAGGNAATNCTGGNTGGAGAGAGTCAGGGTTTCTAATAGGTGACAAAGTTTGTATAAAAAGATCTGGTCACGCTTTTCATAATAATCGAGCTGTAATAACCTCTTTTTCTGCTGATGAAATGACAATCACCTGCGAAGCTTTAGACGCAGGCTCAAGCACTTCTGCTGTCACAAATACTGCTTTTGTTATTCAAAATGCTGCCGACGAGTATGAGTCTTTATTCTACGAAGAATTTGAAGGAACGACTGAGAATGGAGCATACGCAGGATATATAAATCGAGAAGTATTTATATACAAAGTACATATAAATCCTGATACTGGAGCAATTATAGAAGCATCTTCCAATGCAGGACCTTACCTAATTTTTAAAGGTATAATTGCAAAAGCAAAAATTACAGAAGATCCAAATAGAAGCTCTAAAATGACATGGAGCCTTACAAGTCACTGGGGAGACTTTATTCGAGTAAATGGTCGAGTAACCTCTGACCCAGAGCATAGAGCTTTAGGAGGCGATGGACGAATTGATACGGGAGCTTTGATTCGCTACGAATATGGAAGCGATCTAGGCTTTATGCACTCCGAAAGATCACTAAATATTATAGCAGTTTATAAAGCTACTGAGACGAAAACACGACTTAAAAAAAGTGGCTTTATAATAAAACGGTATAGACAAGAAGAATACACTGTACAGGTTGATAGAGATGTTGATCTTCGATTTAACTTAGATGCAAAGTATCTTCCTGTAATTTATGGAGTTCAAAGAACCGATAGTATTCCTATTTTTGCAGATACTTTGAAAACTAACTCTGCAGAAGTTTACGTTGCTTATGCTATCTGCGAAGGAGAGATTGCAGGGCTGTATGATATCTATATTGATGACCAAGGTAGAGTGTGTACAGATGACAATGATAATGACGCTCGAAGTGGTAACTCTGAAACAGTAGATGTTGTTTGTACCGGAAGAATGGATAGAGGAGACACTTTACCCTCTTCTCCTGCAAACTCTGTTCTTGACTCAATTCAATCTTATGTAGATACTATGGACGACGCTACTGGTTCTGCTGCAGGAATTATACCTAATAATTTCTTTAATAATATTTTAGGGTTAAATACCGAAGGAGTAAGCTCGGGTGTAAATAGTGCAACAGGTGTGCTTCACGAGTTTAAAACAACCCTACAAAGACCTATTGATGCTACTATTATTTTTCATGCGGGAAGACCCCACCAAAGAGCTGACGATCTTCTAGTAAGAACTGCAAAGCAGGGTTTAGCAGTTGGCACAAATACTACTCAAGCAACCACGAATCAAGGTTTTAAACTACAGGAAGGATCTGAAAATAAAGATAATTACTGGGGACCACAACATCGTCTTCTCGATACCGCGTATGTTGTAGTAAAGTATACAGTGTCAGACGGAGAAACTGAAATACCCTCTCTTGACTTTGTAGTTCGTGGACGAGAGATTGAGCAATATAATTATGACTTTTCTTATGAGCAGCACCCAAATCCTGTATACAGTCAGACAGGATCTTCTCGAACTGCGGATACTCAAGCAGCTTATTTTGATACTGGAGATATAGTAGACTCTTACGATCCAAATAATAATAATGCTGCGTTAGTTGCTGACATTACTATAATGGAAAAGAGCACATATACAAACTCACGAAACGAAGACGTAATAAAGTTTAGATTTGATAAAGATCCCACAGGAGGAAAAAAAGAGTTTCATATAGTAAAAGACGGTATTGCAGGCACAAGCAATGATAAGCTAACTTTTGCAACATGGGACTATATAAATGCAAGCGGAGATATTTCTGGTTTTATATCTGAAAACATAGGAACCGGGGCTAGCGACGCAGTTCTTAGCAATAATGTTGGGGGAGACGGCGGAAAAGACCTTCTTATTCCTGCAGGAACTATGCGAGATGTTCTCATTCAGAATGCAACTAATGGAGCTGTGCAGATAGCTTTTCTTGATACTAATGAAACTCCTGCAAATATAGCTCTTGAAGAGGGGAGGAGCTTTTATCAAGTTACTTATGATATTAGCAGTAATAAGATAACAAATCTCGGAAATAATAATAGTGCCAGTGTTTGGGCAAACGCTAAAAAAGTAGTTATAGCAAATGCAGCAAAGTTAGATGATAATGCTACAGGCGGAAGCAGCACTAAAGATGATTACTACAAAGGCCAAGAAATAGAACTTACTCGCGCACTAAGCGATAACAGTATAGTAACCCAAACTGTAAAAGTTATAAAGTATCACGGAACGCATAAAGTTGCCTTATTTGGGGATTTTGCTACAGCAACGGTAACTACAGGCGCAGACTATATATCTGCAAATGGTTCCTCAAACTCTTTGATTAAGCAAAGCATTTCTGGTGCTGTAGTAACTTATGCGGATGTTACTAATGCTACCGATTTAATAAATGCTATCCAAGCAGAGCTAGACGCGGGTAGAGATGTATTACTTGCTAACTCAGTGGCATTAAGAACGCACCCAATTCCAGAGGGAACTAAAGTTGTTTCTACGAACGCGGGTGCTCGAACAATTACTTACAATCAATCCCTTCAAAACGAATTTACCGGAGCAGATTTACTTGATTCAAGGTTCCCTGTATTTCACAGAAAAGCAGGATCTTCCGCAGAAGTCTTTCAACCTGCAGTAGGAAAGTTTATTCCTGACTCTCCCGATGACTACTCTATCATTTCAAGAGGAGACAAAAAGGTATCAATAAATCCTGCAATACAACTACTTGACTATTTAACAAATGATAGGTATGGAAGGGGTTTAGATAAAGATACTGACATTAACTTAGATACCTTTAAACAAGCAGCAAGAGATTGCGATACTCGTTCAGATATTGTTATACAAGCAGCTACTGGACAGGGAACTTTTGTTGTGGGTGATAAATATGAATATAAACCTACTCTAAACGATGGGTCAACAAAGCTTTTTTGGAGAGGTACCATAAAGAGTATAGAAAGTGTTGTTTCTTTCAATAATATTACTTACTCTCAAATTACTTTTACAGACTGTATTGGAAAACTTATAACTAAGTGGGAAAACTGGAGAACTCTTGAAGAAGGCCAGCTTTTGTGGAAAAGACACACTCTGACTGTATCAGGCAATGAGAGTGACGTTTTTGTAACTCATAAAATTCCAAATGGGGTTACGGGACCACTAAGCGATGCAGCACTAGGAAGAACAACCCATACTCTGGGAGGTACGGTTCCTCTGACAAAATTTTCGGGAACCGGTCCAAGTTCTCTCGCTGTCTCCAATGGTAATGGCCAAGCAACAGTTAACAATGCAAGTGCAGACGGAAATCCGGTCATTAAAAAGCATGATGGTACAGTAGGAACTTTTAATGATGGAGGCTATAGTTTATATGACTCTGATGATGTTAAGTATTGGAGATATATTGGCTGGCAAGAACATAAACAAAGTGAGGTTACTCGTCACCAAACAAATGCA
>NHFY01000097.1 GCA_002170165.1 Flavobacteriales bacterium TMED123
ATGGAATAAGTTTTGCATAGTGACTTTTCTAGTATAATCTGAGAATAATGAGACGCAATATTCGGCACAATCATCAGCAGAAGCATTTCCTAAAGGAGATAAATCATTAGCAAAGCGATAAAAGCCATCAAAACCTCCTACACCGCTTCCAGCAGTAGTATCTGTTGGTGATTGAGAAATTGTATTTACCCTTACCTTTCTTCTTAATCCGTAATGATAACCAAAACTTCTCGCAATAGATTCTAACATGGCTTTATTATCTGCCATATCGTTATAGGTATGAAAAACTCTTTGAGCAGCAATATAAGATAATCCTACCACTGAACCCCACTCATTCAAAGCATCTAGCTCCCAAGCTGCCTGCATGGTTTTATGAAAAGATAAAGCAGAAACATCATAACCTTTCATATTCCAATCATAATTTTGCTCATAATATTTTCTTCCTTTTCTCACATTTACAGACATACCAATGGAATGTAACACGAAATCAATCTTTCCGCCTAACTCTTTCATAGCACCTTCATACAAAGCCCTCAAATCGTCCATTGAAGTAGCATCTGCAGATATTACTTTTGATTCTATTTTTTCTGCTAATTCATTAATGGTTCCCATTCTTAGTGCAATAGGAGCATTGGAAAGCACTAATTTTGCACCCTCTGAATGTGCATGTTCGGCAACCTTCCAAGCAATGGACTTACTGTCTAATGCTCCAAAAATAATTCCTTTCTTTCCTTTTAATAGATTATGTCCCATTTTATTTTTTATGCAAATATAAACTTATTGATTTAATAACTCTAAAGCATTTTTCTTAGCAGTTTCAGTCACTTCTTTTCCACTCAATAGCTTTGCTATTTCTTCTACACGATCGTTAGCTAATAAGGGCTTGATGAGTGTGCTTGTAACACCATCTTTTACTTTTTTATAAATCATAAAATGATGCTGACCTCTTGCTGCAACTTGAGGTAAATGTGTAACACTAATCAGCTGATTATCTTTACCAATCTCTTGCATCATCTCTCCCATCATATTAGCAATTTCACCAGATACTCCACTATCAATCTCATCAAATATTAAAGTAACTGTATTTGAATATTGTGCTGAAATGTAGTTGATAGCTAACATTAATCTGGATAATTCTCCACCAGAAATAATCTGACTTAGTTTCTCTACTTCAACACCTTTGTTTGCAGAAAACATAAATACTACTTCATCTATTCCGTTCTCAGTAAGGGATACTAAAGTGTGGATTTCAATACAGAAATTAGCAAAAGGCATTCCCAATTTATGTAAAATGAATTCCATCTCATCTTGTAGTTTTTCAATTGCATTTTTTCTGTTTTTGGAAATTCTTTTTGCAATTACTTTTGCTTTCTGCTCTTGCTTAATTATCTGAAGCTCTAATTGCGCTTTTTCAGCATCATATTGCTCATATTTTTTCAGTCGCTCTTGAAGAGAATCTTTTAACTCAATTAATTCTGAAAGAAAGCTTTTTCTGTGTTTCAATAGTAAGGAATTCATGATGTCAAATCTGGCATTTAAGCGCTCTAATTCTGACGAATAATTTATTGCATTATAATTCAATTGATAAATATCAGTACTGATATCTTTTAACTCAATTATGGATTGATTTAATCTAGCACTAATCTCAGCGATTTTAGAATTATAGCTTGATATTTCAGCAAAATCTCCTCCTATCTCAGCAATTGAGTCGATTATACCATTTTCCTTTTCAAAATAATTAACTCCTTTTTCTAAATAATTTGCAATTTTCTCAGCATTATTTAAAAGCGATAATTGATCCTCAACCTGCTGCAATTCCCCTTCTTTTAATTGAGCATTTTCTAACTCTTGCAACTGAAACCTTAAAAACTCAATTTCTGAAAGAGAAAGGTCTCCACTTTCTTCAAAATCTTTTAAGGTTTTTTTAAAGTCTATTAACTGCTTATACTCAGTTTTAAAGTCTTGTAATTCTTGCTGATGGCCACAAAAATTATCTAATAAATCAAGCTGATGATTTGATTGTTTTAATGCTAAGGATTCATGTTGAGAATGTAGCTCAATCAAACCTTCAGAAAAGGATTTGAGTACTGATAAATTTACAGGCGTATCATTGATAAATGCTCTGCTTTTTCCATTTGGTGTGATTTCTCTTCTTATAATTGTTTCAGCTTCAAAGTCAAGGTTATTTTTTTGAAAAAAAGCAACGTATCTTGACTCATCAATATTGAATCTTCCTTCAACAACACATTTGCTTTCTGAACCATGCAAGACTGAAACATCTGCTCTTTTACCTAAAATTAAAGATAAGCCACCAAGCATTATAGATTTTCCCGCACCAGTTTCTCCTGAAATAACATTAAAACCTCTTTCAAAATCAATTGAGGACTCTTCAATTAAAGCGTAATTTTTTATGTACAGATTTACAAGCACTATTTACCTCTGCTTTTTGCTGTAATCGCTTGATATTTAGTTGAATTTGCAGGGTCAATTTCCGTTAACAGTTTAATGATTCTTGCTTGCTCATTTGGAAAAGCCTCAGAATAGATCTTAATAATTTCATCTGATTTCGCATCAAAGAATAGTTTTAGTATAAATGCAGATGGATTCTCGCGATAAATCCCTCTTAACTCCTCTAATGCTTCTGTAATTTCATATCGTGCATCATCAGATTTTTCGGCCATTATATCCATTCCTCCTCTATAATATCGGTAAAAACAAGAGTGTATTTCTTCATATCTTGTGTCAAGTAAATCATGAGCAAGCCAATATCGATTCTTATCACTTTCAAAAGCTTTCCATCCAATTTCTCTTGCATTTTGCGCATTATTAACAATATTTTGCGCTTTGATAAAATAAGTTGCTCCACCATATTCTGAGAAGGTATCGAAATCAAGCCCCAAAACAATATAAACATAATAAGCCAGTACAGAAGTCAAGTTAGAAATATGAGTATTTTCGTTAAATTCTAATGCTTGATATTCTAAATAACGAAAACGGAAATTATTATCTAAATAATTCAGCATTGTCGATTTGTAAGAAGTGCCATAAACAGGCCTTGTGCTTTGCACCTGTATAGAAGCCTTATACTCATCATTTGATACTTTTTCTTTGATGTTAATCAGAAAAGTACATTCTATCCTTTCTTCATTTTTAACATTGGTATTGCTCCATTTGGTATTGTTAACAAACTCATAAATAGCAGTTTGAAGGGTTTGAAATACTTTTCTGTCGGAAGTTTGAATTTGAGAAGCATTCACTTGCACATTACAGAAAATTTCTTGTGCATTGAGCTTGGAAGCAAATATGAGTATAATAGGTAGTAGGAATGCTTTTTTCATTAAATATCTGCTATAATTTTTGAGAAAATATCTTTTGCAACTTCCGCTTTATCTTTCAACTCAAACTGCTCTATTTTATTTTCTTTTTCAATAATAGTAATTTTATTAGTATCGTGTCCAAAACCAGCACCCTTATCATTCAAAGAGTTAAGTACAATCATATCGAGATTTTTCCTTTCTAATTTTGCTGTTGCATTTTCTACTTCATTTTGAGTTTCTAATGCAAAGCCAACTAAAAATTGATTAGCTTTTTTTATTTTTCCTACTTCAAACAAGATGTCTTTTGTTTTACTTAGCGAAATACTCCAAATTCCATTTGATTTTTTCATTTTTTCACTTTCAACAACTGTCGATTTGTAATCTGAAACTGCTGCTGAGAAGATACCAATATCAGCACTTTGAAAATACTGCTTCACACTATCAAACATCTCGTCTGCTGTTTTTACATCAATTTGTGTGATGAGATTATGTTCAGTTTTTAAATTTGATGGACCAATAATTAGCGTAACATGAGCCCCTAATTTTGCTGCCTGATTGGCTAAATGATAACCCATTTTCCCAGAGGAATGATTCCCTATAAACCGAACAGAATCTATAGGCTCATAAGTTGGACCTGCAGTAATCAGTACTTTTTTATTAGTAAGCGGTAAGTCTGAAGCTAAATCTTTTTGAATAAAGCCAATAATATTTTCCGGTTCAGCCATTCGTCCCTCTCCTATCAATCCACTAGCCAACTCCCCAAATTCAGCAGGAATAAGTTTGTTTCCAAAACTTTTTAATTTTTCTATATTTTGCTTTGTGGATGGATGTTTGTACATATCTAAATCCATTGCTGGAGCAAAATAAACTGGACATTTGGCAGAAAGATAAGTGGCTAATAAAAGACTATCGCATTCTCCCGACACCATTTTTGCCATGGTTTTTGCTGTAGCAGGAGCAATAAGCATCAAATCAGCCCATTGACCCAAATCTACATGATTATTCCAATCATTGGTTTCTTCTTTCACCATTTTTGTTAGCACAGCGTTTTCAGAAAGAGTGGTAAGCGTAAGTGATGTTACAAAATCTAAAGAAGCCTTGGTTTGAATTACTTTAACCTCAGCTCCTGCTTTTTTTAACTCACGAACAATAAAAGCAGATTTATAAGCAGCAATACTAGCAGTAACACCTAATATTACCTTTTTGTTTTTAAGCATCTTTTTCTTCTGATGGTGTATCTTCATCAACTTCTTCTTTATCTACTTCTCTTACATACACTTCATCTTCTAATAATTCCTTTACTGCAATCGCCCAAGGTTTTGGTAGTCTTTCGTAAAATTTCGACACTTCAATTTGCTCAGAATTTTCAAATACTTCTTCTAACTCATCAGTATAAGTAGCAAACTCATTGAGTTTTTCAAGAAGTTCTGTTTTCATTTTTTCATTTATCTGCTCACTCCTTTTTACTAAAATAGCTAACGACTGGTAAACATTTCCTGTTTTTTCAACAATATCTTTTACATCTCTAGTAATTGTTGTTTGTTCCGCTCCTGTTTTTTTAAACTTCATGATATTAAGATTGTTTTAATGTTTCTATTAATTTTAATGTTTTTTGTTGTGTATTTTCTGCTTGTTTTAATAGCTTACTTGCTGGATAACGTTCTACAAACTCATTATAAGCTTCAATAGTATTTTTTAATCGTTCTTCTTTTTTACTGCTGATACTATTTTTCGCTAATTCGAAAGAAGATTCTACAATTAGAAAATAGATTTCTTCCTCATATTTACTTCCTGCGAAATCAAGCAATACATTTTTTAGCGCTATGATTGCCGATTTATGATACTGAGTAGTGTAATATTGCTTGGCATTATGAAAAGCTTTTTTAGCTAATTTTGCTCTTAATTCATCTATTAGTTGATTGCATTTCTCTACCCTCTCACTTTTTGGATACAAATTAGTGAAAAGCTGCAAGTGATTAATAGCCTTGTAAGTATTCTTACTATCTAGTTTGTAAATTGGCGATAATAAATAATAGCAATATGCTGATATATACTGGCATTCTTCTGTATGTTTACCGTTAGGGTAAGTTTGAGCATAGGTTTCAAAAAGATAAGCAGCCATCAAATACTCTCCTAATGAATAGTGGCAATAGGCATAATAATAATTCACTTCTTCTGCCTTTGCTGACCCTCTAAATACTGTTGAAAGCTCCTCAAAAAGTGGCAGTGCTCTATTGTAATCATCTTTTTCATAATACATTACTGCCTTGTCAAACTTGAAACTTAAGTCAGTACTTTTTAGTATTTTTTGGTATTTACTACAAGATGTAAAAAGCAGTAATATCGGTAAAGAATAAAGTATATTTTTCATTATTTAATTAAAAGAACCGGCAAAAATAAAACTAATTAATGGTCTTTGCAAAATTTTTTTCAATCGGCAAATTACTATCCTAGGCATAACAAAACAAAAAATATTTAATATTATTGCAGCTATGGATATATTCGAAAAAATAAGACAGAACAGAGGACCTTTGGGTAAATACGCAAAGAAAGCACATGGTTATTTTTCCTATCCTATTTTGGAAGGAGAAATTTCTAATAGAATGACATTTAGAGGAAAGCATGTACTCGTATGGAGTATCAATAATTATATCGGATTAAGCAATCATCCAGAAGTGAGAAAAATTGATGCGGAAAGCGCCAAGAATTGGGGATTGGGTACGCCTATGGGAGCGAGAATGATGTCAGGAAACACTGCAACTCATGAGGAATTAGAGGCTGAACTTTCCGATTTTATACAGAAAGAGGATACCATACTATTAAACTTTGGCTATCAAGGCATGCTTTCTGCTATTGACGCTTTGGTAGATCGGCAAGATGTTATTGTGTATGATGCTGAATGCCATGCCTGTATACTAGATGGTGTTCGCCTGCATGCAGGCAAACGATTTGTCTTTCAGCACAATGACATGCAAGGTTTTGAAAAGCAATTAGAAAGGGCAAAAGCGCTAACTGAAAAAAGTGGAGGTGGAATTTTAGTAATTACTGAAGGAGTTTTTGGTATGTCTGGTGATTTAGGAAAGTTGAAAGAAATAACTGATTTAAAACAAAAATACGAATTCCGATTATTTGTAGATGATGCACATGGATTTGGTACTATGGGGAAAAAAGGAATTGGAACAGGGGAGCACTTGAACTGCCAAAAGGAAATTGATGTACTTTTTTGCACTTTTGCAAAATCAATGGCTAGTATTGGTGCATTTATCAGTTCTACTGCTGATGTTATAGAATTCTTAAAATACAATATGCGTTCACAAGTTTTTGCCAAATCCTTACCAATGCCACTTGTTGAGGGTGCATTGAAAAGATTGGAATTACTTATTAATAAACCTGAACTAAAATCAAAGTTGTGGGAGATTGCAAATGCATTACAAAAAGGACTTAAAGATGTTGGATTTACGCTAGGGAATACCCAATCTGCCATTACACCTGTTTACTTAAGCGGTGGTGTAACAGAGGCAACTAATCTAAGTTTTGATTTACGGGAGAATTATGACATTTTCTGCTCTGTAGTAACTTACCCTATAGTAGCTAAAGGTACTATTTTACTACGACTGATTCCTACCGCAACACACACAATAGAAGATGTCAATCAAACGATCAGTGCTTTTAAGTCCATTAAAGATAAATTGGCTAATGGAGACTATATCTCAGAAACAATTACTGATGCTCATCAGCAATAAAAGATTGTAGTTTATCAAAAGTTTGTTGTGTAGCTGAAACTAGTGGAGGTCTTAATACATTCTTGCAAATCCCCATTATATTTAAAGCAGCTTTTATGCCAGCAGGATTTCCATCTGCATATAAAGGATCGTAAATAGGATTTAGCTTCTCATGCAATGATTTTGCCTTTTCAAACTCTCTGTTCAATCCAGCATTTACCATATTAGAGAAAGTGCTAGGATGCGATTGTCCAATAACAGCAATCACGCCATCCCCTCCCATTTCAATTATTGTTGAAGTGAGTTCATCATCACCTGAAAGTACCAAGAAATCATCAGGCTTATCATTTAGAATTTTTTTAATTTGAGTTAAATCTGCTGAAGCTTCTTTTACAGCTACTATATTTTCAAAATCATTACCCAATCGTAAAGTTGTCTCTGCAGAAATATTACTACCCGTGCGCCCAGGAACATTATATACTATCAAAGGTAAAGGGCTTACCTGAGATAACATTTTGTAATGTAAATAAATTCCCTCTTGTGTAGGTTTGTTGTAGTAGGGAGAAACTGAAAGAATAGCATCAATACCCTCAAAATTGGAAATTCTTAATTCTTCTACCAATGCCAATGTATTATTACCCCCAACTCCTTGAACAAGCTGCAATCTTCCATTATTTATCTTTTTACAAAAATCAACTACTTCCTTTTTTTCATCTTTGGAAAGCACAGCACTCTCTCCTGTAGTTCCTAGTAATACTAAGTAATTAATCCCTCCACCAATTGCGTGTTCTATTAACTTTTCTAAGCTATCAAAGTCGATTGAAAAATCTTCATTGAATGGTGTAACTAGTGCAATTCCTGTTCCTTTTAGCTGATGCATTTTTTTTGTTGATCAAATTCAAATAGTGTTTTATTTCTTCCATTAAACGCTCTTTACTTTTTTCTTTATCAAGTTTTATCATTAAGTCGTAAATTTCAAATCCATCTTCAAATTGCCCTATCTTAAAATGTGCCAAGCTACTTGCTACCAAATATTTAATAGGAATGCAATTACTATCAGATAAGTTGATGAGAATATCGTATTCTTTTTTTACAAAATTGCTGATAATATAATTTTGTGGCTTGTAATACCAATTCAAATCTTTCAGGTAGAAAAAATCATAATTCAATTTAGGAATATGATGATTATCTAATTTCTTTTTATTGACATAACCTAATGCTTTAACATCTTTTTTCAGCTCAAAGAAATACTTTACAAAAGGTTCAATTTTTTTGATTTGTACTGCATCTGTAGCTTCATATAAAATACCAATTGATTTAGCATTTTCCAAATTACTAACAGCCTTGGTTCTTTTATTGGATTTTAATTCCCTTTGAAACACCCATCTTCCAAACCTATGTTTTATGTCCTCTATAAATTGCATCAACTAATTTTTTGCAAGAATTCTTCCTCAGAAACCAAAGCAACACCTAATGCTTCAGCCTTTTGCTTTTTACTTGGCCCCATATTATCACCTGCCAACACAAAAGTAGTTTTTTTACTTATGGAGCCTACATTTTTACCTCCATGTTTTTCAATGAGTTGTTTCAACTCATTTCTACTATATAGATGAAAAACACCTGAAACAACAACAGATTGCCCGTCCAGTTTATCCGATAGATTTCCCGCTTTTTTTATTGCTTCAAAACAAAGATGATGAGATTTTAATTGCGCTATCAAATCTTTGTTTTGCTGCTCAGAAAAGTAATCTACTAAAGATTCTGCAATCTTACCCCCTATTTCATCAACACTTATCAGTTCTTCAAATGAAGCATTTAACAAATTCTCAATAGTAGCAAAATGAAAGGATAATTTCTTAGCAACTGTTTCTCCCACATACCTGATACCTAAAGCAAATAAAAGTCTTTCAAAAGGTACTTTTCTGCTTTCATTGATACCATTAACAATATTTTCCGCCCATATTCTTCCGTCTTTTTTCAGAGGAAGTAAATCTTCAATTTTTAACAGATACAAATCAGAAATTGCTGAAACTAATTTTTCTTTAATCAAAAGCTCAACTGTTTCCGATCCTAAACTATCAATATTCATAGCTTTCCTACTAATAAAATGCTCAAACTTACCTATAATTTGAGGCAAACATGCTGATTGATTTGGGCAATAATGTTTCGCATCACCTTCTGTTCTAATGAGCTCAGTATTACAGGATGGGCAATTTTTGATATAAACTGTTGGCTTTGAAAACAAATCCCTATCCTTTAACTCTACTCCTACTACTTTTGGAATAATTTCCCCACCCTTTTCCACATAAACAATATCTCCCTCTCTTATATCTAATTTTGCAATCTGATCAGCATTATGAAGGGAAGCTCTTTTTACGGTTGTTCCAGCCAATTGAACAGATGCTAAATTAGCAACTGGCGTGATTGCTCCTGTCCTACCCACTTGATAAGTAATTTTATTTAATCTAGTGGACACTTGCTCTCCCTTAAATTTGTAGGAAATTGCCCACCTAGGAGATTTAGCGGTAAATCCCATTTCTTCTTGGATTTGCACATCATCTACTTTAATGACAATACCGTCAATCTCAAAAGGCAAATGATGTCGTTTGTCTTCCCAATTTTGCACAAAATAAATGACGCCATTTATATCATCAAATTGCTCAATTTCAGTAGGCACTTTAAATCCCCAATTTCTCGCATGTTGTAAATTTTCAAAATGGCTATTTGTTGGTATATTTTCTCCTAATAAATAATATAAGTAACAATCTAAGGGTCGTTTTGCAACTTCTTTCGGATCTAATAATTTCATACTTCCAGAAGCGGTATTTCTAGGATTAGCATAAGGATCTAAGCCTGCTGCTAACCTGTATTTATTCATCTTTTCAAAAGCAGAAATGGGAAGAAAAATTTCTCCTCTTATTTCAAATTCATTAGGATAGCTTCCTTTTAGCTTTAGAGGAATGCTTTTTATGGTTTTTACATTTTGTGTAACATCATCTCCTTTTGTACCATCTCCTCTAGTAAGTGCTTGAAATAAGGCGCCATTTTTGTATGTTAAACTGATGGACACACCATCATATTTTAGCTCGCAAACATACTTTATGGGTTGGTCAGTAAGTTTTTTGAGCCTAGCATCAAAATCTAATAAATCTGCTTCAGAATAGGTGTTTCCTAAAGAAAGCATACTGTATTTGTGCGACACCGAGTCAAATCCATCTATAACTGCTCCTCCCACTCTTTGTGTTGGAGAATTTACATCACGAAATTCTGGATGCTTATTTTCTAAATCTTGAAGCTCTTTTAAGAGTGAATCAAATTCAAAGTCAGAAATGGAAGACTCATCCAATACATAATAGCTGTGATTGTGCTCGGATAATTCCTTTCTTAAAAAATCTATTCTCTCTTTTACATCCATTTACTTTTGATACGGAAGATGAGAATCGTGTAAAATCATTTTTAACTTTCCATCAATTTTTTTTAAAACTATGGTGTATTCGACCTTTAAATCTTCTTCATTTTCCATGCAAAAAAAGTAGTTTCCCATACAAATGGCACAATCTTCCATAATTTTGACTCCAGCATTTTCCCATCTTACAGCATTCCACCCTTTAATGGCAAAACCACTATCTTCAGAATAATCTGAATTTCCACCTACAAAATAAGAAAGAGCCGCCACCTTATCTAATCGAAACTGGGTGTCAGCAGCAAGTGTAGGTTTAAATAAAACTAGTTCTGTTTCATAAGCATACAATGTACTGATAAAGGCTTTTGCCTCTGCTAGAATATCTCCACCATTCTTAAAGGTATTGCTCATGCTTATAATACCGTTTCCCCAATCGTCTTGAAATTTTAATACTTCCTCTTTTGTTATCATTTTATGCTAAATTTAATATCCAAAAATAATTATTTCCACACTGCTTTTATCATTCTGTCTTTGTCGTTTATGTCTTTTTTTAACTCGATATTAACAAATCCGAAATCTGTGAGTAGAGTAGTAATTTCTTGAGCATATTGCTCATTGATTTCAAAAAATAATTTACCACTACAATTTAAGGATTTTGTAGCCAATTGCCCAATTTTTTCGTAAAAAAATAAAGGGTTATTATTCGATACAAAAAGCGCTAAATGAGGCTCGAAAGCAACTACATTTTTTTGCATTTGGCTTTTTTCTTCATCCAGAACATACGGAGGATTACTAACGATTATATCTACCTTTTCTAGGGAAGTAGTTTTAAAAATATTTTTTTGGAAAAAATTAATTACTACTCCATTTGATTTAGCATTTTCTTCTGCAACCTTTAATGCTTTGTTGGATACATCTATTGCAGAAATGCTTGCTGCTGTATTTTTTGCAAGCGAAATGGCAATACAACCGCTACCTGTGCCTATATCTAGAGCTGAAGCAAATTTATTTTGCAATATCCAATGTACTAATTCTTCTGTTTCTGGCCTTGGGATAAGAACATTTTCGTTTACTTTCAGTGTCAATCCATAAAAATCTGCTACTCTTAAAATATACTGAATGGGCTTTTCGCTTTTTAGCTCTTCTACGATTTGCAAGAATTGATTTTGAGTTTCTTCAGTTAATGGCTCATTCCGCCTTAATATACAATCGGATTTAGAAAAACCTAGAATATGATTGATGCTTAAATATGCCCAAGAGTAAATCTCTTGCTCATCAAACTGATTAGCCAATGCTGTTTTAAAATATGTTAAAATATTGCCGACTTTTTCCATACTACAAAAGTATTCAATTTGCTATTTTTGAGCCATGCAAAATGACAGCTTTTTTATGAAAAGATGTTTGGAATTAGCCGTAAAAGGATTTCCAAACAATTCTCCTAATCCTATGGTGGGCTCAGTTATTGTTTTTGACAATAAAATTATTGGAGAAGGATTTCACCAAAAGTATGGATCACATCATGCAGAAGTAAATGCTATTAATAGCGTAAAAGATCAATCATTACTTTCTAAATCTACTTTGTATGTAAACTTAGAGCCTTGTGTTCATTTTGGAAAAACACCACCTTGTTCGGATTTGATTATTAAGCATAAAATTCCTAAAGTAGTTATTGGATGTGTGGATACTTTTTCGGAAGTTTCTAGAAAAGGAATTGAAAAAATGAAAAATGCTGGAATAGAAGTTATTAGTGGTGTTTTAGAAGAGGAATCAAGACGGTTAAATAAAAGATTCTTTACTTTTCATGAACAAAAAAGACCATATATTATCTTAAAGTGGGCAGAAAGCAAAGATGGTTTTATAGCGCCTAAAAACCAAACAGAAGCATTTTGGATGACTTCACAAGAAGCTAAGCAATTGGTACATAGCTGGAGAGCAGAAGAAAGTGCTATTTTGGTTGGTAGAATTACAGCAGAGAAGGACAATCCTTGCTTAACTGTTCGTGAAATTGAAGGAAAAAATCCCATTAGAATTGTGATCGATAGGAATTTGCAACTTTCTAATAAGCTCAACTTATTTAATGATATAGCAAAAACCATTGTTTTTAATGAGATAAAATCAGAAGAAAATACTTCAAATATACATATCAAAACTGACTTCAATAACTTGATTGAGAATATATTAGAAGAATTACATGAAAAAAATGTTCAATCAGTTATTGTTGAGGGAGGAAGCAAAACATTACAATCTTTTATTGAAAAAGATCTGTGGGATGAAGCCCGAATTTTTACTACAAATAAGTCTTTGAAAGGTGGGGTGAAATCACCAGAAATAGAAGGAGAGATTATTGCAGAAGAGAATATTGAAGGCGATTTGTTAGAAATTATAGAAAATAGATGGTAGCTTTAGTTTTAACCATTCTGCTTACAGCACTATTATTTCTTTGTTTTAAGGAATTTTCCAAAAGAGCAATCAATACGCAGCAAGCCATTACCTTTAACTACCTAACAGCAAGTATTTTAGGTTTTCTTTGTTGCAATATTCCAATATCAATAAATAAAATTATAACTGCAGATTGGATTTTACCTACAATAGCCTTGGGTATATTTTTTGTAATCATGTTCAATATAATGGCAATTACTACTCAAAAACTAGGCATATCTATTGCTTCAATGGCTTCAAAAATTTCTTTAATTATACCTGTTTTTGCTGCTCTTTTACTTCAAGAAAATACTGACTTCTCTTTTGTAAACGGGCTTGGGATTCTATTAGCGATAATTGCCGTTTATTTTACTTTTAAAAAAGAGGAAAAACTTGAAGAACCAATCACAATAGCTGTCATTTTATTTTTTGGAGCCGGAATACTAGATATGGTTTTGAATTATATTCAGGAAGATTATCTGAAAGATGAAGATGATTTTAGTCAATTTATTATACTTGTCTTTTTTGTAGCATTTTTAGCTGGATTATTAAAAATAATTTATTTAAAACAAAAAATACAACTTAAAAATATTATGGCAGGAATTGCGCTTGGTGTGCCTAACTATTTAAGTATTTATTTTGTGTTACAAGCTTTGGACCAGCTAGGAGGAATTATTGTTTTTCCAGTGCTTAATATTGGAGTTGTCCTGCTCTCCTCTATCTTAAGTTTTATGATTTACAAAGAGTATTTAAGCAAATTGAATTGGTCAGGTATTGCACTTGCCTGCATTTCCATAATTTTAATTCTTGTGTTTTGATGTTTGAGGATACTTACAAAGAAATCAAAACTCCTACAACTGGAATTTACAAGGAAAAAGGTAGTAAGTTTATTGCTTACTCCTACCCTGCTTATTCTGAAGAAGAGGTAAAAGATAAAATTGAAGAGGTAAAAAAGACAGAAAATGCTGGAAGACATTATTGCTATGCTTATGTATTAAATCCTGACAAATCTGCACAAAGAGCCAATGATGATGGAGAACCTTCTTCTACTGCCGGAAAGCCTATTTTAGGGCAAATACTATCCAATGATTTGACTAATATATTAATAGTTGTAGTTCGCTATTTTGGTGGGATAAAACTAGGAGTATCAGGACTTATTCGATCCTATAAAACTGCAGCAGCAGAAGCAATTTCTGATGCAACAATCATCACAAAAACTATAAAAGAACAATATGAAGTACGTTTTAAATATCCTCAAATGAATGATGTAATGCGTTTGGTAAAAGAATTTGATTTAGAAATAGTGAATACAGATTTTCAAATGGATTGCAAACTTATATTTGCAGTTAGAAAAAGTAAATCAGATGGTGTATTAAAGAGCTTTAAAAATTATCATGAATTATCAGTAGCTTTTTTTAAGAACTAGCTAGTAGAAAACAACATCTAATACATCTCCATTAACATCAAGAGACTCAACAAAAACACCAGTCCATGCTTCATACTTTAACACTTTCCCACTCTGATTTGTATCATTAGTGTACAGGTACTCCACTTTTGTACTGTCATTTATTTGTTCGGTATTTATAGTGATAAAACCAGCATCAACAGAAGGAATGTGCAGTACTGGAAAAATCGTTAAATCCGTGATGTAAATTCCATCAGTTGTAGTAAAAAACATTCTAGATCTAGATTCATTTATCGCTAAATTATCAGCATTATAAATTCCTGATAAATTTTTATTGTCATCAATTACATTACTCCAAGGGGCAATTTTATATATGCTGGATTCGGTATTAGTGGTAGGATTTTGTGTGTCATACACTCCCTTACAAAGTACCCATAAATGATTGGCGCTATAAGTTGCACTACTAGGATTATAACCTAAATCTAATTTGCCAGAAAAATTATTTACAGGAACACCTGATTGAGAATAATCAATTGCTACAATTGAACTATCTCTACTAGCAAAATCATTACCCCCACCATTAAGAACAAAAGCCCTGTACCAGCTACCTAAAATAAAAGTTGGCATTGTTGAGTCTCCAGTTTCAATATGTGAAGAAAACTCTAAATCTGATAAATCTACTATTTTAACTGAAGAAGTTCCCTTATCAACTACATATAATCTATCATCATCTACTGCTTTACAACTGATAGGATTTGAAAAACCTCCAACAATCCCTTCATTTCCAAAGGTTTCTATATTTGCGATATAAAGCTGATCTCCTATAATAAAGGCTTTTCCACCACCGATATGCAAGCTTTTTGGCTGTTGAATATTTCTATTATTTACATTTTGAAAAATATTTTGTTTAACAACTCTCAAAGAGTCAGCTGCTAAATAATTGTAGAAAGAAACGCCTTGATTGGTAAGAATGTACATCCCATTTCCATAATCATTAGGAAGCTGAACAACTGTATCTTCCTCTTCTTTTTTACAAGCTGAAAAAACAACAATAAACAGCAGAAAGTATTTCAGTATCTTCATAAGATGAAATTTTTGAGCAAAGATAAAAAAAGGGGGTCAATCGCCCCCCTTAATAATCTTAAATATTATTTTCTGAGATGTTATTCAACAATTAACTTCTTTGTTATGATTCCTGAAGCAGTATTTAACTCAATTAAATAGACTCCTTTATTAAACGAACTTAAATCAATTATATCTGATACATTGTCAGTATTGCTAGAAAATACAACTGAACCTAATATGTTTCTAATAACTAAGGTATTAATTTTTTCTGATGAGTTAACAAAGAATAGTCCTTTAGTGGGGTTAGGAAAAATAGAAATGCTTGTTGAAGAAATGTGTTCAACACTTAGCACATCTTCTCTAAAAGTAAAACTTCCAGGAATAATTCCAACTTTGAATGAATCAACAACAGACCCTGTTGAGGTATAACGAAAAACCCACCCATCCTGTACAAAGTCGATAGCATCTGAACCATAAATCTCATTAGAAAACGGATCATATCCCAAACCATAAAAACTTTTGTTGATTAAAGGAGTTGATGCTAATGCCGTGTCAGTAATTCCAAACTCATAAACTGCTTTACTCCAACTACCATCAGAATAATATAATCTATCTCCTGCACCATTAATTACTAAATCCACAGGATGATTACCTATAGGAAATGTATAAGAAGCATCTACAGTATTAGTTGTAGTATTTATCATTGCTAATACTCCAGGAGTTTCTGAAACCACATTCCATAGAGAATCATATTCCGTATAACCACCTGTTAATACCCAAACATTTCCATTAACATCAACAACTGAAGAGTTAGGTTTATCACCTACTATTAAAGTTGTTTCAACAACATCAGTTGTTGTATTGATTACAGTAACAGTTGAGTCTAGCCCCCAGCCACCTACATTACAAATATAAGCAAAGCCATTTGAAACAGTTAACCCTTCAGGACCTGTACCACAAGCTATTGTTGAAGTAACAGAATTAGTTGTTAAATCAATAACTTGTACACCATTAATTCCCCAATCAGTAACATATGCTTTATTTGCATCAACTTGTTTAATATATCTTGGAGATGAAACAGAAATAGTAGCAACATAATTTGAATTCCCATCAATAATTTCAATTCTTGAAGAGTTGTTTATGCATATATAACCTTTATTATTAAAATATTCCATTGACTGAACTACATCTCCTAAAAGAGCACCCGAATTATTACTACTAAAAGCATTATTTGTTACGGAATTATTTATTTTATTAAATATTGATAAAGAACCATTGCCTGTTCCGAAATTACCTTCATTAGTTATATACACCAATGAGTTTTGTGAAAATCCTAGTAAAGGAAACAACATTATGATGTTTAACAAAATCTTTTTCATTATCAAAGTTTTTTTCATTGTTTTAGTTTTTAATTTATAATATAGTTTAAGGTTAATAAAAAAGTTCTTCCTGCAGCGGGATAATTCTCATAAGGCTGATATCTTTTGTTTTTCATGTTTTTGATTTTAAGTTGAAGATTAAATGGTAATTCAGAAAATTCGTACAAAAAAGATAGATCAGTAAGCCAATAATCTTCCAAGAAATCAGAATTGTCAGAAGTAGTGAAAACTGATCCGTTATAAGCATGATTAATACTTAATTGAAAATTAGGCTTTTTCAAAATAAACATAAAATTTCCTTTGTGATAAGGAGTATAAATCAATTGCTTACCAACTGAATTGTCTAGCGCACTAATGCCTTTTTCATTAGTGGATTGATTGTACTGATAGTTAGTAAAAATTAAACATTCAACATTGTGAATCTGCTGTTTATATTGCAAATTACATTCTATACCTCTACTCCAAACTTCTTTTATGTTTTTAGGTGTCCATTGCCCATTCTCATTAGATGTCCATTGAATCCAATCAACTACTTTTAAGGAATAAATAGTTGCACCTATTTGGAGTCCTTTTATATTAACATCTAAACCTGCTTCTGTATTCCAACCATCCTCAGGAAGTAGATTTTCATTTCCTAAGCCTATCCAAAATCTTTCGTTAAAGGTAGGTAATCGAAAACTCTTATTAGATTTTGCCCGAATAATAAATAGATCGAATATATTTTGTTTAATACCTAAAGAAGGTATTAAAGGAATTGCACTGCTATTGTAGATTTGGTTCCGTAATGATATATCAGCAGCAAAACCTTTATAATGGGTTTGTAAAGAAGTATAAATGGCTTTTTCTTCTTCTTTTTCTGTACTATTTTGATAATTATTACTAGTAATATCATTATTGATTAAAGAAGCTCCTATATTTAATGTTGCTATTTTAAAATAGTGAGAAAAATCGATATTATAAATATAACTTTTTGCTAAAATTTTACTATCAATATTTTTTGGATCATCTACATAATTAAAGTCTTCCTCTATAGAAGCAAACTTGACATTAATTTTGCCTATTCTAGAAAGATGAGTAGTGTTTATTAATATTCTATTAGCGTCATCATATTGCATAGCAGTTGAATAGGGAACAGTCATATTTCCTGGAACTTGCCTACTATTTAACGCTTTCCATAAATGGACTTCTAGTTTAGTATTTTTATTGTGTTTATATGCAAAAACAGATTGTAAATGTTCCGACTCTATACTAGAATGATTATAATTTTCTAATGGGCGATTAACTCTTGTAGTGTTGATAAAAGTAAAATTATTTTCATACTCTAATTTGTTGTAGATAAGTTTAAAGAAATGCCTACTGCTAACATGTTTTAAATCGATTTGATGAGCAGCTAAACCAAAAGAACCTCTTTCCACAGTAAGATTGATTTTACTTGACTGCTTAAAATCAACAGTATTGTTTAGGTGAATAGCCCCTCCAACAGCACCGCTACCAAAAATAGAGGAGCTACTACCATATGCAATCTGTAATTGATTAAAAGAATTTATCGGTAATAAACTCAAGTCAATTAGACCAGTAGAAAGAGAATTTAACGGGATGTCATTCCACAGAAAAAGAGTATGTGAGCTGGAAGTACCTCTAAAAGATGGAGTAGCTAATGCGCCATATTGCTTGACGTAAACACTGCCATTTTTTGTTAAGTAATCCGAAAG
The DNA here is from genome assembly GCA_002170165.1 of Flavobacteriales bacterium TMED123. GTDB lineage: Bacteria > Bacteroidota > Bacteroidia > Flavobacteriales > BACL11 > DUAL01. The sequence goes on from NHFY01000097.1 coordinate 18,422, forward strand.
TAATTGTGTGTTGCTTTTTCCTAGTAAAATAGGATTGATTCTTTCTGTTCTTCCACCAATAGCATGGGCTTCTGCTTTACTTTCATTGAGTAGCACTTCAGGTAAATGAATAGTATCCAGAGTAGCTTGTGCCAACGAATTAAAAGGCAGGGATAGTAGTGATATGTATATTAAATAAAATTTCATTCTGCCACTCGTTTTATCCAGAAACGATTTGGTTTGTTATTGAATTAGCAGGTTTTCTGACTTGATCCCTTTTGGAAGAACCTTCCCATTCATAAATATGAACAGTGGCATGTAGTTTCCAAAAAATTTAATGGACTTTACAGCTTCTGGTAAAGTTGAGGATTCTCACCTCATTCCCTTTTACATCAAAAAATTTGATGTACTAAATTCGATACAAAAATATAAAAGTTCTAAAAAATTTGAGCAGAAAGTGATAAAGAATTCTCAAACTCCCTCATATTTAGACCTAAATCCTGCTGAAAATAAGTAATTAGCTTCTCTGTGGGCATATTTCCTACTAGCTCATCTTTTGCCATGGGGCAACCTCCATATCCTTTTAAGGCGGTATCAAACCTCCTGCAACCATTAGTATAGGCTGCTGCTACTTTGTCCTCCCAACTATCAGCAGTTGTATGAAAATGAGCACCAAACTCAATGCTAGGATATGCTGGAATTAAAGTATTGAAAAGTGTCTGGATATTTGCTGGAGATGAAACGCCAATAGTATCAGAAAGTGCCACTATACCCACTTCCATTTGGTACAACTTTTCAGTAAGCTCTGCTACTAAATCAGGATGATATGCTTCTGCATAAGGGTTGCCAAAAGCCATAGATAAATAAACCACCAACTCTTTATTGTGTTTTAGGCAAAGATTTTGTACTGCAGCAACTAGCGCTAAAGCTTCATCAATGCTTGTATTGGTGTTTCTTTGTTGAAACTGGTTAGAAACAGAAAGTGGAAAACCCAGATAATCGATTGATACAAAATTACAAGCATCCTCTGCCCCTCTTTTATTGGCAATAATTGCTAGTAGCTTAGTAGAAGTGCTGGTTAAATCTAATCCGCTTAAAACATTAGCAGTATCTTTAAGTTGAGGTATGGCTTTAGGTGATACAAAAGAGCCAAAATCTATGGTATCAAAACCTACTTTTAATAGTTGATTGATGTAATTCGTTTTCTTTGCTGTTGGAATAAATTTCGAAAAGCCTTGCATGGCATCTCTCGGGCATTCAATTATTTTCATTGGCTCAGTATTTCTTTATTGATGCGCTTTACTATTGAAGGTCCTTCATAAATAAAACCGGTATAGAGCTGCAATAAAGTAGCGCCAGCTGCTAATTTTTCCAATGCATCTTCAGCTGAATGTATACCCCCTACTCCGATTATTGGGAATGCTTTATTCGATTTTTCAGACAAGTACTTTATAATTGCGGTTGATCTGTCTTTGACAGGCTTACCGCTTAATCCACCATTTCCAAGATTATCAAGTTGATTTTGAGGGGTTTTAAGCTCATTTCTACTGATTGTTGTATTGGTAGCCACTACTCCATCAATTTTGGTAGCTGAAACTATTTGAATAATATCATCTAGCTGTTCATTGGCTAAATCAGGTGCAATTTTGAGCAATATGGGCTTTCTATTTGCTTTTGTATTGTTTAATGCTTGCAGACGATTCAATAGAGCTGTAAGCGGCTCTTTTTCCTGTAAATCTCTTAATCCTGGAGTATTAGGCGAGCTGACATTGACCACAAAATAATCCACAAATGGAAAAAGTTTTTCAAAGCAAATTTCATAATCGTTTACTGCTTTTTCGTTAGGCGTAATCTTGTTTTTACCAATATTTCCGCCAATAATAATGTTGCTCTTTTTTCTTCTTAATCGAGCAACAACTGCCTCTATCCCTTGATTATTAAACCCCATTCTATTTATTAAGGCATTATCATCCTTTAGGCGAAACAGCCTAGGCTTAGGATTTCCATCTTGTGGCAGTGGTGTTACGGTTCCAATCTCAACAAAACCAAAACCAAATGCTCCTAGCTCATCAAAGAGTTTTGCATCTTTATCAAAACCTGCAGCTAAACCAACAGGATTTTGAAATTGTAGACCAAAAACTTCTCTTGACAATCGAGTGTCTGTTACTTTATACAATTGGCGCCATAACCAAAGTTTTCCAGGAATAAGTGCTACAAGTTTTATAGTGCGAAAGGTAAAATGATGTATAAATTCGGGATTGAAGAGAAATAAAATCGGACGAATTAATTTATACATGGAAGAATTTTAGGCAAAAATACAAGATTGATTAAATTTATGCCTTTATCTCCTCAAAAGATTGATCGTCATAAAAAACGACAACTTTTCCTATTGTTCTGTTTACTTTTTCCTGCTTTAATTTTTGATTGTCCTGCATAAAACCAATACCGCTAATCAGCCAATTTGCATTTAAATTTGGATAAGCGTACAATAACTTTTTTAAAAAATCAATGCTTGGCTTGTTCCTACCAGAGAGAATATGGGAAATAGTTGCGCGATTTACCCCGATCTTATCCGCCAACTCTGAAGCCTTTAAACCTTCTAACCCCATCCAATTTTTCAATCTTTTATACATGTTTACAATTGTAAATTACAAATGTATAAATATATTCATTTACTTTTTGGTTTTTGGTATATATTTTATGATATATATCTTAATATTTTATTTATATAATATACATAATACATTGATTTTTATATATATAATATAATATATGTCAATACCATAATATTAAATACATTTTGCACATTAATAAATATTAATCATAATTTACATCAGTAAATTTTTATCATAAAAAAGCTACTTTACTTCGGTTTTTATAATTTCGTATTATGTTTATTTTAGACATATCTAAATTTATTTTGTGAATAGCCTAATTTTATTATTTTTGTAAAAATTTTGAGAATGTATACCCTAGCAGAAGAAAATTACTTAAAAGCCATATTAACCATTAACCTACAAGCAGATGGCAAAGTAACTACCAATGCTATTGCGCAAGAAATTGGCACTTCTGCTGCATCCGTATCAGATATGCTGAAGAAATTACAGGATAAAAAATTGATTAAATACGAAAAATACAAAGGAGTATCTTTAAGTAAAAAAGGGGAAGAAAAGGCAATCAACATCTTGAGAAAGCACAGGCTTTGGGAAACCTTTTTGGTAAATAAGCTTGAGTTTAGCTGGGATGAAGTACATTATATTGCCGAACAACTGGAACATATAAAAGCTGAAAAATTAATTGACAAATTAGATGCTTTTCTAGACTATCCGAAATTTGACCCTCATGGAGAACCTATCCCAACTAAAGAGGGAAAAATAGCTGTGCCCAATACTACTGCTCTTAGTGACTTAGCAGTTGGCACTAGGGGAAAAATAATGGGAGTAATTCTTGACGACTCCGCCTTTTTACAATACCTTAACCAGCTAGATATACAAATAGGTACAGAAATAGAAATTTTAGATAAAATAGATTTCGACAAATCTATAGCAATAAAAGTACAACACAAAAAACAACACATCAGCAATGATGTCGCCAAACATTTACTCATCAAAAAACAATTATAAAAATGGAACATTTAGTTGAAAGTTTAAAAGATTTTTTTATTTCCCTTAACAATCCAATTTTACAAGCATTAGTTGGAGGATTGTTAACATGGGGGCTTACTGCTTTAGGAGCATCGTTAGTATTCTTCTTTAAGTCAACCAATAGAAAAACATTAGATATGGCTCTTGGTTTTACTGGGGGGGTTATGGTTGCTGCAAGTTTTTGGTCATTACTATCTCCAGCAATTGCATCAGTTGAGATACAACAAGAATTAGGAATTACAAATTTACCTATTTGGTTTGCTCCAGCAACAGGATTTTTGTTAGGTGCCTTATTTTTATACTATTTAGATAAAAAAATACCTCATTTACATCTATTTAAAAGTAAAGAAAATGCGGAAGGACCTAAAACAAATCTAAAAAAAACAGAATTACTTGTTTTAGCAATTGCACTACATAACATTCCTGAAGGATTAGCAGTTGGGGTAGCTTTTGGAGCATTAGCCCACGGTATGGACATTGGTATTACATTAGGAGGAGCAATAGCCTTAGCTATTGGAATGGGTATTCAAAATGCACCGGAGGGATTTGCTGTTTCTATGCCACTTAGAAGGCAAGGATTAAGTAAATTCAAATCTTGGCAATGGGGTCAGCTATCAGCCATTGTAGAGCCCATCTTTGCAGTTATAGGCGCTGCAATAGTGGTATTTGTTTATCCTATACTCCCATATGCATTAGCTTTTGCTGCAGGAGCTATGATTTTTATTGTCGTGGAAGAAGTAGTGCCAGAAAGCCAAAGTGGAGGAAATACCGATTTAGCTACTATGGGGCTGATTGCTGGTTTTATTGTAATGATGATACTGGATGTTTCATTAGGATAAATTCTCACATCTTTTTACTTTCTTTGCATTATGTCCGAGAAGGTAAACATAAAAAACCGTAAAGCTTCATACGAATATCAATTTATTGATAAGTATATTGCTGGAATTATGCTACTTGGCACTGAAATCAAATCCATACGAAATAATCAGGCAAACCTCTCGGATGCTTACTGTGTTTTTGTAGACGATGAGCTCTTTGTGCGCAACTTACACATTGCAGAATACAATTCCGCAGGCTATACCAATCACATGCCCAAAAGAGAGCGGAAACTGCTGCTAAACCGCCAAGAACTCAACAAAATGCTAGCAAAAGTAAAAGTAAAAGGAAATACAGTCGTCCCTATTAGGTTGTTTATCAATGAAAAAGGAAAATCCAAACTGGAAATTGCCCTAGCAAAAGGAAAGAAGATATACGACAAAAGAGAAAGCATTAAAGCAAAAGACCTCAAAAGAGATATGCAAAGGGAGCAATCTATCAGGAAATAAAAAGTGACTCTGGAGGGAGTCGAACCCCCAACCTCCTGATCCGTAGTCAGGTGCTCTATCCAGTTAAGCTACAGAGCCAATTTTTTGAAGCTGCAAATATACTTTAACTAAAAATAGTGGTAAAACTTTTAGATGATTTCTACATCTAAATTGTAATGCTGAAGATCGTTTTTGAGATAAAGCAAATCTTCTGTATCTCCAGTTTTAATGACGCATCTTCCATTAAAATGGGTGATTAAGGCGCATTGTTCTGCCTGAACAGGACCATGTTCACAAATTGCAACAAGACAATCAATCACATGATCAAAACTATTAAAATCATCATTAAACAACACCAAGACTTTTTGATTAATTTTTTGTTTTTTTCCTTTCGGAGAAAGATGTGGATTCTGTTTCATGATTTATTTTTTACCAAATTTAGCTTTATTTTCCTCTCTTCTTAATAACCTTTCTATATTTTTTTGATGAGTTATTAACGATATAATTGGTACAAATATAGAGAATAAAATTAATGAACTATTTGCATTTTGATGAGAAATAATTTGTTGATAAGGCAATAAAAAAACGATAAAAGGAAAGGCAACTGAAGCTATAATTGAGCTTAAAGAAACATATTTACTAGACAGAAAAGTCAAAACAAAAACAATTGCGGAAACCACAGCAGCCTGCCAGTAAATACCAACCATAAAACCAAGCATAGTAGCGATTCCCTTCCCGCCTCTAAATCCAGTATAAACTGGAAACAGGTGCCCAATAACTGCTGCAATACCAAAAACCAATTTCAACTCAAAGAGTCTTTCGTCAGACATAAGCTGATAATCAGTAATTAAACAAACCAGACTTACTGCGATCCACCCCTTTATAATATCCATAAGCAAAACAGGGATGCCAGCCTTAGGGCCTAAAGTTCTGAATGTATTTGTTGCTCCCGCATTTCCGCTTCCAAATTCCCGTACATCTGTATTGTAAAAAGTTCTTCCTAGCCAAACAGCTGAGGGAAATGCACCAATTAAATAAGCGATCAATAAAAATATTATATTTTCGGCTGTTAACATATAAGAGCGGCAATATAGTAATTATTGCCTTTTCTCCATTTCTTTTACAAAGCGGTCGACCGATTGTTCTGCTGCGATTTGATAGCGATATGCTGGAACCCCACCCTTATTTGGTGCTTTTCGCTTTCCCTCGCTTAATTCTTGGATAACCTCATTAAAAGCTGGATTGGAACTTCTGGCACGCATTACACCAGCTTTATAATTAAAATAATAAGACTCATAAGATTCTGTAACTAGAAAGATTGTTAAAATATCATTATTTCTACCTTTCTTGATTTTGATATAACTATCATTCAGATAACTATTGAGCTGATAGTCTTGCATACTTCCTAAACCGATACTTCCTTCAGAAATAAAAGCCTTTTCTTTAGCGTCCCACTCCAGTTGCAAATCGGTAAAACTCAAAGTATGATTTAATGCTTTGGGGAAATCTACAAATTCTGCTCTTGTTTCCATCTCTAAAAGCAATATCTCTGCCTCTTCTTTTCCTACAACTCTACCCAGAGTTTTTGCATAAAATTCACTTTCAAAATCAAAATTATCAATTCCTGGTGAAAGAAAAATATCTTCTGCCATAATCTCAAGTGCTTTTTCTGAAAAAAAGAAGTCCAAAAGCAAAAACAGGCGTAAATCTTCTTTGTCGGACAAAATATTATATTCTACAAAGCCAGCTGTCTCTATACCAATTCGTCCTAAACTTATACCTAAATCCATTAAACCACTCCCTTTTGTTTTGCATTGTTTGTCATAAAGTCGTAATACATTGGAAAGCGTATCATAGCCACTTACTACAAAGGCAGACTCATCCTTATCGTAATACAGAAAATAAGAAGCTGTGAGTAATTCAATGTCCATACTTCTGTTTTTTCTATTTAGAAATGCTGCATAGAAATTAGCAGAATCTGTTCCCATTATCAATCCAGCAGTTAAGCGTTCGTCATCATCATTTAGAACAACAGAATCCAACTCAAGCGTTATGTTGTCTGGTGCAATTTCAGACGTGAATCGGACCCATTCAATAGGAATGAAAGAACATTGATGGTCCATCTTAAAATAACCATCAAAAGTGAGGTATTTATCTTCAGCTATTAAATTCACATTTCCCTTAAAGCTGAACTTTGCACCTAATTTAAATGGCTGTTCATCATCTACATTTCCACTTGCAATTGTATATGTATCTTCATTTACTTTAATATCATTAAAATAGATGATCTGTTCATTTCCTAACTCGTCTTTGTAGGTATATTCTCCAGCACCTTTATAATTAGATTTAGCTAAAATATTTACACTAGCATTCTTAAAAGTATGGTATTCGGTTAGGTTATTTGCTTTTACCATAGCCTTCTCCAAAGTGCGAATTTTTGCTTTTTTCTCCACTACTACTTTTCCAGAATCTGGAAATATTATAGCATCAGCCACTTCAATTTTTTCAACTCCACCAGCATGAATCACATAATCTTTAAGGCTGTAATTTGCTGTTTTAGCGATAAATGAAAGAGAGTCTTGCTGAGGATGAGATGAGACAAATTTAGTTCCACTACTAGTTACAGATGTTTCTCCTAACTCTAAGAGCTGTTGTCGCATATCCCATTTTAGTTTATCGATATAACAGATGAATTGATTTTCAGGCAATTGCACATAAGACTCTGCCCCATTAGAATAGAACATCCCTATTTTATCCTCTAAATCAATATGTGTTCTGAGGTTTCTAGATTGAAAAGCAATACCTCCAATATTATCAGCATTTACAACCAAATCGGCAGTATCGGCATTAAAAAAGACAGCATTATATACAAAGAAACTAGAATTTACTTCAGCATTTTCTAACTTCATGATTCCATCTCCCGTGAGCCCAGTTGGACGCAACTCTATATCCCCATCAAATGTAGCAGTTCCATCATAAAAGCCAAACTCATTTTGCTTTTTATAAATATTCATCACATCGTTATAGGGCTCGAAATGTGTATAAGTAGCTGTATTGTTGGCTTCAGGAAATTCAATTCCTTGCTTAACTGCAGTTAAATTGAATTGTTTGCTGTGTAAATTAATAGAATCAGGAAAAAACAAAATGTTATCAGATACCGAATTGGAAGTCAAATACTCTAGGCTCCCACTCCCTTTTATCCCTTTATTGCTAAGGTGAATCTCACTAAAATATTTTCCTTTTCCTCCATACACATCAAATCCATCCTTTGACGTTTCCCTTTTAAAACCAAGTGAATAGTCCTTTTGCAAGCGTAAAGTATCTTCAAAAACGGGGAAAATACCAGCTGACTCAAAAACGCCTGCAAACCAAAGACCTTTTCCAGTAAAATTTTCTAAACTGTCAATCTCAAAGGGTTGTAAATGAAAGGAAACCCTTTCTCTATCATACACCCCATTATAAATACTTTTTTTATCGTAATAGACATAAGAATCTTCATAGCTTGTAAAAATAGGATAGCCAGGAAAGCTGTCCTTTCTTAAACCAGATTTATTAGTAGGATGATCAATTTGCAAATCACCCGTAACGGCTTCAATTACTGTTTTTACTTTTGTTAAAATCTCATCTCCATACATATCCCTTTCAATAGGCATAAGAGGAACAGAAAGTTGTACAGAGTCAATCCTATTCAAATCAACCAAAAAGCTATCATAATGAAAATAAAAATCTTTTCCAAAAAGATTAAACCTTCCGTTTCCTGTAGCTATCTGGCCTGAAAAAACAAAATCCCTATTTTGTTTGATAACAATTCTTCCTCCAGATGGAAACATGTATACCTTTTGAGAATCAGATAAGGTAATTTCAGGAACACCCAACACATTCAGATCTTTGGTTTTAAGGTTTAATGCGGAATTGATTTGCATTTTATTATTGCTGCTAGCTGGCACCTGAGACTTAAAAGCAATCACATCATAATCTCCTTTTCCTGATTTAGCTTTTAAATAATTGTGCAGTTTTGACAATACTGTTATTCTTTCCTCCCCATAGTCGTAATAAACAAATCCTTTATTTGAAAGATTGGTTAAATAGGGTTTAATTTGTGTTAAAGTATAGCCAGTATATTGAGCAAAATCTTCTACAAAAAACAACTCTTCGCCTTTATCTTTAATATAATTTCTAATCAGAATTAATGGATGAATCCTGTCCATTCCTTGCAGTTGTTGATACTTCGATTCCAAATAATTATTTGTTGATTCAAAATACACATCTGATATTGATGTACCAGGTAAAGAGCCAAAGAAAATCATATCATTATCAATATTCCATTCCATCAACTCACAATCCATTGCTAGTTGATGATAAGTATTGATTAACGGACTTTCTGAAACACTATTTCGCTTCCTGTATAATTCTAATTTTCTTTTAGAGTTCGAATAACTAAATTGTAAAGCAGAATGATAAATGGAATCTGTGTCAAAAAACACCTTAACAGCTGCAAGCTGAGAAGAAATTTTGTTTTTTGTAATGCTAAAGCGATTGGCATTTGCAATAATAATAGGCTTATTTTCTTTTTTTAAGATAATGCGAGCTTCAGCATAATCACCTCCATCTGCAATAAATTCTTTTCCTTGCAGAATATAACCTCCTTTATAATCAACATCAGGAAATATTTCTGAGATAACTACATTTTTACTTTTGGATTTGAAATAAGGGTAGCCTCTTTTTTTATCATATCCACCTACATCTATTTTATGCTTTACGGCACCAATCAAAGGCTTTCTGAATATACTTTTATTATAAAACAAAACTGAATCTGCATTGATTTGATCTTTTTTAAGATCAACCTTATAGCTAGCTAAATAAGCAAATACGGAATCTTGGTGCAAGCCTGATTTTTGCCAATCTATTGTTCCGCCTTTTCCTTCCCATCTATAGCTTAAAGGCCAATATTTTCCCTTAGTTCCATGCACATAAATGGCACTCCCTTTTGATGAACAGCTTAAATCAAATTTCTTGTTAAAAGTAAGAAAAGGGTGCCCAAGTTCAATTTCAAAATCATAGTCATTTGAAGGAGAATGCCAGCTTACTGCTCTAGAATTTCTGAGCATTCCAGATGAGAGGAAATCATCCGTAAAAATAAAATACATCATTAATCTTTTTATGGTAGACTCTTCTAAGAGCTGAGTAACCACACTGAGCCAATCATTGAATTTTGGCAAAGCTGTTTGATGATAAGCAAACTGATTAACACTTTTCAGCAAATTTGCAAAATGAGGATTTGGTCTAAGTCGTTTTGCAAGCATTTTATTAGCTAAAGCAATAAATTGTTTTTTGTGTAAGGCATTGAATTTTTCTGCATTAAAATTATCCTCAAATTGTGAAAAAATATTTTTTAAATCATTGTTTTTCGTTGCATTTAAAAATTCATCTAACTCTTTTATAAATACTGTACCTTCCTGAGAGAACTTTTCTTTTTTCTGTGCAAAAGAATAGTTAAATGAAAACAGCATACAACATATAATCAATAAACTTCTCATATTTTAAAATGTAATAAAAGCCAATTTTCTTTTTCTTTTGATACTATCAATTTTAATGATAATTCTGCTGCTTTTTCGACAATCAAATACTCATCTTTTTTGTAAAATCCACTCAGAAAAATATCGCCTTCTGGATTTAATGCAGAACAATATTTTTCCAAATCTGCCAAAATGATATTTCTATTAATGTTTGCTAAAATAATATCAAATTTTCTATCTTCAATTTTCGAAACACCTCCTAATTTAAATTCTGTCTTTTTGCAAGCATTTAAGACAGCATTTTCTTTAGCATTCTTATCAGCCCAATAATCAACATCAATTCCAATACAATTTTTAGCGCCCAATTTTTCAGACAAAATAGAAAGTAAACCTGTACCACTTCCCATATCTAACACTGATTTTTCTTTTAACTCAATTTCGAAAAGTTCATTTGCAATTAAAAAAGTAGTGGAATGATGCCCAGTTCCAAATGACATTTTTGGAGTAATAATAAGTTCAAAAGGGAGGTTTATTGGAGCATGAAAATCGGCACGAATTACGCATTGCTCGTTTATGTAAACAGGATCAAAACTAGCTTCCCAAGAAGCATTCCAATTTTGTTGTTGAATTTCTTTTACTGCAAAATCAAAATCTACTTGTTTATCTAAGATCTTGAAAGCATCATTGAGTAACTCCTCATCAAAATGTATTTTTTGAATATAAGCTTGTAAACCGCTATCTGTTTGCTGATAACTTTCAAATTCTATTTCATTCAACTTTGCGGTAATTATATCAGAGTATGGTTCTTTTTCTGACAGCTTAATGTCTACTTGAATATAATTCAATTAAAAAGCTTTTATTATGGCTAAGAAATCTTTAGCATTCAAACTAGCGCCTCCTATTAAACCGCCATCAATATCTTTTTGCGCAAACAAATCCTTTGCATTTGAGGGCTTGCAACTTCCTCCATATAAAATTGAACTGTTAACCGCAATTTGCTCTCCATACTTTTCTGCTAACAGATTACGGATGAAAGCATGCATTTCTTGAGCTTGAGCTAAGCTAGCTGTTTTTCCAGTACCAATTGCCCAAATCGGCTCGTAAGCAATAACAATCTCTTTGATTTGCACTAATGATAAATGAAAAACACTTTCTAATAATTGCTGTTTAACCCAATCAAAATGAGCCTTTTCTTTTCTCTGAGGCAGACTTTCTCCACAGCAGAAAATTACTTTTAAATCATGTTCCAAAGCACGATTTACTTTTTCAGCTAATACGGCATTAGTTTCATTAAATTCTGTTCTTCTTTCAGAGTGCCCAATAATTACATAATCTGCAGAGCAAGATGCAACCATTTCAGCAGATACTTCTCCTGTAAAAGCNCCTTTTNAGTCTTTACTGCAATTTTGAGCGGCAACTTTTACATTTTCATAATTGTTACACATTTTTGCAATTTTNTATAAAGACAAATAATTGGGAGCAAATACAAGCTGAGTGTTTTGTTTTGATAAATTGGATAAAACTTGTTCAACAAGCAATAGACCTTGATCTCTTGTTAAATTCATTTTCCAATTTCCGGCTACAATTTTTTTTCTCATAATTTTAAGTTATTCTGATTCTAGGATCTAAAATCCCGTAAATAATATCAACTACAATATTTATAAAAACAAAAATAGACGCAATAAACAAAACAGCACCCATTACTACAGGTAAATCAAGATTGTTCAATGCATCTACTATTTCTTTTCCTATACCATTCCAAGCAAAAATATACTCTACAAATACTGCACCTGCCAACATTGAAGCAAACCATCCTGAAACTGCTGTAACTACTGGATTAAGTGCATTTCTTAATCCATGCTTGAATAAAACAACAAATTTGCTTAATCCTTTTGCTATTGCTGTACGCATATAATCAGTTTTCAGTACGTCCAAAAGAGAATTTCTTGTCAGTTGCACAATAACAGAAAGCGGGCGAATACCCAAGGTTATTGCAGGTAGTAACAAATTTTTCAGATTAATATATTCTCCCCTACCATAATCATCCACTTCATAAAGGCTTCCTGTCATAGAAAGCCCAGTAATGTCAGCAAGAAAAAATCCGAAAAACCATGCAAACAGGATTGCAGAAAAGAAAGATGGAACTGACATACCTAATACAGAAAAAAACAAAGTCAGTTTGTCAATTATTGAATCCTTAAAAACTGCCGCTAATACACCTAGCAATATCCCTATTAGAAGTGCAAAAGCAATTGAAGATATTGCTAAAACAAAAGTATTGGGAAATGTATCTGCTATCACTGCACTTACGGATTTTCCTCTTTTCACAAAAGATTCTCTCAAATACGGGAACTTTACAACAAATACTGAATTTTCAATTGCTAAAAGTGTCTTGTATTGATACTTTCCATAATTCAAATAATGAAAAGCTTCTTTGTTCTTACTGTGAAAAGAAAGAGGAGATAAATCATTTAAGTAATAAAAGTATTGAGCTGAAATACTTTTATCGAATCCATACTTTTTTTTAAGTGCTAATAATTGTTCAGAATCCTCTCTCTGATCAAGCATCATACGAGCAGGGTCTCCTGGCAACACTGTAAACAAAAAGAAAACCAAAGTAAGCACACCCCAAAGCACTAAAATGGTATAAGTTATTTTCTTTATGCAAAAAGCGATCAAAGTAGATTATTGAAATAATTTTTCAAATTTTTCATCATCAAAAGCATTATTTCCTGCTCCATCATAAAAACGCATCTGATTTCCATTGTCTAAATAGATGATTGCAGGATTTTCGTACTCATATCCTAAAATTTCTAAATAAGAATTAATCTCATCATCCTCATTATAAAATGGTAATACCTGATATGAATAATTCTTTCCTGCAAACTCAAAAAACGCAGGAATCTTTTCTTCTTCTGAATCAGAGAAAATAATATGCATTTGAGGGAAATACTCAATTTCTTCTGAAAGTTGTGTTATTGATTTTGCAGCTTCCATACAATGCTCACATCCAGCATCAAAAAAAGCAAGAATTTTTTTACCCTCATTGATATCAATATCTGAAACAACATATTCAGAAAATCCGGCAACCCTTTTATTTTTCCCAACTGTTTGTACAGGAACAAAAGCAAACATTAACAATAAAGCTGAAAGCAATTGTATAGTAAGTTTAGATAAATTACGCTCACTATCCTCCTTAGTATACTTATATAAATAAAGTAAAACGGCAATAGTAATGATGTTTTTTACAAGTGCTTGTAATGGCGTCATTGGAATTAACTCACCAAAACATCCGCAATTTTCGCTATCTCCTAAAAATACTTGATAGGCTAAATGTAAAGAGAATAGAGTGAGCAACAAAATAGTGGATGGAAGAATAATCTTTCTTAAGAAATTTCCTTGCAAAATAGCAAATGCTAGAAAGAACTCAATCCCTATAATAAATCGTGAAAAATAAGGAGCAAATTCGGCAGAAAAACCCATTGGAATCAATTGACCCTGTTCAAAAAACTTTGTAATTCCATATAGTGGAGTAGGGTATAGTTTAGCAAATGCAGATAATAAAAATAGTGCAGCTACTGATATTTTTATAATGAGTGAAAGGTTCTTATTCATGGCTTTTTTCAATTTTTATGAGTGCAAAAACAGCATAGTTTATCATATCTAAATAATTGGCATCAATTCCTTCAGATATAAGGGTATTACCTTTATTGTTTTCAATTTGCTTTACACGCAAGAGTTTTTGTAAAATTAAATCTGTAAGTGAGCTAATGCGCATATCGCGCCATGCCTCACCATAATCATGATTTTTATCTGCCATCAAGTACTTTGCCTGATTAGAATATTGATCAAAAAGACGCATAGCTGTAGAAAAGGATAACTCTTCCGGTTTTTCAGCAATCCCCAAATCAAGTTGAATAAGTCCGATTATAGAATAATTAATAATCCCAATGTACTCATTGCTGATATCTTCTTTGATTCTTTGCTCACCTTTTTCATCAATACTTCTGATTCTTTGCGCTTTGATAAAAATTTGATCTGTAAGAGAGGAGATTCTAAGTATACGCCAAGCAGTTCCATAATCTTTTAATTTTTTGGCGAAAATGTCCTCACATTTGTTTATTATTGATTCGTATTCAGTAATTGTCTGTTGCATCTATTTTTTTAATCTTTAAAGCCAAAAATACATTTTTTATAAGATGAGTGATTTCAAAGTTAATGGTAAAAATATTGATTTATCAACAGCAATTGTAATGGGTATTCTGAATGTAACAGATGACTCTTTTTATGATGGCGGCAAATATCTTTCTGCTAATATAATGCTTGCAAAAGTAGAGCAAATGTTAAGTGAAGGTGGTTCCATTATAGATATTGGTGCACAATCCTCAAGACCAGGAGCGAAAGCCATTGATTCTCAACTTGAAAAGGAACGATTAGTTAGCGCCATTAGTTGTGTAAAACAACATTTTCCGTCAGTTATTATCTCAGTGGACACTTATCGTGCTGAGACGGCTAAAGCTTGTGTGGAAGTTGGAGCAGATATAATCAATGATATTTCTGCTGGAAATTTTGATGATAAAATGTTGGATGTTGTGGCAGATTTGAATGTTCCTTATATTATGATGCATATGCAAGGAACTCCTGAGTATATGCAAAACAATCCTACTTATTCTAATATCAATACTCAAGTTTTTTCGTTTTTCAAGCAAAAAATTGAAACATTAAAAACAAAGAACTTTGAAAAAATAATCATTGATCCTGGTTTTGGCTTTGGAAAAACTTTGGAACATAATTATGAGCTTTTAAGCGGATTGCATGAGTTGAAAAAGTTAGGCTCTCCCATTTTGGCTGGATTATCTAGAAAATCTATGATCTATAAACTATTAGATAGTAATCCTACTAAAGCATTGAATGGAACAACAGCAGTAAATGTAATAGCGCTACTTAATGGTGCAAGTATTTTAAGAGTTCATGATGTAAAAGAAGCAATAGAATGTATTAAAATTGTTAATTTCGCCAAAAGTTGCAAAAAATGAGTTTTCTCGATTTCATAGAATTTAATTTTATCAGCATTATTGACATAGTGCTTGTTGCAATTTTAATGTACCAATTATACAAATTGGTAAGGGGTACTGTAGCCATCAATATTTTTATTGGACTAACTACTATTTACTTATTATGGAAATTGGTTTCTGCAATTCATATGGAACTTTTAAGTGAAATTTTAGGCCAATTTATAGGTGTAGGCGTACTGATTTTAGTAATTGTTTTCCAACAAGAATTACGAAAATTTCTTATTATGATTGGAAAAGCCAGACTTATAAAGAATAACGGCTTTTTTAAATTTAATATCGGAGATGAGCAGGAAGCATTAGATATTGAAACCCTTTGTAAAAGTTGTCAGGATTTTTCAAAAAATAAAACTGGAGCCCTTATTGTGATTACACATGCTGATGATTTGGCATTTTTCTCAGAATCTGGAGTTGAAATTAATGCTAAAATTACCATTCCTTTACTTAAAAGTATCTTTTACAAAAATAGCCCTCTACATGATGGAGCTGTCATTGTAAGAGACAATAAAGTTATTGCTGCAAGATGCGTATTGCCAGTAACGAATAATACTGATTTTCCTTCTCACTTAGGTATGCGACATAGGGCTGCTGCTGGAATTTCTGAAGATACTGATGCGGTAGTAATTATTGTATCTGAGCAGAGTGGAGAAATTTCATTTGCAAAAGAGGGTAATTTACACAATCAATGCAGCATAGAAAAATTAGAAAAGCTATTGCGCTTTGAAGCAGATAAGCTTAACGCTTAAAAAATCGCATTCTGTAATTTACCGCTATTTTTCCCTTTGTGACCTCATTAAGTTTCCCTTTCAAAACTCTTTTGCGTAAAGGGCTAAGTTTGTCGGTAAACAATATTCCTTGAATATGATCATACTCATGCTGAATTACCCTAGCGGTAATCCCATCAAATTTCTTATTATACTTCTTAAAGTTCACATCAAAATATTCAATTTCAATTTCAGATTTTCTAGCAATATCTTCTCTAATTTCAGGAATACTAAGACACCCTTCATTAAAGAGCCACTCTTTTCCCTTTTCTTTGATAATTCTAGGATTGATAAACACTTCTTTCAGTGGTGTTATATCACTTTCATGATCTTCAGCAAAGGCAGTAGTGTCAATAATAAATAGTCGAATTGCTTTATTAATTTGTGGCGCAGCTAAACCAACACCACTTGCTTTATACATGGTTTCAAACATATCATCAATCAATTGTGCAAGATTAGCGTAATCTTCTGAAATTTCCTTGCATTTTTCTCTTAAAACAGGGTTGCCAAAAGCTACAATAGGAAGAATCATTTTTACAAAATACTATCGATAATATTATCTACAGAAATCCCTTCAGCTTCTGCCTTATAATTGCGGACTATTCTGTGTCTGAGTATGGGTTTAGCAACCTCTTTTACATCTTCTATATCTGGCGAATACTTCCCATTAATTGCCGCATGACATTTTGCACCAACCAACATAAATTGAGATGCCCTTGGTCCTGCACCCCATGAAATATATTGTTGCACTTGCTCTGATACTTTTCCCCTATTAGGTCTTGTTTTTGCTACCAGTTCCACTGCATATTGTATCACATTATCATTAACAGGAATTTTTCTTAGCAAATCTTGATACAAAACAATCTCTTCAGCATTCATCACTTTATTTAATAAAGAGGTATGTGTAGAAGTGGTTTGTTTTACAATTTGAATTTCCTCATCAAATTGGGGGTAATCTAAAATCACATTGAACATAAAACGATCTAATTGCGCCTCAGGTAAAGGATATGTTCCTTCTTGCTCAATTGGATTTTGTGTAGCTAACACAAAAAAAGGATTGTCTAGATCGTATTTATTTCCAGCATTGGTTACTGACCGTTCTTGCATGGCTTCCAAAAGAGCAGATTGCGTTTTTGGAGGTGTTCTGTTAATCTCATCTGCTAGAATAATATTAGCAAAAAGCGGGCCTTTCAGAAATTTAAAATTCCTGCTTTCATCCAAGATCTCAGCCCCTACAATATCAGATGGCATCAAATCTGGAGTAAATTGAATTCTGTTAAATTTTAATCCTAAGCAATCTGCTATAGTTTGTACCAATAAAGTCTTAGCCAATCCTGGAACACCTACCAATAAGCAATGGCCTTTACTAAAAATAGAAATGAGTACTTGGTCTATTACCTCATCTTGCCCCACTATTACTTTTGCAATCTCTGCTTTGAATTTTTTGAAAACTCCTTCAAAAACATCAATAGCCTTTACATCTGAATCTATTATTTTTTGTTTCATCTTTACAGTGCCCATTTGTGCTCAAAATTACAATCCTCTAAGTTTTCACCTAATTTAATGTAAGTTTTTGCAATTTTATCTTTTAACCATTCATTTACTTTTTCTTCTTTCTTTTCTGATAAAGCAACATTTCTAATTTTATCATAATCTTCTAGCAAATTAGCAGTATGTGCATTTGTTATCTTTCTTAACTTTACTATTCTGTAAGCTTTCTGCCCATCTTGATTTTGCATAATAATTGGAGCGGAAATTTCATTTTCTTCCATCTTCTCAATTACAAAATACAATGCCGGATCCAAATCTTTCATTACAAACATAGATGATCCTGAATTAGGATTGATAAGCAATCCCTCATTATTTTTACTTTCGTCATCAGAATAATCTAATGCTGCCTGTTTAAAGGTAATCTTACCATCTGTAATTTGTTTTGCTACATCTTCTATCTCTGATTTGGTTGCCATCAATTGAGTGGATGACACTTTTGGTTTCAACAGAATATGACGAACATTTATTTGCTCTCCTCTTCTTTCAATAAGTTGAATAATATGATAACCATATTTACTCTCAATAATAGATGAAATCTCATCTCCTTTTAATTTATAAGCAGCAGCCTCAAATGCAGGAACCAAGTCTCCTCTTTCCACAAAACCCAACTCACCTCCATTGTTGGCAGAACCAGGGTCATCTGAATAAAGGGCAGCCAATACCTTAAAATCTTCTCCATACTCTATTCTCTCTTTAATCTTGCTTAGTTTTTGCTTTATCCTATCTTTCTCTTGCTCAGAAATAGGAGGCTTAATTACGATTTGAGCAAGCTCAACCTCTGCTTCAAAAACTGGCAAACTATCTTTTGGTAAATTGTTGAAATAGATCTTAACTTCAGCGGGTGTAAGTTGCACATCAGCTGTAATAGTAGATTGCATTCTTTGGGATAACAATTGCTCATTAATCAAATCTTGGAATTCAGCTTTTATTTCAATAATAGATTTTCCATAAAACTCCTCTAATTTTTCTTTAGAGCCTACTTGAGTTACAAAGTAGCGAATTCTTTTTTCTAGCTCACCTTCTATTTCCAATTCTGACACTTCCAAACTATCAATTTTTGCTTGATTCAAAAGTAATTTCTGATACAATAAATCTTCAATAATTTGACACCTAATCTCACCTCTATTGGTATATCCTTGTGCTAAATATTGTTGATATTGGGTTTCAATATCAGAAGTAAGTATAATTTCATTACCGACAATTGCATCTACCCTATCAACTACTTTCTGTGCAAAACAATTGAGAGTGAAAAAGATGAATATGAAAAAAATGACTTTATTCATAGATGGATTTTAATTTTATTGTTTGCAATTGCATTTTGATAAAGTTCATCTTCTAACTGTTTCAAAAAAGATAATTTATTTCTGTTTAATATTATGTTTCTTATTCTTTCTTGCACTAGAGATAACGGGCTTGTACTTCCTTTTATTTGATGTTGATCTATAAATAAAAAGTACTTGCTACTATCAGAAGTATAAGTATAATATTTATTACTACTTAAATAATACGGCTCATTACTCACCTTTACAGGTAGCTTATCAGCAAATTTAGAAAAATAAACCCACTTTGTTTCTTCTAAATGATAATCTGAAGCAAATTGCCTACAGTACTCAATTAAATCTTCTGCATCTTCCTCTTTAGTAGAACGAAAAACCTTTGCTAAATTAGCTAATTTTGGAGCATCAATTGAAGTTTTTACATATCTACCTTTAAAGATATTTTCTTTTAACTCCATCTCGGGTAAGTTTTCATCATAATAATTTTGAATTTTTTCTTTACTGACAACAGTGTCAAAATTTTGCTTTATCAATTCTTGCTGATATGCATAAATCAATAAAGAATTTCTATAATCATTAATTCTATCCTCTACATCTTTAAGTGCATCTGTGAGATTCATCTCTGCTTGTGCTACCAATAGTTGTTTTTTAACCCAACTATCTATATAGCTTTGCACAAATGCCGCACTATCACTTTGTTCATTGGGTAAAGCTTTACTGATTTCAGAAAAGTATAGTTCTTTATCGTATAAAGTAACAAGAAGCTTATCATCTGAAGAAAAGCCCATACAAGCAGTAAAAATTAAGAAAATACTAAAAAGAAAAATGTGAGGCCTTTTCAAAACCATACTTACTTAATTAATGAATAAAGGATTGTCTGGTTAACCTTTACCTCATATTTTGCCTTTAATTCAGCAAGCCATTGATTTTCCAAATAAGCTTGAAAATCCGAAATTACTCTACCTTTGGTTTCAGATAGTTCTTTCTGCTCTGGAGGAATCACCTCTAAAACATCTACAATTATAATTGAGCCGTCATCACTTTTTATAAAATCACTAATACCAACTTTCCAAGCAGTCTGATTAAGAAATTCATTCTCATTTTTACTGAATTTTTTTGTGGTAACCTGCAAGTTTAATGGAGAAGTCAAATTCACTTTTTTAAGCACATCTTCATCGGTTAAGTATGGCATTCTGTGTCGCTTCTTTATTTGACGCAAAGTTTTCTTAGCAATATCCTCATCAATACAATTATAGATCTTAGCTTTCAACCTTTCTCCCCACATGTATTTTGCTTTATTAGTTTCAAAAAAGGATTGTAGTGCTAATGTGTCTTGAATGGCTTTTGTCCAAACCTTATCATCCATCAAATCAAAAAGCAAAATACCATCAGTGTATTCTTGTAATAAGGCTTTAAACTCAGGATATTTTTCTTCTAATCTGCTTCTTTCATAATCCAAACAGCTTTCACTAATAAACGCCTCATACAAGTCATTGAAATATGCTTGATGATGTTTATTTACTATAGTTTGATTGAGCAAGATGTAGGCAACAAAATCCGATTGTGTATAATATATTCCATCAAGTACAAATAAACTTCTTTTCAGTGTATTCGCTTTTTCACTACTCCATGTTCCAGCTGATAAGGTTTCGTCAATATATCTAGAAAGCTCATTCAACCTACTGTTATATGCTTTGAAGTTATATTCTTTCTTGATACTTGAAATGAGCGCTTTATCGCGTAAATTATTTCGAGAGTCTTGATAAACTTTCTTCTTTAAATCATCTTTTGCATCCTCAAAGGCAGGAATACTTCTCTTATCTAAAAGTTTGATAATATGCCAACCATAATCTGTCCTAAAAGGAGCTGACAGGTCACCTTTTTGCAGTAAGGAAAAAGCAACATCTTCAAATTGCTTGACCATTTTCCCAACTCCAAACCATGGAATATTTCCACCCTTAACAGCACTTGCTCTATCCTCTGAAAATTTTTCAGCTAATTGAGCAAAATCTTCACCATCTTTCAATTTTGATGCTACCTCATCAATCTTTGATTTGCTTGTAACAATAACCTCTTTTGAAGCACCCTTTGGTGTTTTAAACATAATATGAGCAACTTTTACCTCTCCGATTGCTTTCCGCTTATCATTTACTTTGACTAAATGATAGCCATATTTGGTTCGTATTGGCTTTGAGACTGTTCCAATTTCATTTTTATAAACTGCATTTTCAAAATCATAAACCATCATAAAAACTGTAAAATAACCCAAGTTTCCTCCATTGTTTACTGCTGATTTATCATCCGAATGTTGTTTTGCAGCTTGGGAAAAGTCCAAACCATTTATAATTTTATTACGAATAGAGACTGCTTTTTTATATGCTTCTAATGTATCTGCTGGCAATGCTTTCTCAGGAACTGAAAACAAAATATGACTTGCACTTACATCTTGCTTCATTCTTTCATATGCTTCATTTATCAATTTCTCATCAAACTGATTATCACTCAGATAAGGTTTTGCCAATTGGTTGCGGTACATCTCAAGCTCATTCATAAATGCTTGATTGGTGTCATATTTTAGTGCCTTTGCTTCTTTTACTTTTAGTCGAAAATTGACAAAAAGCTGCATATATTCATTCAGATATGTTTTTGTTATAGCTGAATCGTTATGGTTATTTTTGTAAAAAATAGATTTGAATTCCTCTAAAGTTACATTTTCCTCTCCAACACTTAATATCACATCATCAGTTTGCGCAAATGATAAACTGTAAAATAAACTATATACAAATACCAACAAATATTTTTTCATTTTCATTTTTTGTTTAATTATTTTCTGCTATAATTTGGAGCTTCTCTTGTAATGGTCACATCATGCGGATGACTTTCAGTAACTCCAGCAGTAGTAATTTTAATAAAACTTGCTTTTGCCAAATCGGTAATATTTTTTGCTCCACAATAACCCATTCCTGCTCTTAATCCGCCTATCATTTGATGTATTACTTCAGATAGCGTACCTTTATAAGCAACCCTACCTACAATACCTTCAGGCACTAATTTTTTAGGATCAGTCTCTCCAGTTTGAAAATACCTATCTTTTGAACCCTCTTGCATAGCATCTACTGAACCCATCCCTCTAAATGTCTTGAATTTTCTACCTTCAAATATGATGGTTTCTCCAGGGGCTTCTTCCACTCCAGCAATTAAGGATCCAAGCATCACTGTACTAGATCCAGCAACTAAAGCTTTTACAATATCTCCAGAGTATCTTATACCTCCATCCGCAATAACTGGAACATTTTTCTTTTTTGCAACTTCATTTACATCAAGTAAGGCGGTAAGCTGAGGAACACCTATACCAGCTATAATTCTAGTAGTACAAATAGATCCAGGTCCTATCCCTACCTTAATGGCATCTGCACCAGCTGCAATTAAAGCTTTTGCTGCTTTTGCAGTCGCAATATTTCCAACAACAACATCTAATTTTGGAAATTCAGATTTTATCTTTTTCAAAAGATCAATAACACCCTTTGAATGCCCGTGAGCAGTATCGATTATTATGGCATCTACAGAAGCTTGTACGAGTGCAGCTACTCTCTCACAAGCGTCTTTAGTAACACCAACGGCGGCAACAACCATTAGTCTGCCGTATCTGTCTTTACAAGCATTTGGACGCATCCTATTTTTAATAATATCTTTGAAAGTAATCAGGCCAACCAATTCATTCTTCTTATTTACTACTGGCAATTTTTCAATTTTATTTTCTTGTAGAATTTGTTCTGCATTATCTAAATCGGATATTTCAGTAGTAATAATGTTATCTGTAGTCATTATCCTTTTTATCGGTAGACTTAAATCTTTCTCAAATCGCAAATCTCTGTTGGTAATTATGCCAACTAATTTATTTTTGTGATTAACTACAGGAATTCCACCAATACTATGCTCTTGCATGATTTTGAGCGCATCTCCAACAATTGCATCTAATGGTAAAGTAACAGGATCTAAAATCATCCCACTTTCAGAACGTTTCACCTTTCTAACTTCCTTGGCTTGATCTTCAATACTCATATTTTTATGTAAAACACCTATACCACCCTCTTGAGCAATAGCAATTGCCATAGTAGCTTCAGTTACTGTATCCATAGCAGCTGAAACAACAGGGATATTCAGTTTTATATTTTTTGTAAAATAAGTAGCCGTATTTACACTAGAAGGAAGAACTTCAGAGTAATCAGGAACAACCAACACATCATCATAAGTAAGACCTTCTGCTATATTTACTCTTTTTGTTGACATATTCCTTTTTTAAAAATTGTATGCAAAAATAGTTAAAATATCAGTTCAAAATACAAAAAAAAGTCCCAAAATCGGGACTCTTATTTTTATGAATTTGGATTTAGCGTACCAGGCTTACTATATCTGTTTTTTCAGTTAAATTGCCAACTCCATTAATATACTGTACATGATAGACATAATTCCCATTCTGCACTACCTTACCTTCATAAGTACCATCCCATCCTTTTGCAGGATCATTAGTTTGGAAAATCTCATGCCCCCATTTATCGTAAATGGTAAATGAGTAGCCAATCTCCGAAACAAAGGAAGTGACTGGATGAAAAATCTCATTGTGTTCATCATCATTAGGCGTGAAAGTATTAGGCACGACCAATATTGGAAGTTGAGAAACACAACTGATATTAGAAAGACTTCTTTCGACAAAACCATAAGGATTAGTATTACCCTCTAGAGCTTCAACATAATAACAGAATCGTCCGTTACCATCATTGAATGATTCGACATCATCATGATAAGAATAAGTGCTACTTCCACCATTATATGTAGCTAGAGGTATTACTGAAAAATCTCCTCTATTTACAGAACGGTAAAGATTGTACTGAACATCATCTCCAAGCCACCCATCATATTGGTTAAATACAATATCGTTTGACAAATCTTGATTAGCG
>NHFY01000098.1 GCA_002170165.1 Flavobacteriales bacterium TMED123
GAGCAACGGATCGTTTTCATCAACTTCAAAATTATATCCGTCTGGCAATATCAACGGATCAAGGTCGAGTTCGTATCCGCTTGCCTCTTCTGGAACACCTTTTGGCACTTCAGATCGTATGTCGTTTGCGATTTCTTCGCGTAAATCTTCAGTACGCATGAAAATGCGGCGCTCTGCCTGAGTATAGGCTTCCGACAGGCTTGCACCCATCGCTTCGTGGTTTAGCGATCCGTCTTCTTGAAGATACTGAACCCCATCACCCCAAAGCTTTTGCGGAAAATAATCGGGTTTGTTTGGGTCTGTCGCTTCTGGCGCGTCCGCGCTTTGCGCTTCTGCTTCAAGCTGGGGTTCTTGTTCGGCTTCGTTATCTTCAGCAACTGCTGTTTCCGGGTCCACTTTTTAAAGCTCCTTTCCAAGCTCTGTACGTTTGCGGATTAGTCCGACAATCCAGCATTGGCCGGATTGGTGTTGTACCACTTCATTGGATGTTCCCGGTCCTGCCGGTGAATGCATCGTTATGTTGGTAAGATAGTTAAGAACTTCCTGACCTGCGTCCTTTTGAAAAATTTCAGCAAAAGCCGCATTAATACGCGCTTCAACGTCAGGGGAGTATTTTCTGCCATCAAGACTTACTTTAACTGCCATAAAATTCCGTTATTACCCTTTAGGCCCCATCTGACCCATCATTTGCATGATATCTTCTGGTGCAGCTTGGCTTTGTTCAGCGGCTTGCGCGGCACCTTCCATCATTTGAGCCATTTGCTCTTTAGATACGATCAGTTTTGATGGAATACCGTGTAATTCAGCAAGGTATTGAGCCGTTTCGCCATATTTCATGGCGCTTGCGCCCATTTGGCCAAACATTCCCAGCAATTGCTGGTTGTAGGCCAACAATTCTTGAATATCTTGCTGTTTTTGAGCCCTTAACAAAGGCGATTCCGGGTAAATGACGATTTGGTTGCCGTCAACCGCAGGTATATCAACAATTCCTTGGTCATTCAGAATATAAACGGCTCTACGAATAAGGGGGTTGAGCAGTTCGGTTTTCATCCGACCTTGCACGGTTCCCATATCGGTTGCCGACAAAAACCGGCGTTCCATCACTTCTGTAGCACTTAGGGGCGTTTTGCCTTCCTTATCAAAATCATCAACAAACAAGCCTTTGCGAATGTTTCGTTGACGTTCTTCAAGAGTCATCTGCCCAATATCAAATTTTGATGCTGTCGGCAGAACATCGATGCTTGATCCCGGTGCGCGGGGGATAAACGCTCCCGGTTCAATAAATACGTTATGAGGGTTAAACACGCCGTCATCGTCGTAGACATATGTGCCAGCCAATGCCATCTCTGCGTTTTGGAGGATCATTTCCATAACGTGATTAACAATTTTTACCGTTGGCATTACTTGGAGTAGAGGACCGCGTCCGTATAACTCCGAACTGGATTTAGACCACCGTGCGGTAATCATAGGGCAAGAACCATAGCCCTCTATTTTGTCTTCAACGACAAGCTCACCGCAGTTAAGCAGAAACACACGAAACTTATAGCATTCGTACTTTTTGCTAAAATCTCTAACAAGCTCGGTTACTACGGTATCCGACAATGACGAGTCTTTCGCCATTTTCTCGCGAAGCTTGTCGGAGTATTTAATCCGGCTTTTATATTCCTGTTCGAGATTGGCGAGGGTTTGCTTTTCCTTCCAGAAATACCACCCTTTCGGAAAGCCGTTAGGCCCTTGCAACAAAGCGTATTCGGTTAAGGGTATCGACTTAAACTTAAACTGACCCAGATACTCTCCCGGCTGCATGTAGATAAGCATCGTGCCGATAGCCAGATCTTGCATGGCTTCATGGCACTCTTCGTGGAAATTAGAGTTCCAGATGCTCTCATGGATATACTGGGTTAACTCATCCAGCATTATTTGAGCTTCTTGTGTGCGGTTCTCTACCGCGATATCCGGCCCAAGCTTTAAATGGAACGCACGGGCATTTTCTGGAAACAAACCAGACAGAATACGAGACGCGAATTTTGGTACAGATTGAGGTGCCGTATCGTCATAAATCAAGTCTGTCCGTTTTTGACCGGGAACATGACTGTGAAAAGAACTCCTGTTGGGGAAGCTGTAATCGTAGGCTTCCTCCCACATCGAAATCCAGTTATCCCGTTGCTGTAAGGCAGTACGGAAGCTTTGCAAACTTTCCTTTAGCGGAAGGCTTGCACCGGGGGGCACTTCAACTTGGTTGTATCGAAGGGTCATTCGTAACCACGCGTACGGCGTTCTTTGCGATGTTTCTTTTTAAGAAGAGAAAGCCCTTTGAAATTTCCTTTAACTAGGTTTTTAAGCTGACTGGTTTGATAATCCGCACTGTGTTCCATTTCTTTGCGAAGTTCTGATCTGGAGTCTGCAACCGATTTAATTGCACTGCCGACTGCTTGAACTGCTTTTTGCGCTGTTTTGTTTGTCGGCGGCGTTGTCGTTCTTTTCTTGCCCGACGTATGCGCCCCTCCAGAACCAAACACAGGATCAATTGAACCGCGACGTTTTTTCTTCTTAGGTGGGCTTTTGTAATGATCTGGCATAATTACCTCGTATGCGGGTTTTTTGTTCCACCGTGGGGCTCTCTTCTACGTTGACGCTTCAAAGCGTCTTTGTAGGTAGGCGGTGTAGCCTTCTTGCCCTTTTTCTTTTTAGAGCCATTAGAACCGGTCATCATGCTGATGCCAAAGTCAAAAGTGTTTCCACCAATCCCAGAGAAATCAACATCACCTACTGTTTTGTGTGCGCCAGACGCACCAGAACCTTTACCCTTTTTTTGATACACTGCGTTATCCTCTTTGCGTATCGCCAAGCGTAGTGGCGCTTCCAGATTTGTTTTCAAAGCCAGTAAGACCGGCACTCATTAAAGATCGAGCCCCACGCAATCCTTTTTGGCGCTGTAGCCTTGCCTCTTCTATCTTTGCTTCTTCATCCGCTTTACGCTGCGCCGCTTCCGCCGCTGCTGCTTGGCGCTCTCTTTCAAGCTCCGCAGACCGATCCGGTACTTTAGGTGCGCTTCCAAATATGCCGCCCATTATTCGACCTCGTACAATTCTGCACCGTTAAGCATCAGATGCTTCCGAAGCTGATAGGGTGTCAGTATCAGCCCTTTCAAGCCGATCAGATGCTGTATGGCTACGACACAGGTAACGGGCCAAATAGCCGGGATATACATATGAAAATTCGATCTCTTCCGCTTTTGTGA
This sequence comes from Flavobacteriales bacterium TMED123, assembly GCA_002170165.1. Lineage (GTDB taxonomy): Bacteria > Bacteroidota > Bacteroidia > Flavobacteriales > BACL11 > DUAL01. The sequence goes on from NHFY01000098.1 coordinate 3,242, forward strand.
GGTTATTTTCCATATCTCTGCATTCTCCAGCATCCATCCGATTACTGGCGTAAACTCCCACCGCGTGTAGGGAGTAATCTTTAAACGGTTTTTCGACCATTCGACGTAAAGCCACACTTTCGATTTCGTGTCGTACCGATATGCGATGCAATGTTGGTACTTTGGCTTTTTACGCGTAAACAGTCGCCACCAGCCATGCACATTGTTACCGGCAAACGCGACAAACCAAAAATCTGACGGTTTCTTCTCAGGTAAAACGTCCTGATCTTCTTCGCTCATGCATTTTCCTAAAGGGGCTAAAGCCTCGAAAACGGCCCCTGACAACGGATGCTTCTTCACCCGGAGCACGGCCTGTTGTAATCCGAGTGCCTTCACCTCCAGCCAGCATTAAATATTGCAAGGCATCGTGCGGATGTGAAAAACGGTTTTTGTTGGGCTTGTCGTCGTATTGTTCGATTGAGACTTGCTTGCGCTTGAAGTGATACCCACCTTCAAAACCTGCTATCAAGTTGGTGCAGTGTGGGGAAATCAGCATTCCCGGCATACCGTCAACAAGACGGTTAAGAGGCGCTTCCACGGCTTCAATGCGAAGCTCTGGATCATTGGAGGGAGCGGGGCGCACTGGCAATCCATGAGCCCGCATAATCATAAAGGGCGTCTTGTCATCAGTCTGGGCCCTGCCCGACCCTGCCGGATCGCCAACAAAGCTCATCGGAAACTTAGGGCTAAACAACAAGTCATCTTGAAAATATTCTTTTTGCAGCCCTATGTCTTCGTCTGTTTCAAATTGTTTCAGCCGGTCTTCTATTTCTTCTTCGCTTGCCAAACGACCATCTGACCAACCTAAACGGCCAATCTCGTTTTTCAGCGCGATAGCAAATCGATTGGCACCCATGTCCGACGCTAAGAACTCATGCAGGATTAGCCATCTGTCAGAATGTATCTTCTGACCAAAGATTGCAGCCGGTGTACGGCCAAAATCAATACCACAGCTAATCTCGACGCCGGGGAGCGGTTGCAGTGCTTCTCTCGCTACATGAACTTCTCGCCGGAACGTGGGATAGACACGTTTGCCGTCAGACAGGCTTTGATAGCGGTTGAGTATATAAGCGTTTATCCAAGGTCTTGCCTTGCCGTGGACAATCTCGGGGTAATACCGGGAATCCAGATTTGATATATTCTCCGCTTCCGGGTTCATGGCGTAACTCAGCACATCGCCGCGCTGGTCTAGTTCTTCATTCATTCCCGGCGGCTGTGTGAAAAATTCCCAGTTTTTTGGCTTAACAAGAAACCGTCGTTCTTCTTCAGTCATAAACTCAGGGATCGGCACCTCGCCCGCCATAATGCCCCACCAATGCACCTCTGAGGGGCTATTGGTGTCCATGATTACGCCGCTGAAGGTTGCACCACCGTCACGCTTAGAGGGAAAGCGGCGGCATCTCATACTTGCGCCGTCTACGATGCTTTTGCGGATTTCTCTGGCTTCATTGATCCAGACGCCGGTCAATTCCATCGACAGCAATTTACGGACATCTTCTTCGTGATCGAGGGCTAGAAAGATTACCTCGGCTTCGACACGGGTATCGTCTGGCAAACCAACGGAAATATGATGCGTGTAAGGCGTAGACCACAGGAATTTACCCCAACGGTCATCAAACCAATCGCGCCAAGTTTTAATTGTAGTGTTTTTTAGGTCTGGATAGCTGTTTCGGATTACTGCCCAGCGCGTTCTGCGTATTTTTTCGGAATTGGGCTTTTGTTTCATAGCCCGACGCATGATTTCAATACAACAGGTAACGCTTTTCCCCGATCCGACAGGTCCGCGCAACCCTCTTACAAAGGCATTGCTCTTCAAGAACCCGGATGCAACGTCTCCCGGCGATCCCCATTCCAATGAAAGCGGCTTATTCGACGGTTGAGGCTTTAACATTTTTGATTTCGGTAATTGTGTCGTGGATTGAGTCGATAATTGCGTTCACAAGGCTTTCAATCTGCGTGTCACGCTTCTTTTGCTGCATCGATACCCACAAGCCCGTGATGTTAAAGTCGCCGTCATACTCTAAATGCGTAAAAATAGACCCCTGATCCGTTTTAACTTGAACGGTTTTGGTCATAGAACGGCTCATCAGTCAGAATAACCTTCTTCGATAGACCTCCGCAGCATGGTTTCGACCACTTTAGCGCCAAAGCTATCAATTAGCTTGTCACATTCACGGTCTGTGCAGAAATCTGTCGGGTAATACTTCATGTGCGTCTCACGCACGATGGCTCGCAAGCGTTGAAGGTCTTGGAACGATACCGTTGTTAAAAAAGACATCAGCACTTCCACCGTCGCAGGGCTAACGCTTTGCGTGTAGGCTTGCCTTTAGAGTCTTTCATTGGACCCTTAACGCCACTCATACGGGCGCAGAAACTTTTTTTGCGTGATTTATCTTTTTTAGACTTGGGATTAGGCGCGGGCGCTTTGAGGTTAGAGCCAGTTTTCCTGTTGTAATAATCACGGCCAGCTTTTGTTAAGCCGCCCTTATTAGATTTGTGCTTTTTTAGCAGAGATACGCCTGTTTCACTCATTTTTAGCTTCCCAAGAGACAGCGGACATAACGTAATATTTACAGCCCTGTGTTTCCGGCTGATTACCAATTTCGGTGTATATTTTTTTTCGGGACACCTTTATCCCGTGACGCTGTTGCAGCTTATACATCGAGAAATTCAGCCAGCATTTGATTTCGTGATAGTCGCGCCCGTCGTCTTTCTCAACCGCATACCATTTACGCCAACGCCCACGCGGATAATTACTCCCCGCCATGTGGGCTACTGTTCTCACCATGCTCGTCAATGTAACGAACGTTGATCTGCTGCTCCCTAAAGAAACTCAGCATCGTCTCACTGTTCGCTTGAGGATCAGGCAACTCCATTGGTTGCATCATCCCCTTCTCAAGCATGACATCCTGCAAGGGCGTCACACGGTACTCCGTCTTATCCCAACCCGGAGCCAAAGCAGCCGTAACACCATACTGACCCATCAACTGACGATACGGCTTGGTGCATACATAACACTCAGCCTCAAGCGTCTGGTTCATCTGTACCGCTAAAGTTGTTGCTAATGGATCAGGACCAACAACGAATATACGCTGCTCATCAACTGGTTCTTCTATTTCAATATCCTGCATTAGCGCAGTATTTATATTGCCGGATAAAATGTCAACGGAAATGCTTTGAAATCGGGTTTCCTGCGTGTTGAGGTCTATAAGAGAACCATTGACTAGGCCTTTTTTAAACCCGCCCCATCCTAGAGCATCGCAATGGGGCCCCCCTGTTTACTCAATCAATACGGATGTTCACCTGCACTGGCGGTGCATGGACAACTCCGTCATCTCTGCCCAACCCGTAGCGATCTAAGATGTCTGTGGCTGCTTCCTTCCTGAGGTACGCGCTCTTAGCACTCAGCAGATCACCCATCGTCGCAAGGGCTCTGAGGGCATGCCCACCCAACATCACATCAGCCATGTCTCTCGCGTAAGCACGAACATGCTGCTTTTTCAGTGTGCTAACGGCCCATGTCCTGTTTGCACCGATGTCTTCAGCGGCCTTAGTGATAGTGGAGCCCGTCTGTAACAACGTATCAACCAGATCAGCTTGCCTGTCGGTGACTTTGCCGTGTTTATCACGCACTGCTTGGCTATCGCTGGGCATCGGAATTAACTGCTGACTCACTGCTTACTCCTGCATTTCGTTCGGCGCATTATCCTATAGAGGCGCGCATTAAATGCGCTGTCTATTCACATCTTTGTAACTGGCCGCCTGTCTGCACTACGCCCATCACAAGATGAGCTACATGCAGCCAAGCTATAGCGTGTTTTAACATCGCGTCGGCGTCTCGGCGAAGTGGGCTCGACGCTTCTCTCTTGGATGTTTCTTCCTGCTTCTGATGACAAAGGCCCTCTGGACCTTTGACACCAGACAATTCAAGGAATTGGAGCCGACAAGGCTGGGCTTGTCGTCTGGCAAGCCCATCGAGGTCTTGCCGTCCTAACCGCTTTGCGACCAGCAATTAACAACAAATTCATTTAACGCCTTCGGCGTATATTGACGGCCCCCAGGGGCCGACCGGTCACTAGCGTTCCCTACTGCTTGCTTGTTGATAAATTACTGCTCTCAATTGGTCGAGCGGTTCGCTGACGCTCACCACTACGCCCAACCGCTAGAACTCTCTCTCTCATCGGGCTGTTTCTTTTCTCTGGTATCACCGTGTGTGTATCAACGCCTGTGCCCCGTACCACGGAATTTGTATTTTCGTCTAGGACGGCACTTATTTTCGGGGATATCCCGTCTACTAGACGCTTGCTGTATTAATTAATTTAATTGCTTTCCGCTGCGCTTACCGCTGTGCCCTCGCATGAAGACGCTCCTGTTAACGCCGCGCAAGCGCGTCGGGAGCTTATCTTCTGACATCAAGGGCTGTGCAGGAAAATAAGTACCGCCGCCGTTTACGGCGGTGCTTCGCATCCCGACAAAAATCCAAAACCCGTACTACGACGTTGGGTCTATCAGCCCGATAAGAGCGAGGGTGATACGACACTTTTTACACCATCAAATAGGAGGCAGACATGCCACGCATTACACGCACGGAAGACACTTTCAACTACATGGACAACCAGCGGGCCGCAGAGCTTTCAGAGCTGCGAGAATACGCCGCCGACATCAACGACAGTGATCTGGAAGAGGCAATTGCGGCAGAGCTTTACGCCAACCGCAGCGTCTTTCCGGGCGGCAGTTGGTAGTACCAATCGGGGGGTCGGTGAAAACATCGCCCCCCAAAACCTTTTTTGTAACAGGAGATACGACATGCACTTCACAGACACCGAAATTGAAGAATTTGAGCAAATCGCACTGCACTTCACTACCGAGTTGAAGGACTTGGACAGCGTTTACGAACGCTTGGGCTGGGCTGAACTAGAACTTCATGACACGTGCTATTTTAACAGAAAATTCAACAAGCGTTACAAGACAGACGACATGCTCAAAGTTATCAACGAATGCAAGAAACGCATTGAAAGAATGGAACGTTTCGGCATTTGGCTTGAGCAAAACTACGGCATTTAAGGAGAGACAACATGCAGCGCCACGAATTCATTGGCTACAATCAGTTCAACAAACACTACTGCGGCACACGCAAACAAAAGCGTTATTTTGCGCATTTAATCGCCAAATATCGCGACATTCCAACACTTTGGAAAATCGCAGACTGCCACCCGAACGCGCCTGTTAAACTGTCGCGCCCCAAGGCAGAGCGTTTCAGTATGTACTGCCAATCCACTGACATTTTCATCTAAGGAGATACGACATGAACAAACTACTGAGCATCATCAAAACAATAGCCAGCTACGCACTAGGAATGACCTACACGGTACTCACTACCTTGCTGGTGTGTCTTTTAGCCATCGCGTCAGTGTTATTAGCGCCAATCTTCTACATATGGTGCCGCAACTTTGCCGCCAAGATTTTCACAGATATAGCGGAGCATAAACACCAAACCATCACGCTTAACGCCACAACAGGAGATACAAAATGATTACGTTATCAAACTCGAAATATCAAATTATTCACGACGATAGATTCATGGACGGCCATTGGTACATTGAATGGACCAATAAGAATGGCGTAAATGATTCTCACATTCTAAAAAATGAAGAAATCAAAAAATTCCTAACATTAAGCGAACAAGAAAAGGACGACTTCCTTGCGTCCGAAATTGAAAAGATGAAGGCATTCCTTCTCGCTGACGCCGCTCGGTGGAAGGATGTACCAATCGTAGAATAATAAGCGTTCATAACTTTCTGCAAATCTACTTATCACCAAACGGAGTAACTGTATTATGACCACCGTAGCAAACGTCGAGTTAACTGGCTTGCCTTTCAACAAATCCATCGATGATTACAACGCGGATGTGCTGGACGCCATCGCGGGAGCCGTGCAAGGCTCCATCAGTCCTCTCAGGCTTATATCGGATGACGATTCGGAGGACATCAATATCATCTGCGCCCAGATTGATACTTGGCTGGAAAGCTTTCTTGAAATCACGGATTACGACCACGGCCTGAACTTCCTTAACTGGGAGATGGCATCATCTCTTTGCCGGAACGCCGTCTTTGGTGGAGAACGTACCAAGGAACAGATCGCCAAAGCTGTAGCAGAAGAGAACAAACTGCTGCGCGAGGACGACGGATCAGAGCAGAAGGCAGACCCGCTTGATAAAGTCCAAAACAAAATACGCGATCTAAACGCCCGTCTGCACTTCTGGCGGTTGTTTTACCAACGCGCCGTCCGGTTTTACAACCGCGTTGCACAGGACTTGGTAGATCAGGGCATGTACTGGATCGACCCTGTGTTTGTCCCCAACGCTGCCAAGGAGAAGCAGAAGAAGGCGGCAGTACGGCGGATGACAGCCGCCAGATACTACGCCATGAACAGAGAGGAACGCGCCAACGAAAAGCGCGTCCGCGAAGTTCAAGCCATTGCTTGGGCGGCAGAGCAAGCCACACGACAGGACAGTGTCGGCTACAAGCTGGAAAGCGTTATGCGGGAACTTGAAAATCTGCGTGAAGAGAACGCAGAGTTACGGAAGGAGAATGAGGCGAAGGACGGAATTGTCGGGCAATTGGCCGAACAACTCACAGGGGCAATGAGTTTAGACTAACATCGGGCTGGGGGCGGCACTGCTGCCCCCTCCCCCTTTTTATGAGAGAGAGGTAACACCATGATGCTGCGTTTTGTAATTTGGCTTGTACTTATGATTGTATCGACGGCAGTAGTGGCTGCTCTCGCCTGACTCGCTCAGCGGCTTGCGCCGCTTTCGCTCGATAAGCAAGGCCGGGACACGGTGTTGTTATCAGCCTCAACCGGATAAAGCGTTATGAGGAAATTAAAAAAACGGCGATTAGAAGCTGCGGCACTAACAACCCGACAGTTTCAACCCAAAATAGTCGCCAACAAAAAGCGTTATCGTCGTAAAATAAAACATAAGAAAGTTTAACCAAAACTGGATAGTGAACTGACGCAAAAGACTTATCTATAATGCTAACTGCTTCGCAACGCTGTTATAGGAAAAATCTATAATCGCTTAGCGTACCAACGCTCGATGCAAGCACGCAGTATCTCAGAAAGTCACCGCCAAACATTTGGCTTATGAAAGCTCAACTCCGAATTTCGGTTTTCACCTAACTTTCTAAAAAGACCTAGGCATGTCTAAAAACTGCCCGATCTTTTTTTAGGTAACTAAGCGTTCTTTCTCTTTTTTGAACAAGGGAGATAAGAATGCGTAAAAAACCGCCAAGTCGTTTAGCCTCAGAACTACTCACCGCCTGTGGTGAACCCCCTCAAACTCAAAGTGAAGCGTTAAATCTTGTTAATGCAATGTATCCATGCGCTGGGCCTCGGTTCGCGCGTGTCATTGCGCGTAAAGTCATGGAATGGAGGTAAAAATGCACAGAGAAATGCAGTCAATTTGCTACGTGTATAGCACCCCCAGTAACGAGCTTGTTATTGCAACAGGTTTAGCTCGTATCGGCATCAACGAATACCTCAAATTTGCTGCCGATATCGAACTGTATTGGGCCATTTACAACAAAGATAAATACGTTGGCACACTTGAAGCCGCATTTGCCTACGACCTCGACGCCCAACAATGGGATCAAGTCGTGCAAGAAGATGAGTATTTCGACTTATTCGACGGTCGCACCCGCGACGATTGGATTCAATACCATGACGAACAGGAGTTAGCCGCATGAGTATCGCAATTTATCCATGCATTGCTAATATCACAACAAAAGAATATGAGCCTGTTGACGGTTTTAATATCGAAGATGCCGTCACTATTCCAAGTTATTTCCCCAGCAATCAAACATACCATTCATACGCTTCGCTTCGCGACATGATCTGCCGACAGTTAAGAGCAAGCGTCAATGATAAATATGACGAAGAAACAACTCAGTATATCGCCCTCAAATGCGCGGCTTTGTTAGAGCTAGAGAAGAAAGCTCGAATGCTCGGCGCAACAGGCTTTTACATCGCTTAAAAGGAGTTAGCCGCATGATGACCATATCTACCGATCAAGAAAAGGTGTTTAAAGAGCTTCTCGATCTTCTCGCAGAGCTTGTCGCAAAGCGTTTGGATCAAAAACCCATCACAGTAAATTCAGACTTAATCGAAGAGATTGTTGCAGAAGTTCTCTCACACGGTGGTTTTCAACTAGATGTTGAAGAACAAACGGTTAATGCCGTTAGAGGTTTGGATTTCAGTGTTATGGTTAATTAGGAGCGATCATGGAAATCTTGTTAGCAGGGCTAATAAGCGTTCTTGCTATTTTATTCCTGCTTTTAAAAATCGATATTCGTAAGGTTCTCGCCTTCGATATCTGGGTAGATTTGGGCGTCACTGCCCTTCTCGTCACCCTTTTCGCCGGCACATTCAGCGGCATGTTTGCTGCGTGTGTCTCCGGTGCTGTGTTTAGCATCATTCTGTATGTCCTCAAACAAACTATCGGTTATAAGCGTTTAACCTTTCATGGGTGGGAAACAGTTACCCCCAAATGGCAGGAAAACTTTCGCTTGTAATCCTGCATTAGTGCAGTAGTTTTATAATTATATCTGTATTGGAGCTTAAAAATGGCACTCTCTGTCAATCAACACACCGTTATCGGCAACCTCGGCAAAGACCCTGAGATTAGAAATACCAACAGCGGTACTCTTGTCGCTAATTTTTCAGTCGCAACTACCCGCAAAACCAAAACCGGCAAAGAAACCGACTGGCACAACATCGTCATCTTTGGCGACAACCTGATCGATAAAGTCATTCGGCCTTACGTCAAAAAAGGCAGTCAGGTTATGGTTCAAGGCTCGTCCCAAACACGTAGCTGGGACGATAAAACCGGTCTGAAGCGTTACAAAACCGAAATTGTTGTATCCGGCCCCGGCAGCACCATCACGCTGGGCCAAAGCAATGACCGGCAACAGCAACCCACGGCATCCCGCGATGACGATTTCGGCGCAGATGTGCCGTTCGATGACCCCCTCGGTTAACCAATAGCGCCCTGCCCTGTGCGCTTAGCCCCGTCGCCGCAATCCCGCATCCTTTCTGGCGACGGGGCGACCCTTGGAGGTATTATGAACACAATCCGAAACTGGTTTTTAACCGGATGGCCCTCAAGCCGCGCACTTCGCGTCGGCTATTTTATTATAACCCTCATCACCCTCGAATTATTCATCATCATTGGCTTCATAGCTGCCGGTGTTAACCCAACACTTGTGGTTAGCGTCATCGGTGCGCCGATCTGGATAGCCGTAATCCTCTTTAGCCGCCGTTTTACACAATGGCTGATGAAGGCAAGACCATGAGTTATGTGCTTGCTGATGACGCTATTGCTGCGCTTGGCAATCCAAAACGTGGCGTTTCTACCGTCTCAAATGGCCCCGCTGCCCGCCGAGCTATGCAAAGCCACCAAACAAAGATTAGAGCCGCTCGTAAGTTTGTTTTAGACGACGATTTAGTACGGTATGCCGCTAAACTCGCTTGTCGGATGTCTCCGACACAAATGCTCACGCTCATACAACACTACAGCAGGGTGCCATACACTAACGTCTGGATTGAATGGGATGAACACATCAGGGTTAACGCCATTCAACAGTACGTTGTCGATAGCTATACTAAAGACGGCAAGGTTCTCCTTGAGGAGGCAGTAAAATCGGCAAAAAAGTGTTTAGACAAAGGAAATGCGTATCTGCAAGAGAACATCGCGGAAAGGTGTGGATATCTGATTGAACAGCGCACCAACCCTGTAACTCATCAGTGTAAAGAAGAGGCCATCTTTACCTGCCATTTCTTTATTGCCGACAAGGACAACCAAGCAGAATCACGTAGTGACCAGCAACTTGTTTCTTCAGCTATGGGGTTCGCCATCGGATTTGAAGAACCGTATTCTGAAGAAGATCACCGTCGACTTTTAAAAGACTTCAACAAAAAAATTGATACCAGTGACGATGCGCTTGAGAAAAACTTTACAGGCGAAATAGAAGCGTTAGTGGTTATGAATAGTCAATGGTGGACCCAGCTTCATCAGAAAGACGACAAGCTCGGCCATTACCTTCAACACATGAGGCCAGTGCAATGCGAACCAGTTTACTGGTGGTGCCATACGGAGAGGGGATTTGCCTCAAACGTTATGGAGGCACTAACAAAGCATTTCTCAAAAGTGCTTGAAGGTGATCCGCGTTTTATAATCACGGTGTTAGCCCTCTTAAATTACGATTGGGTGCTGCAAGATAAAAAGGGGCGATCAACAACCCCACGCCGCCGCTTTGGTAGACGGGTTGCTGGCAACTCATACTCCATTGTGAGCATTGACTTGCCCAAACGTCGAGGCGTTGAAGTGTTCTTGCACGATCTCGACAAAAACACCGAAAGCACCCGACGCCTTCATGAAGTTCGGGGGCATTGGTGCGTATCGAAAACAACCCAAAAACGTTGGTGGCGTAAATCGCACAAACGCGGTGACGCAAATCTTGGCGTAATAAGCCACGATTATGAGCTTAATCACAGCAACAGCGGTTTGAACTAAAATGTCCAATAAAGATCGAGGCCGCATTCTTGAGAAAGAAACAGAGAAGTTCTGGCAAGAACACGGCTTCGATTGCCAACGTGTATTCGCGTCCGGGCAGTACAAAGACCAGTTAGGCGAAGAGTTTTCCGGCGATGTACGCCTCGAAAAATACAAGATCGAAGCAAAGCGCCGTAAAGGCGGTTTTAAGCTTCTCTACGATGCCTTTGAGCAAGATGACGCAGATATACTCGTCATCAGACAAGACCGCGCTAGACGCCTCTACGTGTTGGAAGAAAGCGTTCTTTTGGAATTAATGAAGGAAAAGAAATGACCCCTCACGAATACAACACAATCACAAGAAAATTACGCAACTTAGATTACGACCAAATCAACGATATTATCTCTGAGTTAAAATACCGTTCAAACTGGGAAAATGAATGGGCAAAATTTAGAGAAAACCCATCCGACTATTTGCTTAGTCTCGATGACAGTTTTTGTGACAGAATTTTTGCTAAATTTCAAAAAAAAGACGGCAACTAAAACGGGGAGAGGCATCCCCCTCCCCGCTCGCTACCCGAAGATAGCTACTTATCACCAAATAAGCCACTCACCGTATCGAGGTAGAAATGAACGATCAAGCTTTAAGCCCTGCTGAGTATCAAATTTCCGCAATTGATCGACTTCGCGATCTGAGCGCCTTTGACATCCCCACCAGAATTGAAACCATGACAACCGAATCCGGCATTTCAATGCCCCGGCAGTTCGGCAGAGCGGTTATTCGAGAAGGAAGTTATGACGAAGACGACCGAGTAATCGGACGCATCGGACCACGGACGCAGCACCAAAACCTCATCAAAAACCAGCAAACATCTGTAACGCTTATTGAAGATAGCGGCATCGATCTTAGAGATTGCAAAATTACTGACACCGTTTTTGACGACGGCGCACGCGCTCGTCGGCAGATTGAGCTACCCCGCTACATAGTGGAACCCCAAGTCGGTGACATCACCCGGTTTATGATCGATATCTACGACAGCCAAAACAACACTTGGGCTTTCCAAATTACATTTACGGCAATGCGACTTTGGTGCCTTAACGGATGCACCTCACCTAGCTTTCAAATCCGTGTTTACAACAAGCACGGTCAATCAACGACCAACATGGTTGATGGTGTTGCAGCTATTGCACACGCCGTGGAACAATTTGGCGAACGAGAAGATGAGTTCCGTCGTTTAATCGGTCGTAAAACACGGCCAAGCGACGCCGAAGAAGTCTACAAAAAGACAATTGCTCTTGCTCATAAAGACAAGCCGTGGGCACCTCAGTTTTCTGGGCCAAAACTCCAAGACCTCATCGACGCCTACAACACAGAAGCTCAGTGGAGCGGTGATAACGCTTACAGCATCTACAACGGCGCAACACGATGGGCCACGCATTTCGAAACACGCGGTAGCCGCGCTAACGCAATTGTAAACCGTCAGTCCGCTGTGGCTGGCATGTTAAAATCACAAGTATGGAAGGATTTAATCGATGCTTAAAGTTGACAAAAACATAGCAGTCGAACGCAGACTTCATACAAATTCTTTTTCGGCTGAAGCGCGGGTTGCCGCTGAAGAAATGGTTGATGGCGATAGTGTCCGTGTATCAACCCTCTCTGAACGTAATACGATAAAGATTGCTCTTCAGAGATTGCATGGACCCAAATCGGTAATAACCCGGAAAGAATACACAGGTGGTTATCGTGTTTGGTTAATAAAGCCATGCTTAATTTAACCGCAGCATGTCTTTCCGCTGTTGAGGAAGAAGAGTTTGCCGCGCTAGCTGAGAAATTGGCTAGCGCGGTATCAACCCACTTATCAACACAACTCGGTTTTACCAAAGAATTTGCTGCAATTTACGCTGAAGAAATCAACGAAGCGGCAATCAACGTACTCTATGAGATCACCAAAGAGGTCGTTGCAATGAAAGAACTTGACGAACGGCTCGCGTCATAAACCGATTGCCTCCAATCGATCAGCGGCTAGCTGGAACCAGCGTAAATCAGATTTGCGTTGATTTATTTCCGCCTCAACAGATTTATAAAAGTCGGCGGGTTTAGGCATTGTCGGATACACGTGCTTTTTGAGAACCTCTTTTGCTGACCGCATGAGCAGATCGGCGGGTATATCTCTAAGGACGGAGTAGTAAATCTCAGTTGCCGCTTCGGACGGGAGATCGACCTGTAAAGTCTCCGTAACCATGTCCAACATCCTAGCGATGTCGGGTATCTCCGACTGCACAAGAGCGCCTTGTAAAACGCTAATAGCGTCTTCAAGCCGATCATCAAGCGCATTCGGAGATACCTCACACGGAGCTTGCGAAAGGATCATCTCGGCTCGCCGCTTGAGCGAGGCGCTGTCTGTTTTGATCTCGCCGCTCGTCAACGCTGATTTTTGCTGGTCGAGCGGAACTACGTTTTGACTCATTTTTAAATTTCCTTGCGTTTCTAATCCACGATCTAAAAGCGGCATTCCAGTTCATTTTTTTCGAAGTTTTTGAACTTGAAGCCCACCAATAGTCACAGAATGCTTTAAACTGGTCTTCGATATCGAACTCGATTCCGTGGGTGGTTTGAAGATCGTTCCACGTTTTCTCATTGCAACGAAAATCGTCCGGTAAACGGCACGGTCCCTTCTTATTTTTATTAGATTGTTGTTGGTATTGTTCCGTATCAGTATGCTGATGGGTCATATCAGTATGCTGATAGGTGTTATCAGTATGCTGATGAGTTAGGTGATATCGAGATGACGTTCCACGCACGCGCTCGACACGAACGTAAGCGTTCTTTTCCAATTGTGAAATTGCCGAGCTAACCCATGCCTGTGACCGATTAAGGCGCTGGCTGAGTTCGGCTTGGCTAGGCCAACAAATTCCATTTTTAGATGCGTAAGTCGTAAGACACGCATACAACGCAATCGCGTCTGGAGTAAGATCACCCTCAAACAGCGAAGCCGGGACAATCCCAAACCTCACGGGGTCATCCCGTGTTGGACGCGCAAAGCAGTGTAAGAGTTATATTCGATCTCCGACACATAAGTGCATCTAGGGCATGCGTCGATGATACCATACCGACGATCGTTACCTGCACGGTAGTAACCAAATCGGTCACGGCAGATTACTCCAGTGCCTTCGCAAACGTTACATTTTATCATTGGAGTCCTCATTTGGTGATAAAGTTATTTTTAATCCCAACGCTTCGGCCCAACAGTACGCGTGGAAAAGCGTCGGTTTTCTAAACGAATTTTCCCATTTTGCGGTCAACCCTTCTGCAATGCCGAGCCTACCGTCTAACTCTTGTTGGCTAAGATTTTTAGCCACTCGGACTGCTCGAAATTGCGAAATTAGATCGCGCGCAAAACCGAGATCATTTCGTGGAGAGTCCATGAATTTTTTCCTCAACTTTTTTAGCAACAGCCAAACGGATGTCTCCGTTACGCTGACGCGCTCGATAAAAAGTTGAATCCGAAACGCCCGCCGATTTGAAAGCGTCCAGTAAGCGCAAACCCGCGCGATCAGCGTTGGTTTGCAATTGGTCAAGGTAACTAATCATATCCAAAAATACTGCGTTAATGCAGCCTTGTCTAGTTCGTTTTTCAAAATACCTGCATTATTGCAATTTGCAAAGAGGTTACTATGAAAGAAGACGCCGAAACAGCAGTAGTTAAAAATTTTCTTTACAACACTGCATTAACGCAGGTAATATATACTGCATAACCGCAGGGATTCCCCATGTACGAACTTAGAAAAATGACTGACGCAGAATATTTTGCGCATCCCGCAATCAACCGCAGCACATTGTGGAAAATGGGCAAAAGCCCTTATCACTCAACTATTTTAACACCGCGCACTGACGCTTTGGACCTTGGCACTGCTGCACACCTCGTTCTTTTAGAAAACGCTGATGACCGCATAACATTCTGGGATGGAGATCGACGCACCAAAGCGGGCAAAGCCGCATATGCGGAATTTGAAGCAGACAACATTGAAAACGAAAGAGTTATTCTCAAGAAAAACGACTATTGCGATTGCTTGAGAATGGTCGAAGCTGTGCGAGGACACAGCGTAGCCAAAAAATTATTTGCCGCTAAAGGCGAGACAGAAATTACAGCCATCTGGATGAAGGATGGGCTAACGTTTAAAGCCAAATATGATTTCCTAGCCCTCGACAGCAAATACGCCGTCGATTTTAAAACAACCGTAGACGCCAGCCCGAACGGGTTCGCTCGATCTGTCTCAAATTATGGCTACTACTTCCAAGCGGCGTTCTATTTGGACGCCATCCCAGAACTGGAGCGGTTCTATTTTGTCTGCGCTGAGAAAAAAACAAACGCTGTTGCGGTCTACCATTTAGATCGCGATAGCGCCTAC
This sequence comes from Flavobacteriales bacterium TMED123, assembly GCA_002170165.1. Lineage (GTDB taxonomy): Bacteria > Bacteroidota > Bacteroidia > Flavobacteriales > BACL11 > DUAL01. The sequence continues at coordinate 18,243 of NHFY01000098.1, forward strand.
GTCCAATACGGACGAAGCCAAATACACCAGTACCTTAAAGATTACGCCGAAGCTGACCTTACTGGGCAGTGGCGCGGGTACACAGATGACGAAAGCATCGAACTATTAGCACCCTATTGGATGCAGGAGGCCACAGAATGATCTGCCCAACGTGCCACGGAAACGGCTATGTTCGACGGCGCAGTGCCGCTTTTAATCGATTACTAAAATACACCCGATTTCGGGTTCCAACACACATGAATTGCGTCAAATGCGGCGCACAAGGAGAAATCCATGTCACAGAATCAAGCAATACTGGCTTACCTACAAGCGGGGCATGGGATTACGGCCCTTGAAGCCTTGGAAGAATTTCAATGTCTGCGACTAGCAGCCCGAGTGTCAGACCTCAAAGAGATGGGAAATGAAATCGGCGATATCTGGGTCGAGAAACCCAACGGAAAACGCTTCAAGCGTTATTTCCTAACACCAAAACAACAGGAGTTAAGTGTATAATGGCTGTTCTACCAAAAAACGTTAAAGAAATTCTCGCTGAATACGGCCTTGGCAGAGAAGCTGTGTGGGATTGCCACGGCACTTGGGTCATGTATCACGCCGCGCTCGAGCGAATTGCCGCGCAAGCCGGAGTCAGTTACGACGACCCCATTGTAATCGAGGCGTCCACCAAAGACAAAATTGCCACCATAATGCTGCGTGCCAANTTACCNTCTGGNGCATCAGANGTNACGNTTGGCGAAGCATNNCCCGGCNAACNNNAAAAACANTTACCCATGGGCCATGGCAGAAAAACGCGCNAAAGATCGGNTNGTANTNAANCTNGTTGGNCTTCACGGCTCTGTNTACNGCNNAGATGANGCTGANTGGNAAGGTAAACCACCCGTTAAAACTTCTGAGCAATTGGTTGTTGAAGCCAGCGGCACAGAAATCCTTGAGGCTGTCCTGCCCGATGCGATCAAATCGGAAATAAGCGAGTGCGCTACAAAAAAAGCGGTACAAGCAGTCCTGACAAAACATGGGGATGTCATACGCACGTTTACTGCCGACATTAACAGCGACCTTAAAGCTCATCGCGACGAACATATAGCGTCTCTCGCTGCGTAATTATGCGCTCTCTGTCTCTACGGGGGGAATTTTGGATGTCCTCGNAGTCTAAGCCTNTGATGCAAAGTCACCAGAGAAGCGCATANNAGTTGTTAACGGTGATAATCAGGCTATTCCAAAACAGGTAGACCGGGATGCCAGGACAAGTTTAGCGCAGTTGTGTTGTCAGCAATTGCGCTAAATACCCGGACCACACAGGGAGGAATGCTATGCACGTTTTTACACGCGCTCAAAGAGAGGCTTGTTTCAAGCTCTACCAGAGAAACTGGAGCGGTAAACCTGCCACCTATAAAGATTTTCGTCGGAATGCATACGTTGCATTCGGAGATTGCGTTATGATTCCATGGTGCAACATGCTGATTGGAATAGAAAAGGATGGATATACACACTCATGAGTAAAGCACCTCAAAAGCCTAAGCGAACTTTCAACCTTCAAAACCTTGCTAATGCTTACGAAAGCTCGCGAGAAGGAGGATTAAGAAGTGCCTCAGATCGCGGTTCTCTAAAAAGAATAATGAAAACACCCCCTCCCCCTTTAAAAGCTGAAACGGATTTAAAAAAATGACGCTTAGGAACTTAATTAATGAAGCGGAAAAGACTCAGGATTAGATTGATAAGTCTTTGCGAAAGCAGTTAATTGATTTAACCGGCACATCAGGATAATGCCTGTCAGCAAACGCTCGCAGCAAATCAATGTTTTTTGCCACATGATGATAACAAGCTTCTTCTGTGTAAAAAATCAAACGCTTATCATTCTGGTGAGTTACCTCGACAGAGTTTGGGCCATTATTTAACGGCATCAACATAATAATGACGATCTTCCACATCAGTCTGGTTGAACAGACCTGACCTGATCTCTCATTCTGCCGTAATCAAGAATCATTCGGGCAAGGCCAGAGCAATCAGCCAGCACAGAATCCCGAGGACAGGGTTGCCCTAGCCTCTCTAGCTCATCTGCTGCGTGAGCTTGCACCATTTCTGAATAAGAAACGACATCTGGAGAAACAACGACAGGCTCCGTTTTTTCCATCGTTTTGTAATCAAAGTATGCGCTGCCCACGCTAGCCACGCCACTGACCGCACTAAAACCTGCTGTCACGCAGCCGCCGAGCGGTATAAGGCAAATCACGCTCAGCCACATCAGCCATTTTCTTTTGGGCCTTTGCGATATCCTTCGCTTGCGCGCCCTTCTGGATTCGCCGCCCCAACCAGAAGCATATCCCCGCTGCAACGGCAATAAGCGTGAGTATAGATAAGATAGCAATTGGACTATCCATTTGCCTGTTCTTTTAAGAAAAACCCAGCAATACCAGCCAATGCGGCTAAAGCAGTGCTGATCTGCTGCATCAAGCCCGGATCAACATTGATGCCCACCAAAGCTAAAACGCCCGTCAACGCAGCATAGCTTGAAGGCTCTTTAAATCGTGTCAGAATTGCTTGCATTTAATAGCTCCATATCCAAGGTCGAGTGCCGTCATTTGCGGAGTCCAAATGGATGAATCGTTTTTCAAGATCCCCCTTTTGGGACACGCCAACGCCTCGCACTTCTGGGAAGTTGGCAGCTACACGCAAAAGACGCCATGCACTTTCCCCATACACCTGCACATCACATGCAACGCCCTTGTTATGGGCTCCCGGTTTTCTTTTTCGCTTTTCAGCCGGATGGTTTTCACACCTGTAACCACTGGAAATTTCCATTGGCCCAAATTGCGTTCTAATGCTTTGGATCGTATCTAAAAACAACTTATCCATTCCATCTGATCCGCATCCGCATTTGCATCTAAATTCTTTTGCCTTGAAATTAGGATAAACAGAAAAATCAATCACTTTTCTTTACCTCTTCAACAAGTGGCACAGGCGGGTGTCTGCCGTTATGAGCCGACAGATATTCAGATCGATGAGCGTCAACATCTCGGCGCAGCGTTTCGCAATTCGCTTCTAATCTTGCCAACCGTTCGTGTAATACTTGCCTCCGCTCTGGTGACAGCATTGTCGATAAGACAGACACGCGCTGTTCATTTGTTGACTGATGTACCTCTGACTTATCAATCCGCGTGTCAGATTTACGAAGACGCTTTTCCATGTCCTGCATCTGCTCGATCACGCTTGCAAGCTTTTGCCGTACAATTGCCGCCGCGCTGACAATTGAGACCAACATACCCAAAGCTGTGACAATTAAAGACGGATCGACTGACTCCATTAATCATTCCAATGGGCATCTGTGTTCGCATTAATAGAGGTCAGCTCCACGACAATGCGACACCGTGAATTTCGAGATCCTTAGTGTTGTGCGTTGTGATTTTCCAGACCATCGATGACCCGCTTGTTGAGCTGATTGTCGTTTCAGCACATTCGTAATATTTCGTTCCTGTTTGCCCAAGCGTAGTTTTCAGAACAAGCGTCACCTCAGTAAAATTTGATCCACCGTCGCGCGACACGAATCCTTTGAGATCGGTATTGATTGTAATCGTTTCGTTCTCGACTGTTTGAAAACCAAGAATTGTTTTCGAAGGTGCGGATGTGGCCGTGTAGGGGTTGGAAATGAGCGTCATGTTTGAAGCAGTTTCTTCAAAGAAAGTGCATTCAGCAACGTAAAAACTTTGAGAACCGCTGCCGCTTCCGGCTGTTACGTGAATTCGGTGGTACTGGAATGCAGTTGCTGTAAAACCCGACGTTTTCGTCAGCGTTTTCCCGGCGCTGTCCGTGAAAGTTTCCGTTCCAAGATCGACAACAGAGGACGAAAAATTGTCCGTCGACCCTTGCAATTTTATGGTGATTGATCCAGAAACGCTTTGTTGGAATCCTTGATCGCTAGAGCTAACAACCGTTATTCCCGCGATTGTTTTTGTGACTCCGGTCCCATGATTTTTCCCGATTAATAAAGGATCAGTCGGGCTAGACGCAGCGTATTTTGATGCCGCCGCCGCCGCTTGCCTCGTCGTGCCATCGAAACTAGCTGCAAGCCCGCCGTTTGCGGTCGCGTTTCCGATTGCTGTTCCCGCGCCTTGCGAAATTGCTGCACCGAGCGTAGCCGATCCGCGATAAGAGCCGCCGGAACCTGAAGTAAATGTTTGATTTACAGAATCGCCCGGTTTAATAATTGCCGTGATGCTCAATTCTCGATCCGCGTAGAAGCTACCGGCGTCCACGGCCCCGGTGCCTATATTGGGTCCTCCGGTTATCCGGTAAAGGCCAAAAGTTTCTGTTCCATTTCGACTTACAACAATCCAATAAACGGTCCCCGCGACAACATCAAAA
>NHFY01000099.1 GCA_002170165.1 Flavobacteriales bacterium TMED123
TAAGAATATTATCTGGTTTATATGGAATATTAAAACCTCTTGATTTAATTCAACCATACCGATTAGAAATGGGTACAAAATTAGAAACTGAGAGAGGACAAAACTTATACCATTTCTGGGGAAAACTGTTGACATCATATATAAAAAAAGAAATACGAGAAGATAAAGATAATTACCTTATTAATCTAGCTTCAAATGAATATATTAAAGCAATAAATATGAAAGAGCTAGAGTCTCATTGTGTGACTCCTGTTTTTAAAGATCTAAAAAATAATAAATTGAAAGTCGTCTCTTTCTTCGCTAAAAAAGCAAGGGGAAAAATGTGTAGATTTATAATTAAGAATAAACTAACCTCAATCGAACAATTGAAAGAATTTAATGATAACGGGTATATCTTTGATCAAAACCTTTCAACAGAGCATGAATTTATATACACAAGATAACATCAGGTAATATGTAATAACATCTATTTTTTAACTAAATTTACACCAAACTTCCATTGTGAACAAACAAATACTTCTATTACTATTACTATTCTCTCATATACAAACAATCAGTCAGATTAACCCTTGTAATCTAGCAGGAGGGAGTGTTTATGTTGGGTATACTGCACCTCCCATTATGATGAATGCAAGCGTAAATGGTATGTCGCAATACTCGTATGCTTGGAATGACGGTACACCAGTAGGCTCCTCCAATCAAAAACCATTCTATTCAGGATGGTGCGTTACAATAACAGATATTATAACAGGATGTGATACTACAATTTGTGAGGAGTGTACTCCAACTGGAGGAGCAGGCCCTTGCCCTATGAACTATGACCCTGTCTGTGGATGTGATGGGAATATTTATAGTAATGATTGTATTGCAATGAGGAATGGAATATTTACTTACGCCTCCGCAATAGGGTCAAATGGGCAACTTTTACCTTGCCCTCAAAATGCAGCTTGTGAAGTTGAAATAAGTGGAGATTCTATTTTGTGTAATTTAGGAAACCCCGTTGTTTTACAAGCTTCTCCTTCCGCAACATCAAGTAATTTTGTTTCTTATTATTGGACAAACGGACAGTCCTTCAGCAGTCTATTAACAGTAACTACACCTGGAACATATTGTGTAGCAACTACAGATTCTGCAGGATGTGTTGATTCTGCTTGTTTTACTGTTAGCATGAATGAAATCGACATTTACTCAGCGCCAAATCCAGCTGTAATTTGTAAGGATGATTCTATTGCTCTTGAAATCGACTCTACCTATTCGAATATAATTTGGTCAAATGGAGATACCAATGACAGAATATTAGTATATCCGCTTACACAAACTATATATGTAGTTGAAGCTATTGATACAAATGGCTGTGATACAAAAGGAGAGCTAACGGTTGATGTTTTATACCCTCCATTTTTACTTATCACTTCCATTCCAAATAATGCTAATATTTGTTTAGGTGACTCTATTGTATTGAAAGCTTCTGCTGGATTTGTAAATTATTATTGGCTCAATAGTATGACAGGTGATAGGATTGTAGATTTTCCAACACAGGATAGTTGGTATATGGTTGAAGCTGTAGATTCAAATGGCTGTGTAGTAAAACAAGATATTTGGGTTTATGTAGATAGCTGTAACACTTCTGTAAATGAATTGGTTGAGAATCAATTAAAAATATATCCAAATCCTACGTCTAAGACAGTTAATATAGAAATCCCGAAAGGAAATAAATTTGATCTTACGCTAATTGATGTAGAAGGAAAAGTGATCTTAGAAAAGAAACAGATTAGTAGTAGAAAATTGGTTTTGAATACTAAAAAAATAAGAAAAGGAATATACCTTATTGAACTAAAGAACGTACAAAATAGATATATTAACAAACTAGTTGTTGAATAATTTATGTTTTTAAATAGATATAGCAAATTTAGTCTTGGTCTAATATTGATTTCTGTAATAGTAATTTCTTCTTGTAAAAAAGACTCCCTGATTCTTGAAAATAATGACCCTCCTTATTACGCAGAGATTCCTACTGTATTAGTTGAATTTTATGTCAATCGGCTTTTTATTGATTTAATTGGCCGTGAGCCTTTTGATGAGGAAATGGCAAATGAAGTTGCCTTTTTAAGAAGCTATGATTTGTCAATGGAGGGCAGAGATTCTTTAATTCTGAAACTGCAAACCGACACTAACTATATTCCTGGAGATTCATCATATAAAATGGCTTATTACCATAGGATGTATGAGATTTTGAAGGTTCGACTGATAGAGGGAGCTTCTAATGCAGAGATTGCTTTTTATAAAAACATAAACTATCAGGATTATGTTGTCGATTCAATAGCTGGAGAAATGCTAAAAGCCTACAAGAATTTATTAAGTTATCACAATCTAAATGATGTAATCAATTCAGAAATACAGTACTACAATGGGGAAATTAGTATAAGAGATGTGCATAGAAGAATGATTTATAATGCCGTATATGACCAAATTAACATGAATGTTTTTAATTATATTAATGCAGTATTTGACAATCTTTTGTTGAGATATCCAACAGCATTTGAATTTGATGAATCGTATAAAATGATTTCAGATAATACGCCACAAATTCTTTTAGGAAAATCTGGTCAAAGCAAGTATGATTTTGCTGACATTATTTGCGATTCTAGAGGGTTTTATGAGGGTGTGATACAGTGGGCTTACCTAACACTTTTGGCAAGAGCTCCCACATCAGAAGAAACAGATAGAATGATGAATACTTTTTATTACGATTATGATTTTCAATACATACAAAGACAAATTATGATTTCAGATGAATACGCTCATTTTAAATAAAATATTATGAAAAAATTAACAAATCTACTACTTTGTTTTTCTCTTGTCTTTTCAGCATGTAAAAAGGAGGAGGAAATAATTTATGATGTTAATCCGGTAAATACTAACTCTTACAATTCAGGAAAAGACAAACTAAAAAGCATTTCGCAATACATATCTATTCTTTATGCAAATTTATTCCAAAAAGCACTATCAGCCAATGAATTGGTCGAAATTTCAAATTGCATTATGTCTATAGGAGACAAGGAGGTAGCAAATGAAATTATTCTCAGTAATTTCATGAACAAAACAGGAGTAATAATGCCTTCTGACTCTGTGATGAGAGCAGACATAGATGCTTTTTTAGAAGAAACTTACAGTCGTTTTTTCATTCGTAATATCTCTGAAGCCGAGAGAGAATTTTTCAAAAACTTTTTAGCAACAAACCCTGATGTATCTGTTGAAATGGTATATACCGCTTTTTCACTCTCTAATGAATACCAATTCTACTAAAATACCAATAAAATGAGAAGAAGAAATTTTATTAAAAAAACTGTTCTGGGCTCTGCAGCAGCCATTAGCATTCCATACATTTTACCAGCTGGAAGATTGTTTGCTCAAAGCGGAAGTAAATTAGCAGATCATGTAGTTTTTGTAGCATTTGCTGGAGGATTACGTCAGCAAGAATCTGTTTTACAAAGGTATTTAGAAGATAGCCAGCAATACCCTGCTGCTGGAAATATTATGTACAATATGTTTAATGGCTCCCCTCCTGATGACAAAATAGTTTATGGAACAACACAAGTTGTGCAAGGTGATACGCCTATTCCACAGATTTTGAATCAATCTTTTGAAACTCAAGGTACACTATTTAGGGAAGTGAACTCCTCATTTGTGGGACATTATGGTGGTTTAAATACTTTGCTTACTGGGAACTATTTGTATTCTCAAGGCTTGAGAAACAAACCTTCTATGCCAACTATATTTGAATATTTAAGACGACATACAGGGGAGAAGGCAACTAATTGTTGGTATGTTGGAAATGGCATTGGTAATTCTATACCACTATTAGATTATAGCACACATGCTGAATATGGATCGCAATTTGGAGCAAATTTCTTAGCGCCTACCATTACTTTTGGATCAGATGGGGAGAAGCATTTGAAAAATGCAAAAATATACCATCCAGAAGATGAACTTGCACCCATGTACAAAATGAAATATTTTTTGGATAATGTTTGGTATTCCCAAGGAAAAACATTGCCGTCTATTGGAAATACGGAAGAAGAAAAAGCCGAAATCAAACAATTTATCGCCGATATGTTTGTGAAAAAAGAAGCTGGAACTATTGCTTTCCCACCAGCTGGGGGAGGCGATAATGCAACAATTGGCTATGCTTGTGAAGTAATAAAACGCTTCAAACCAACCTTAACGGTTGTTTATCTCTCTTCTGTTGATACTTGTCATTCTAATTTCTCTTCTTACCTACGAAATATTCATGCTTCCGATCATGGAACAGCTCATTTGTGGGATTTTATTCAAACACAAGTGCCGGAAATGGCAGGTAATACTGCAATGATTATTATGCCAGAACATGGGAGAAATGATGAAGCCAATGGTATAATAGATCAGAATGCATTTTGGGCTTATGATCATTCTGATGCGAATTCGAGAAGAATATTTGGTATGATGGTAGGGCCAAATATTGATGCAAATCTGTCGGTTGGAAGCGAAAGCAATCAGATTGGCGATATTGTAAATGTTGCACCAACTATTGCTGAGATTCTTGGATTTAAAAACGATATGCTTGGTTCCGGACTAACAGCCTCTAGCCAATCCTTATTTGATTTAATCTAATTTATGAAAAAACTGCTGTTTATATTTTCGCTAATATTTCTTTTTAGTCATTGTAAGAAAGAAGATGTAGTCAATCCTTATGATGACACTTCTTTAGATCCACCAATAGAAGATACTATAAATTACTTCTCTGATCCACAAGCATTCTCAGCACTTCATTCCAATGTATTTATGCCCTATTGTGCTAATTCTGGATGTCATGATGGTAGCTTTGAGCCCGATTTTAGAACCATAGAGAGCACCTACAATACCTTAATTTATCATCCTATTATAAAAAACGATCCTCAAAATAGCTATACTTATAGGGTTATTCCAGGAAATTCGGATATGTCAGTAATGTATAAAAGAATGTTGATTGACATTGATAGCCTATCTGGAATTATGCCACTTGATGCATCTATTGAATATGACCCTACACAATCACATGCTTGGCATGCAGTGAAAGAAAAAAATATACAAAATATTAAAGATTGGATAGATGGGGGAGCAAAGGACATCTTTGGGAATAGTCCTCAACAAGCCAATTTATTACCCAGAATGAAAGGTATGTTGGCTTATATTACAGGGCAAACAACCATACTACCTAGAGATGGGTCTAGAGGGTCAATTCTTGTACCTAGTAGCACAAATTCACTTGATTTATGGTTTTGTATTACTGACGATCAGCTAAGTGGTAATCAACTCACTTACAACAAAATAAAATATTCTACGTCTTTGCTTAATTTTGAAACACAGCCAGAATACAATTTGGAAATACAATCCACTCCTTTGATGGAGTCGGGTTATTATGGGGCAACAAATATTGTTGAGTACTACCACAAATATACACTAGATGTAGGAAGTTATAGTGCTGGCGACATTTTATTTTTTAAAATTTATGTACAAGATAATGTAAACAATGTTACTGAAATTCCTACGAATGGAAGCCAGTATCAGATTGTAAAATACTTTACTGTGGAATTTATATAATGCAAAATATAAAATACATACTGCTTGCCTTATTATTGATTTTTTCCTCTTGTAAAAAAGATGAGGCAACCCCAGAATTTAGAATAACATTATTCAATACTACACCAATTAGTTTGCAAGAGTTTCAAGAAAATATAAGGGTAACTATTTCCTATCAACATCCGGAGGGTTTTATGGGTTTTGCCGATCCTGATTATTTGTCATTAGAAATTCATGATAGTCGTCTAACAAATCCGGATTATTATCATTTACAGCCTCTTTCTCCTCCAAATGAAAATATCTCAATTCAAGGAAAAATCAATGTAGAAATAGATGCGCCTTTTTGTTTTGGAAATGGAAGTTCTGAAACTTTAACATACTCCTTACGAATACAAGATAATAAGAAGAGTTGGAGCAATACAATTACTACTCCAATGATAACAGTAAATAAATAATGAGAAAATTAATTTATTTCTTTATTATCAACATAGCATGCGGATTCTCAGCATTTGGTCAATATACTATTAGTAATCAGACCGTTACAACTTGTGAAGGTACTTTAACCGATAGTGAAGCTAATTTAGTAAATCCCGGTTATTATACTCATAATGAGAATTACAGTTTTACCATATGTCCACCAAATACTGTTTCCATTACCATTACATTCACTAGTTTTGCAACAGAGCTCAATAACGATTATGTAAGAATCTTTGCTGGTTTAGATACTAATGCGCCTTTAATTGGCGGACCGTTTTCAGGAGCTAACCTGCCACCAGTTATAGTTTCAAATGGCTGTATAACTATCAATTTCATCAGTGATGTAAATGTAGCTGCAGAAGGATTTACGCTAAATTGGATTGCAAATGTATTACCTCCNACTGCTCCAATTATTTCATTACCTANTAGCCCAACTTGTAGCACNAATNTTTTGANTTTTATGCTAGATCANAATATACATTGTGATTCTGTATCGACTGCCATAATCAATNTAGGTGGGCAATTAAATCAANCAGTTNTAGCAANTCCTATTAATTGTGTGAACGATTCAACAAATACCATNGAGTTGAATTTATCACCAGGACTAAACCAATCNGGGCTTTATAACCTTTATTTTGAAACTTATTATAAAGATTCGTGTGATAGTATTTGGGTGTTGTCATCTACTAAGAATTTAGTGATTAACGATTGCCCATTGGAAGTAGATTTAATGACCAATAATGATACCATTTGTATAGGTGAAAGTACAGATCTTTTTGTGCAAGTTGATGGGGGAGACTCTAATTCATACAATTACAGTTGGTCTCCTTTTTTACCCTCTTCGCCTGGGCCGCATAGCATTTCTCCTTTAACTACTACAACTTATTATATTAACGTTAGTGATGCTGGATCAGCTCAATCGCAAACCGACTCTATTACCATTTATGTATTACCACTTCCTATTCCGCAAAATGATACTACTGTTTGTAGAACAGGTCCTAATTTTAACCTAAACGCAACACCAGCAGGAGGCTTGTGGTGGGGATTTGGTATTATAAGCGGAGGACAAGGTACTTTTTCCCCTACAACAACAGGAGACGGAACACATACAGTAACTTATGGATATGCAGGTTGTTCAGAAACTATGGATGTCACCGTTTTACCTGTTGAAGCAGGCTCTGATATTGCTGTATGTCCAAATGCACCCACTTTTAACTTAAATACATCTGCAACAACTCCTGGTGGCATTTGGAGTGGATGTAATTGTATATTAGCAAATGGAGATATTACAGTAGGCACCTTTCCTTCTACTTTTGGCGCAATTTACACCCTACCAAATGGATGTGTAGATACTTTGGAAGTAGTAGTACAGGATATATTAACGCAAGCAGACGATACGCTTTGCCAGAAGGAAGCAAATTACAACTTAACATTTTCTCCTCCAAATGGCTATTGGGCTACACCTCCAACGTTACCATTACAATCTAGTAGTTGCGTAAATGCAATTACTAATTTTCCGTTTTCTGACACTTTTGAAACAGGCCTTAACAATTGGACTAATGATCCTTTAAATGATTTTAATTGGACTGTAAATACAGGAGGAACACCTTCTTCTGGAACTGGACCTATCAGTGCATTTCAAGGAAATAAGTATATCTATACTGAATCTTCAGGTTCTAATTTTCCTAATAAAAGAGCTGCTATAGTAAGTCAATGCTTAAATTTAAGTGGGTATAGTAATCCTGTATTACATTTCTGGTATCATATGTATGATGATCCTAGTGTTGGGCCTCAACCAGGTCAAGGAACATTATCGGTTGATATTTCTACAAACAATGGAACTACATGGGCGAATGACATCTGGTTTAGAAGCGGTAACCAAGGTAATCAATGGCTTGAAGCTATAGTTGATTTAAGTAGTTATAATTCAAGCGAAATACTAGTCAGATTAAGGGTAATTACTGGTCTTCATTGGCAATCAGATGTTGCGGTAGATATGTTATCAATAGGTGGCCCTATCACGCCTAATGGTGTGTTCTTACCGATAGTTGCAGATTCTGGTAATCACACTCTAATATACAATATTCAAGGTTGTTCTGATACTGTCAACCTTTATCTAAAACCTATAGATGCTGGAAATGATATAGATGTTTGTCCTACATCAATTCCATTCAATTTAGCTGGGATGCCATCTGGAGGTCTTTGGACTGGAATTCATATAACAAACCCTAACAGCGGGCTATTTAATCCTGCTTTAGGATCGGGAGTAGATCCTGTAACTTATACATTTGATGGGTGTACAGATACCGCTCTTATATCTGTACAATCAACTGATGTAGTTTTGGATAGTATATTTTCTTGCAATGATGGTGCAATCATTACACTTGATTCTATACTTGTTTTTCGCTCTCCAACTTATGGTAGTTGGAGCGGAAGTGGTATCATATCATCTACTTATCCTGGAACATTTGATCCCACAATTGCTGGAATAGGAAGTCATACTATTTATTATACAGCAAATTCCTGTACTGATAGTATTGTATTTGATATCGCACCAGCAAGCACACTAACAGATACAATAATTTGTTCGACTGCATCTGACTTCTTTTTAAATGCCAGTCCTGCTGGTGGGCAATGGGCAGGGCAGGGGATAACAAACAACAATACTGGCTTATTCTCACCAACTATAGCTGGAATAGGAGTGCATAATATTTATTATCAATCGCCTATTGGATGTATAGATACAACTACAATCACAGTTTATAATAATCCGCTTTTATCAATGAGTGGATTAACCGATAATTATTGTTGCTTGGACACTTTAATAGCAATTAATGTAAATCCTAATGGTGGGATTTTATCTGGAAATGGAATAAATAATTTGACTTTTAATCCTGGTCTTGCTGGACCTGGATATCATATTATTACTTACACCTACGGCTCTGGAACATGTATGATTGATATCGACACCATTGTACTTGTTGGGGATTCATTAAAACTAGATACTTATACTGCTAAAGATAGCATCTGTTTTGGAGAGACGATAGCTATAGGCGCAAACATATCTGGTGGTATTGGAAGTAATTACAGTTTTTCTTGGGGCAATAGTTTAGGAAATAGCTTTGAGCATTTAGTAAGTCCTACAACAAGCACTAATTATAATGTTGTGGTTACTGATGGTTGCAGCAAGCCAGCATTGGGAAGTATTGATATTTTTGTCTATCCGACTTTTAGCCTTAACTTTAATACAAGCACAAAAGATTGTTATAGAACGCTAGGTTATGCAAAAGTAAATGTTTCTGGAAACAGCAACTATACTTACCAATGGAATACCAATCCTTTACAAACAACTGACAGTATTAATGCTGCTGTGGCTAGAAGTTATAGGGTAACGGTTACCGATAACACTTCTAATTGTAGTTTATCGGATACTATTAGCATTCCTGGATATAAAGATATTTTCGCAAGCTTTTTTATCAACAAGGATGATTGTATTTCTATTTTAGATGGCAGTTTCCAGTTTATTGACAATAGTAATGTAAATATTAGTGAGATCTCATCAGCAAGTTTCTGGAGTTTTGGAGATGGTAATTCAGCACCTTATGTTTTTGGCAACAATCCTGAGTACAATTATACTGACACTGGCAATTACATGGTAAATTTGGTACTCATCAACAATGGAAATTGCACAGATACCACATCATTAATGATTTGTGTATTTCCTGATAATAAAATTTTTGTACCCAATAGTTTTACACCAAATCTTGACCATTGTAATGATGAATTCTTTGTAAAAGGAGTAGGAGGTTTTTATCAATTTAATATCAAAATACATAAAAGGTGGGGGGGAGATATCGTATTTGAATCTGATGAAATTATGCTTATCAATAGTTATGCTGATAGAGACTTATGTAATATGCAACAAGAATTGTATGAGTATTATAAGATGGGAACATGGGATGGGTTAATGAAAAACGGACAGCAAGCACCAATAGGCGTTTACGCTTTTGTTATTGAATATAAGNAATTAGCCGATTCTCNGCTAGAAAAAATTGTGGGAACAGTAACACTCATNAGGTGATTTNAGTATTACTTGCTTTTGNCTTTGGTGAAGATATTCTACAAATAGTTTTTTTGTTATTTTACTTTTATTGATACTNATCCNTNGTANCAAAAAGNGATGTTTCCCATTGTAANCAAAATTGAACAAACTAATCTTACACCATCTTTTTTATAGAAAGGATATCAAAAAATTAAAAAAGTGAGAAATGATGATAGTTACTTACAGGTATTGGGTAACTAAAAATGCTATTTAGCATTTTAAAGTTTTGATTTAGGCTCTTGCCCATCATCATCTATTAACTGATATTCTGTAAAATAAGAGAGTATCTTCCATTGCGTATTTTCCACGTGATGAAGTAAAATAATCTCATCTACACTTTCAGCATTTGCATATTCTGATTGATACCGAATTGTTACATATAAGCCCTCTGGAAGTCCTTCTATTTGTTTTTCAATTTCAGCTAAATAATATTTTCTAGAAATAAAATCACCCAACTCTGGCATTAGTTCTTTACTGAAGTATGCATTCCAATCGTGAAAAGAAGTTTGGGATTGTGTTTTTTCTGCAAGCATATTCCAACAATCTTTATATTGTTTTTTGTTTAATCTTTCTAACCAACTTACAGCTATTTTTTCAGCATCACGCATATATTGTTTTTGCGTTTTTTGAGCAACAGAGAAAAACACAGAAAAGAAAAAGATAATAAGTAAAAAACATCTTTTCATATCGTAGAAATTAAAAACACAAAACTAAAAATATAAAGATATTTGATGCTATTTATTGTGTGTAAAAATGTAGAAATTAGATGCATAAACAAATCTGCTGCAACAAAAAAACGTAAGATAAACTTTATATATATATAATTATCAATAATTTAAGTTAAATTAAAAAGATGTTTAAAAATTTGGCGTTTTGCTTTTATTCTGATTTAATTTTATGAACACCAAATCATAGTATTAACCAAAACTAATGTAATATGGCTTATGAGCACAAAAACAGTAAAGGAAAAACTTACTACTTGCATACACAAGATGTAAAGTTGAAGTCGTCAAATAAAGAACAAACGATTTATTTCTTTGCTAAAGACAAAAGATAGAATGCTTGCAATATTCCTGAAGGAAAAAAAGTAGTAGAGAATACAATAGCAGGACTGCCTTTCTTGAAAAAAGTATAAACTTATCTTTTACAAAAAACCAAAATAACCCCAAGAAATTGGGGTTTTTCTTTTTGTATTCATTCTGAAATTTTCCACTATTAGGTGAAGAAAATAAGCTACTTTCTAAAGAAAATTAAGGTGGGAAAATCTTTATACCTTGTTATTTTCATGCAAATTTTCATTTTTTTGGTCCTTTTTATTAACCAAATTCTAACGTCACATATACCTATTTTTTACTATGTTATGAAACAGAAAAGACAAAAAAAGCTACTAGATTAAGAATGTTATATTTTATTGATTTTCAAATAATTACATTAACTATATTTTAATAAAATATTTCGTAAATAAGTAATTACTAGGTTAGCTTTTGTTTATACTAGACTTCTTTAATCTAGAGTTATTAACAACTTAGGCGGAAATATTTTAATTACAATTAGCTAGGTTAAATATATTTTTATAAATTGTAGCAGAAAAATTAACCTAGTATTAACCAATAAAATTATTAATTATGGGCTATTCACACACAAACAAAAAAGGAACAACTTATCACTTAAACTGTAAAGATGTTACTTTAAAGTCAACTGGAAGAGTACAGAGAATTTATTATTTCTCAAAAGATCAAAGATCTACAGCTTGTGACCTTCCAGCTGGAAAAAGAGTTGTTGAGAATGATAAAACTGGATTACCGTTCTTGAAAGGATAATCCTTGATTTGACAACTAAAAGTTAAAAAGCCCTCATAGTAGGGCTTTTTTATTTTATTAATAAGGGCTTTTTTATTTTATTAATAATTGACTAAAATGGAACTAATACCTAGATAAAGTAAAAATACTCTATTGTCCTATAATTAATATTATGTTAAATAGAAAATATTAAAGAAAAAGGAGAATACTCTCCCACTTCTTTAGATTTTTATTTTAATTCAGCCAATAGTTTTTTCATCTCAGCAGATTTATTATAATCTCCTTTTAATGCGTACAATTGTTTAAGCGAAATCAGGGTATTCTTATCTTTCGGATCTAATTCATAAGCTTTTTCCATATAAGGTAATGCTTTAGAAAAATTATCATTTGCCATTTTTGTAAGCGCTTTATACTTAGTATCAGATTTAGCGTCACTCGCCTGCCCTTTAAGTTTTACACCGTAATTGAAATATAATGCACCCAAATTATAGTTGGCACCAAAAGAACTGGCATTATATTCTAGGGCAGATTTGTAATCATTTTCTGCAAACTCAATATTCCCTTGCTGATCGTAAATAGTTGCTCTATTAAAGTAAAGCAAATCATTTTCAGGATCAATGGCAATAGCTTCGGATAATTTATCAATAAGTTCTGCAGTTCTTCCCAATTGAATAAACAGATTAATTTCTGCATTAATCAAACTCTGATCATCATCAAACATATCCCTACCTAACGCTAAATACTCAATTCCTTTTTCCGTTTTTCCTTCTTCAATAAAAATATTGCTCATATGAATATAGATAGCAGGCTCATTAAAGTTAATATCAATCAATTGTTGAAGAATCTCTTTTGATTTTACATTATCCTTCATTTTATTAGAAGCGAAAAAGGAATTATACAATATGGTTTCTTTTGTAATATTCCCTCTTTTTAACTGATCTTCCTCATCATGCGGAATAATATCGTAAATAGCCTCATAAAGCAAAATTGCTCTTTGGTATTCCCCTGTATTATACTCTTCAATTGCTTGGTTAAATAGCTTATATGCACACTGCACCAATCCTGACAAGATATCTTCTTTTGCAGTCCATTTTCGCACAATAATCCTGCCTTTATGATCGGTTTGCAAGCATTTCAAATGAGCTTCTGCTGCTTTAAGTACAGCATCTTTGTCCAGCTCGGGTTTTTTCAGTGAAATTTCTAAATAAATAGGTGCTCTATAGTTCCACATTTTAGGATCGTTTGCAGTACTTTCAGCAGTATAAGCTTCATCAATATACTTTTTTGCTTCATCTAGTTTTTCTTGCCTTAATGCAATTGATGCGTTTACCACATTAGCCTTTTGAGCAAACCCTACGAA
The DNA here is from genome assembly GCA_002170165.1 of Flavobacteriales bacterium TMED123. Taxonomy (GTDB): domain Bacteria; phylum Bacteroidota; class Bacteroidia; order Flavobacteriales; family BACL11; genus DUAL01. The sequence goes on from NHFY01000099.1 coordinate 13,337, forward strand.
AGATATCGTAGAGATCAATAATGTTATAAATATTCTTTGTTTCATGTCTTAATATTTAATTTCATTAATTTTAAAATTATATTCCATTCCATCATTACTAGATTCTAAATTTTTTAATTTGTTCTTTATCAAATACTTGTTACCAACAATTATTATAGCCATCTTATCAGGCAAAATCTTAGACTTTGCGATAACATCAATTTCTTGCTTTGTAATAGTATTTAATATTGTTGCTTGTTTATCTATATATGATTTATCTAAGTCATATGTTAAGATTCGATTCAAAAATCCAAGTTTTTGCCCTGCTGTTTCATACTTCAAAGCCTCTCTTCCTAAGAAAGCATCTTTAGTGAATTGTAATTCTTTTTCAGTTATTCCAATAGTTCTATAAGAATCAAACTCATTGAAAATCTCTATTAAAGCACTATCTGTCGCTTCTGTTTCAACGCTAGTAAACATAGCAAATGCGCCATTTTTATTAGAACCCATAAACATTGAATTCGCACCATAAGTCCATCCTTTTTCTTCTCTAAGATTTAAGAAAAATCTACCACTCATACCACCACCTAACGGATAGTTCATAATTTGTGATTTAAAATAATCTCCATCTATATCAAATTTATCAGCTAGATGCCCCATAATTATAAAAGATTGAGAAGCTCCCTCTTTGTCTAACAAGTATATCTGAGTTTCCTTATTTTCTGGAAAGTCAAAATTTGAAGGAATTGTAATTTCTTTTGATTTCCAATTTCTAAGAAAATCGAGCTTAGGAAGTAATATTTCTTTTTCAACATCACCTACAATAATTAATGAGCTAACAGAAGGAGAATAATTCTTGTAAAAATCTTTTATATTAGAAAGTTTAATCTTTTTAATGGACTTTTCTGTCTTTATTCGCCCAAAGGGTGTTTCTCCATACAACTGGTTTCTAAAGTGAGAGAAACCTAGAGATTGAGTATTTTTTTTCATAGCCTCCATTCCTTCTAATGTTTGCTTTTTTACTCTTCTAAAATCATCATTTAGAAATGCAGGTCTAAATAGTTTTTCTTTAGCTAGATTAAGCGTAGCATCAATATTCTTTGTTAGTGATTCAATATACATAGTTGTTCCATCTTCATCAGCAGAAAATGAAATTGAACTTCCAAGCCTTTGAAGCTCAACACTAATCTCTTCAGATGTATAATTCAAAGTGCTTTCATTCATCATATCAGCTGTAAGCTCAGCTAAACCTGAAAGTTTTTGATCCTCTAACATAGCTCCTCCTTCTATTCTTAATCTAATGTAAATCTTTGGTAGCTCAGATGAATTAGTACCAATAACCTTTAACCCATTATCAAAAATTTCTTTATAATAACTTGGTACAACTGAGGGTTTCGCAAGTGAGGGTTTAGGCTGAATATTTCTGTCAAAAGAGTCTTTTGGTCTATTATACTCTAAATCTAAATATTTTGGATCTTCAGTTAATATTAAATTAGCGTTAGGGTTAATAGAAATAATTGAATCTAATTTATCAACAAATGGACTTTTTGGACGAACTTGATTGATAACTGCTTTTCTTCCCTTAATATACTTATTAAATACTCGCATTACATCTTCTCTTGAAACACTATTATATCTCTCTAACTCTGTAGAAACATTGTGTTTTCCTCTACCTAACCATTCCCAAGTAGATATAGCTGTAGCCTTAGAAGCAACAGATCTTTTTCTATCAATTTCCTCAGCTTCAATTTCTGTTTTCACCATATCTAAGTCTTGATCAGTAAAACCTTTCTCTTCCCATTCAACAATAGTGTTTCTAATATCGGCTTCAATGTTATTAAAATAAACACCTATATCTTCCTGCCAATCTGGATAAGTTAAAACAGTAAAATGAAATTCACCAGACAATTCCCTTGATCTATGACTAACAAATGCTTGTATAGCCTTTTCAGATTTAACAAAATTTTTATAAAAAACAGATTTCTTGCTTTGCCCCATTAAAGCAGCAAGTATATTAAGTGCTGCTTCATCTTTATGATAATTTGGAACTGTTGGAAAAACCATATCAGTCATTGGTAGATATACATTATCAGTATAGCCAGTATAGATATCTGAAGAAATTCTAGGAATATTAGCTCTTTGCTTTCTTACTTCTGGACCTCTAGTAATAGAGCCAAAATATTTATTAACTAAAGGAATAACTTGTTTAGCATTTACATCACCAGAAATAGTTAATATGGCATTATTGGGACCATACCATCTTAAATAAAAATTTCTAAGATCATCCAATGTAGCTCTTTCAATGTCATCCATATAACCAACAATAGGCCAATTATATGGATGAGATGGGGGATATAAAGCCTGACCAAGAATCTCACCGCTCATTCCATATGGCTGTTGCATCTGAACTTGATATTTTTCATTCTTAACAACATTTCTTTGATTTTCAAATTTTTCTTGAGTCACCGCATTAAGTAGAAAACCCATTCTATCAGACTCTAACCAAAGAATAGTTTCCAAGTGATTACTTGGAATGGTTTGAAAATAAACCGTTCTATCAAAAGAAATATTACCATTAAGCCGTCCACCCGCTTCAGCAATAATTCTAGGCGCTTTTTCATCCTCAACATGTTCAGAACCCTGGAACAACATATGTTCAAATAGATGAGCAAATCCTGATTTTCCTGCAGTCTCTCTGTTTGACCCAACATGGTAGGTAACATGAACATGTACTAATGGATCAGAATTATCTTCATGAATAAGTACTGTTAAGCCATTTGGTAACTTCCATTTTTCATAAGGAATATCTAAAGGGTTTGTACTTATCTGATTTACCAATATTGGCTCTGTAATTTCTTGTGCAAAAATTGCGCTAACGCATAATGATAGCGTGAAGAGCAGATTATATTTGTTCATCATTGTTTTCTATTTTATCATTATTATCTTTTGTGTTTTCATCACTATTTTCAATAATGTTGTCTTGTGTATCATCTGTTATTTGCTCTTCATGTTCAAACATGTCTTCATCATCCGTTTCAAAGCGAGATACTTTTGCAACAGAAGCTATACTATCATCATCTTTCAAACGAATAATTTTCACCCCTTGTGTTGCTCTGCCCATTTCTCTTAAAGTATCAACTCCAATACGAATAGTAACACCTGATTTGTTAATCACCATTAAATCATCATTATCGCAAACATTTTTAAGCGCAATTAAGTTACCTGTTTTTTCAGTTACATTAATGGTTTTTACTCCTTTACCTCCCCTATTTGTGATTCGATACGCATCAACTGCAGAGCGTTTTCCATATCCATTTTCTGCAACAACCAAAACGCTTGAATCATCATCATTAACACAAATCATACCTATAACCTCATCATTATCATCTGCTAGTCTAATACCTCTTACTCCTGCTGCAGTTCTACCCATAGGACGGACTTTCTCTTCTTCAAATCGAATGGCCTTTCCTGATTTAACAGCTAACATGATTTGTGAACTTCCATTAGTCATTTTGGCTTCTAATAGCTGATCCCCTTCTTTAATTGTGATGGCATTAATTCCATTTGTTCTAGGCCTAGAATAAGCTTCCAAAGTTGTTTTTTTAATGACTCCTTTTTTGGTACACATGACGATACAATTAGAATTAATGTAGTCTTGATCTTTCAAATCTTTAGTATTGATAAAAGCCATTACTTTATCATCAGAAGATATATTAATCAGGTTTTGAATAGCACGCCCTTTTGAGGTTTTACTTCCTTCTGGAATTTCATAAACCTTCATCCAAAAACACTTTCCTTTTTCAGTAAAAAAGAGCATATAATCGTGATTGTTTGCCATAAACATTTCTTCCACAAAATCTTCATCACGGGTGGTTGCTCCTCTACTACCAACTCCTCCTCTTCCTTGAGCACGGTATTCACTTAATGAAGTTCTTTTAATATAACCCAAATGCGAAATAGTAATCAAGACTTCTTCATCTGGAATCATGTCCTCAATATTAACTTCCGAAGAAGAGAATTCTATATTTGTTCTTCTCTCATCACCATATTTTTCTTTGACTTCTTCCAAGTCATCACAAAGCATGTGTAATCTTAAATCTTCATCAGATAAAATAGTTTTCAGATGTTGGATTTTTTCCATTATCTCATTATGCTCTTGTTTGATTTTGTCGGTTTCTAATCCAGTAAGCTTTTGCAAACGCATATCTAAAATTGCTTTTGCCTGCAATTCAGATAAAGCAAAGTTTGTAATCAAACCATTTTTAGCATCTTCTGGTGTTTTAGAAGCGCGAATGAGTTTGATTACCTCATCCAGATTATCAAGTGCAATAAGCAATCCTTCTAAGATATGAGCTCTTTTTTCTGCTTGTTCTAATTCAAACTTTGTCTTTCTGATTAGCACTTCATGTCTATGCGCAACAAAAAGCTGTATAAGTTGCTTCAAATTTAGAAGCTGTGGTTTTCCTTTAACGAGTGCAATATTATTTACACTAAAGGAAGATTGAAGTTGAGTAAATTTGAAAAGCTTATTAAGCACAATATTAGATATCGAATCTCTTTTTAGTTCATAAACAATTCGCATTCCATTTCTATCTGATTCATCTCTAATATCAGAAACGCCATCAATCTTTTTACTATTTACCAAATCAGCTGTTTTCTTAATTAAATCTGATTTATTAACCATATAAGGAATTTCTTCTACAATAATTCTATCTCTATTTCCTTTTTCTTCAAATCTTACTTTTCCTCTAACAACTATCCTTCCTCTTCCAGTTTCAAATGCAGAACGAACACCCTCATAACCATATATAGTCCCTCCTGTTGGGAAATCAGGGGCTTTTATATGCTCCATTAAATCCGATACCTCAATTGCACCTCTGTTTTTTATATAAGCAACTGTTCCATTAATTACCTCTGTTAAATTATGAGGAGGCATATTTGTGGCCATTCCTACCGCAATCCCTGTAGCTCCATTTAACAAAAGGTTGGGTAATCTAGAAGGAAGCACAGTTGGTTCTTTTAAGGAATCGTCAAAGTTTAAAGTAAAGTCAATGGTATCCTTATCAATATCCAAAAGCATATCTTCAGAATGCTTACGCATTCTGGCTTCAGTATAACGCATTGCAGCTGGATTATCACCATCAATAGATCCAAAATTCCCTTGTCCATCAACAAGCATATAACGCATACTCCATTCTTGCGCCATTCTTACCATAGCATCATAGACAGCAGTATCTCCATGAGGATGAAACTTACCTAACACCTCCCCTACTATTCTTGCTGATTTTTTATATGATGAGGTAGACCTCACGCCTAATTCGTGCATTCCAAACAAAATTCTTCTGTGTACTGGCTTCAAACCATCTCTAACATCAGGAAGAGCTCTAGACACAATAACGGACATTGAATAATCAATGTACTTTGACTTCATTTCTTCCTCAATATTAATTGGAATTATTTTTTCTCCAAGCGACATATTTCGATTTTTTAGTTAACGAAACAAAGAAAAGAAAATTGCGTATTTTAAGATAAGAAAAGGGTCTTTTTTTCGTTTGTAAGTTATGAACATTTTTTGTTGAAAAAAATAGGCTATAAGCGGAAAGAATGAGTTGTATTTTCTATAATTATTGCAGATAAAAATTAATAAATTAGACTTAATATAAAAACAAGTATATGAATACAGAATTTTCAACCAGAATGAGAGATGTTTTTACATATGTAAAAGAAGAGGCTTTACGCTTAGGTCAGGAGACGATTGGCACAGAACATTTGCTCTTAGGCATCATAAGAGAAGGTGAAGGCACTGCAATCTCAGTTCTGAAAAGCTTAGGATTAGACATTACGGATGTAAGGAAAGTAATTGAAAATACAATTACTAACGGTAAAAAAACACGAATAAAAATAGTAGAAGAGGGAAAAATTCAGTTTAAGCGCCAAACTGAAAGAGCGCTTAAGAAATCGATTTTGGAAAGAAAGAAGTTGCAAGCTAATGAGATTCAAACCATACACGTTTTGCTTGCTATTCTACTAGATAAAAATAATATAGTAAGCACAACTCTAAAACATTTTCAAGTCAGCTATGATGTAGTACTTGATGAGTATCTTGAACTTTATGATGACGTGCTCGCAGAATTAGATAGCCCACTTGAAGATGATGATGATATTTTTGAAGAAAAAGAAGATACGAAAAAACCTGCAGGCAGAAGCAAATCTACAACTCCTGTATTGGATAATTTTGGAAGAGATTTAACAAAATCAGCAGAAGAGGACGCTTTAGACCCAATAGTTGGGAGGCACAAGGAAATTGAACGGGTCTCTCAGATTTTAAGTAGAAGAAAAAAGAACAATCCTATACTAATAGGAGAACCTGGAGTAGGAAAATCAGCAATAGCTGAAGGATTGGCATTAAGAATTGTAAACAAAAAAATCTCCCGCGTTTTATTCAATAAACGAATCATTATGCTTGACTTGGCTGCTCTTGTTGCCGGCACAAAATACAGGGGGCAATTTGAAGAAAGAATGAAAGCCGTTATTACTGAGCTTCAGAAAAATCCAAATATAATTTTATTTATTGATGAAATTCACACTCTTGTTGGTGCTGGAGGAGCCTCTGGATCTTTAGATGCTTCCAATATGTTCAAACCTGCTTTAGCTAGAGGAGAATTGCAATGTATTGGTGCAACTACACTTGATGAATACCGCCAGCACATTGAGAAAGATGGTGCCTTGGAGAGAAGGTTTCAAAAGGTAATGGTAGATCCAACAACAGTAGATGAGACAACAGAAATTTTACATAACATCAAAGAAAAATATGAGGAGCACCATAATGTGAGGTATACAGATGAGGCTATAGAAGCATGTGTTCTTCTTACGGATAGGTATATGAATGATCGATTCTTACCAGACAAAGCTATTGATGCATTAGATGAAGCGGGATCTCGAATTCACATTACAAACATATCTGTTCCAGAGAATATACTGCATTTTGAAGAAAAGCTAGAGCACATAAAAAGAAAGAAAGAGCAACAAATTAAAAAACAAGCTTTTGAGGAGGCCGGAAGATTAAGAGATAAAGAAAAGAGATTGATTAGTCAGCTTGATCATGCTAAAGACATATGGGAAAAAGGATTAAAATCAAATAAAGAAACTGTTACTGAAGATCATATTGCAGATGTAATTGCCATGATGACGGGTATTCCTGTACAGAGAATTGCAGAGCAAGAAAGTAATAAATTGGTATGTATGGGAACTCAATTGCAAGAACAAGTAATAGGACAAGATGAAGCAATTATAAAAATTGTAAAAGCAATAAGAAGGAACCGAGTAGGATTAAAAGACCCTAACAAACCAATTGGATCATTTATCTTTTTAGGAGCAACAGGCGTAGGAAAAACACATCTCGCCAAAGAACTTTCCAAACAATTGTTTGATACCACTGAAGCATTAATCAGAATAGATATGAGTGAGTACATGGAAAAATTTGCTGTATCTCGCTTAGTAGGCGCTCCTCCAGGCTATGTTGGCTATGAAGAAGGTGGACAACTTACAGAGAAGATAAGAAGAAAGCCATATTCTGTTGTGTTGCTAGACGAAATAGAAAAAGCCCATCCAGATGTATTTAATCTTCTATTACAAGTATTAGATGATGGGCAAATGACCGATAGTTTAGGAAGAAAAATAGATTTCAAGAATACTGTTATTATCATGACTTCTAATATTGGCTCACGCCAGCTGAAAGATTTTGGACTGGGTGTTGGCTTTAATACTACTGCCAAAAAGAAAGGAGCAGACAAACATAACAAAGGCGTAATTGAAAATGCTTTGAAAAAAAGCTTTGCACCAGAATTTTTAAATCGTATTGATGATGTAATTATTTTCAATAATTTGTCTAAAGAAAATATTAAACAGATAATTGATATAGAACTAGATAGTTTATTAAATCGAATTAACACTTTAGGTTACAATATAACTATATCCGAAAAGGCTAAGGATTTTGTAGCGGAAAAAGGATTTGACGTACAGTTTGGGGCTCGCCCACTTAAAAGAGCTATTCAGAAATATATTGAGGATCCTTTAGCAGAAGACATTATCAATGCGAACCTAAAAGAAGGAGACAGTATAAAACTAGGTGTAAATAAAGATAAAAGCGCTCTAAAAGTGAGTATTGTAAAGCCAAAAAAAGCAAAAAAACAAGCAAAAGATAAATTAAAAGGGTAAAATCTCCCCTTTGGTGGCTGTTAGATTTCTGAACAACTCTTGTAGTTTGGGTACCAATTTCCTACTATTGAATATTTTTCTTTTATCAATCTCCTCTACCACAGCCTACCTCTAAAACTTTTAAACCTTCTAAATTGATTTGTGTAGTTACATGATGATAAAGCTGAATGGTGTATCTATCAGCCTAATCTACAGCATTTAATTCTAAATGCAATTCTGCATCAAAATAACCATAATTCATAAATTTCAGATTGGGATTATTGACCTTTTGAGCCAAAACGGTACACCACTTTTTCCAGAACCATTTTTTAAATCTTGGGAAAAGATCAAAAAGATAAAACACTATTTTATAAAGCATTTTACTTTCCCTTCTTTTCTTCCTCCATCATTTTTAAATAGGTATCCATAGCAGTTTCACTCATTCCAGTAAACGAAAAGCCTCCATCATGGAATAAGTTTTGCAT
>NHFY01000025.1 GCA_002170165.1 Flavobacteriales bacterium TMED123
CTACTAACAAGTTTTGCAACAGCCCGATGCCCACGGTTCGGTTCCGCCCCCCCGAAGCCATAGGAGTCATCGAATTTGCGCCGCCAAGATTCACGCCGCGCTTCTTCTGAAGATATATATTCATCATAAAGAATTGGACTATATTTAGACCAAACCCCACCGGGGCTGCGAAAATCTGGAATACCAGACTCGGTGCTTATCCCTGCACCGGTGAATACAACGGCTCGTCTGCTATTTTCAAGCAACCGAGAAAAGTCTTTCAACCTCCAACTATCGTCTTCCAATCTCACAATCTCCAAGAAAATTTTTTATATATCAAACAATCATGGTAGGGAGCACATAAATAGCACGCAACTAACTTCGAAGTTCCGGCAAATCCCGAAAATTATCTAAGGCGCGGGGGTTAGCTAATGCTTCAGTATTGCGTACAGTCCTACCATGAATAACATCGCGCACAGCAACCTCCGTAATTTTTCCGGATTTAGTCCGAGGAATATCAGATACGACTAGAATTTTTTCAGGCACGTGCCTTGGCGTAAGGTTGGACCGTATTTTCGATTTTATCTGTTTGGATAGGGTTTCGTTCAAATTATTGCCATCACGCAACTTGACAAACAAGATGATCCGCGCGTCACCCTCCCAATCCTGACTCACAGCAATTGCCTCCTCAACAGCCTCGAGCTGTTCCACCTGCCCGTAAATTTCTGCTGTACCAATCCGCACACCGCCGGGATTGAGTGTTGAATCGGACCGCCCCTGTATAATCATTCCGCCATTTTTAGTCAGTGCAACCCAATCACCATGACACCAAACTCCTGGAAACCGCTCAAAATACGCCGCCATATAACGTTTATTATTTTCGTCTTTCCAAAACCCTATAGGCATTGAGGGAAAAGGCTTGCGGCATACCAATTCTCCCATTTCATCACTTAACGAATTGCCCTCGGTGTCATAAACCGCGACATCCATTGCCAAACAAACTGCTTGAATTTCGCCACGCCAAACCGGTCCGATTGGATTTCCGCCGACAAAACAACCTACAATATCAGTTCCCCCGGAAATCGAAGACACACAAATATCAGATTTGATGTTCTCATAAATGAAATCAAAACTCTCTGGAACAAGCGGCGAACCTGTCGACATCAGCACCCTAATACTGGAGAGATTATGGGTATTTATAGGTTTAAGTTTTGCGTTCTTCACAGAATCAATAAACTTCGCGGATATTCCAAAGTGTGTAACCTTGGCCATTTCCGCAAAATCAAACAGACTATTCCCATCTGGATAAAAGGGAGAGCCGTCATAAAGAATAATCGTCGCCTTGGCCGCCAATCCTGAGACCAGCCAGTTCCACATCATCCAGCCAAGGGTAGTGAAATAAAAAACACGGTCACCTGGTTTTACGTCGGTCTGGAGAAGGTGATCTTTCAGATGCTGGATCAGTGTCCCACCGGCACCATGCACGATACACTTAGGAATACCCGTCGTCCCTGACGAAAATAGAATATAAAGAGGGTGATTGAAGTCAAACCGTTCAAACTTAATCTCTTCTGCCTGATAAGTTTTAATAAATTCGGTTAGTGACACCTTGTTAGGATCGCTAATCGGTATGGCATTTTTGGGATCATATGGCAGGATAACAGCCCTAGTAACCGTAGGAAGGTTCGAACAGACTTCGTCAACGCGGGCTAAACAATCTATTGTCCTACCATTGTAAAAATATTGATCTGCGGCAAATAAAAGTTTGGGTTCAATTTGCCCAAACCGATCAAGAACCCCTTTACTGCCAAAGTCTGGGGAGCAGGAAGACCAAACAGCGCCCAGGCTAGCCGCAGCCAACATCGCAGCGATCGCTTCCGGTAAATTTGGCAAATACCCTGCAACACGATCACCGGCCTCGATTCCGGCATCTTCCATTGCTTGTTTTAAACGCGAAACGAGATCATAAAGCTCTGCGCCTGTCAAAATGCGTTCGACACCGGTTTCACCTCGAAAAATCAGCACGGGATTATCATCTTTTTGCCGCAAAAGATTCTCAGCGAAATTCAGGCGCGAATTGGGGAAGAATGTTGCGCCAGGCATCTTTTCAGCATCTCGTAATATGGTGTTCCCTGAAATGTCGCCCAACACGCCTCCAATATCCCAAATGCTTAGCCAAAATTTTTCTAATTCCTCGACCGACCATTTGTGTAAAGCCGAATAGTCAGAACAGGAAAANCCCCACCGNTTTTNNATTGCGCNNAGAAATTTANTCAGGTTACTNNCTGCAATTTGATCTGNNTCNGGTTGCCATAACTTTGTACTCAATTAAAACNACTCCTTCGNTNCCNANNANCGTCGGTANANTNTCGACGNNTCNANTTNNGTCCNACCCTAGCCCGGTCAGTGTCAAGAGCATAGTGTAAAACTCATGCCAACCCGACCTCAGATCCNCANTGGANTAAGNNANCTATCACCTGCAAACCAGGGAATAATCTGGACTATCGTCGCATCATTTTGCGTNGTTGCCTTTACCGCAATTGGTAAATATCTGATGGCAGAACTTTCGGTACCGATGATTACCTTTTTCAGGTGTGTGTTTGGGGNGCTTTTTATTATACCTTGGATTGCNCGCGTNGGGNTGGTAGGCCTCACTACTAAAAGACCGATACTTTTGGTTGCACGCGGTATCAACACTCTTATCGGCCTATATTGTGTCTTTTACGCAGTTGGTCTTTTGCCATTAGCCGATGTCGTAGCTATTCAATACAGCAAACCAATTTTTGCTTCCCTGGCAGCCGTTCTTGTTTTGCGTGAGNTCATGTACGGTTCCCGTTGGCGCGCACTGATAATTGGTTTTATCGGTATGCTAATGATCATNCGGCCAGGTTTTNCAGAATGGAATATTGGNGTCTTGTTTGCTCTNGGTGCAATGGCAGCAGGAGCTTTTACAACAATTTCTGTCAAGCTAATGACCCGCACCGAGCCCCCCGATCGNATCGTTGCNTATACGCTAATTGTTATGACATTAGGGTCAGCAATTCCAGCAATTCTTGATTGGCAAACACCCAACCCAGNACAATTGCTGTGGTTAATTTTACTTGGAGGNCTGGCGACTGGTTTTCAGCGTGCGGTTGCGCGGGCTTACGCCGCAGCCGATGCAACAGTAGTTTTACCATTTGAGTTTGTGCGGCTCCTTATAGCGGTTGCGTGTGGTTATTTAATTTTTGAAGAAGCACTAGATGGCTGGACATGGGCCGGCGGCACTATAATTTTTATAGCNAGCNTTTATGTCGTTCGGGAAGANNCAAAAAGAAGNTCCTTTCTTGATAGTAATCGCAAAANCTGACTAAATTCCTCACNAAAATAAAAAAGNACNATCAAANNAGGNTCGCNGCCNGGTGACTATCAATCCGGAAGGGGCAATACTGAATCATTTCTAAAAGAGGGCTAGATATNTTTTGGAAAATCTTCAGGAATTCGACTATATAATTGTGGGCGCTGGTTCGGCGGGTTGCGTTCTTGCAAACCGATTGAGTGCTGATCCTAACAATCGTGTCTTACTTCTGGAGGCGGGTCCCGCTGATCGAAACCCCCTAATTCATCTGCCGGTTGGGCCCGCTAGGGTCATAAACGATCCAAAATACGATTGGTGCTATGAAACCGAACCACAAGTCAATCTCGGCGGNCGNAAAATTGCATGGACAAGGGGTAAAACTTTAGGCGGTTCGTCATCTCTTAATGGCATGGTCTACATCCGCGGTCATTCCATGGACTATAATNTATGGGCCCAACGTGGCCTGAAAGGCTGGGCCTNTGAAGATGTCCTACCTTACTTTAAAAAAGCAGAGAATAATGAACGGGGNAATGATGACTTTCATGGCACAAATGGCCCACTAAANGTTACGGAGGGGGGCCAAAACCATGAGCTTTACAATACTTTTATATCCGCCGGGAAGCAGGCGGGGCATCNGCTGAATGATGATTTTAATGGTGTNGAACAAGAAGGTATTGGCCGATTTCAGTTTACAATAAAAAACGCCCGGCGCTGGAGTGCCGCAGTCGCTTATCTCCGACCTGCAAGATCACGGCGCAATTTGATTATTCAGACCGGCGCTATAACTCAACGCATAACGTTTGACGGCAAGCGTGCGACTAACGTCACGTACAAACATAAAGGNAGCGTTAAAGGCGCTATAGCTCATCGGGAAATNATTCTCGCCGGCGGCGCCATCAATTCTCCCCAACTCCTAATGCTATCAGGGATCGGTGATACAAACGCACTCAAGGCTCTTGGAATTAACACATTGGTAAACCGACCCGATGTTGGAAAAAATCTTCAAGACCACCTNTCAATTAGGGTCATGCATCAATCAAATNTTCCNACCATCACCGACGAATTAAGTAAATTCGAGCGGGGAATATTCGCCGTAATCCGCGCCGTTCTTTTTCGCAACGGCCCAGCNGCGGGTTTTCCCTTGGCCGGCGGCGCTTTTCTAAAGACGTCTCCTGATTTGGAAATGCCGGACATCCAGATCCATTTTAGCCCCGGGAATTTAATGTCAATTCATCGGAAACCATTTGCTAAACCGGCAACCGACCATACGCGGCCAGATGCTTTCATGTGTCACGCCTGTCAGCTGCGCCCGCAAAGCCGCGGCGAAATATTATTACGAACGGCTGCCCCTGAAATTCCGCCGATCATGGAGCCAAANTATTTGTCCGCCGAATATGACCGTCAGGTCATGCGCGCTGGTTTTAAAATAGCTAGAAACCTTTTATCCCAACCTGCTTTTGCNGAATACAGTAAGGGTGAAATTTGGCCTGGCCCGAACATCCAAACCGATGATGANATAGATGATTTTATTTCTAGGGCCGCAAGTACAGTCTATCACCCCGTTGGCACCTGCCGTATGGGGACTGATGAAGCAGCTGTCTTAGACGGGGCACTAAAGGTCCGCGGTGTAAGCGGGTTGCGGGTCGTTGATGCCTCAGTCATGCCCACATTGGTGGGAGGAAATACCAACGCGCCCACCATCATGATCGCCGAGAAAGCTTCTGATATGATTTTGGCGGAGCAATCGTAACGTGATAACCTAAACTCTATACTAATTTTGCAGATCGTACCCTGCATCTATTCATTACAACGCCGGAAAAACTGTGACCAACGAGCCTCCCTCAGGGAAAACCCGTAAACCCCAGAATGTTGCCGTTACTGGACCTGTGACCGGTGTCGCCGCCCTCCGCTACCGCGACTTACGGTTGCTGATTATTGGCAAAGTTTTTGGNTGGATTCCACTTTATATGGTCGTAACCGCTATCGGNTATCAGGTATATGACATTACCGGAAAAGTTGAAAATCTTGCTTATATCGGCTTGGCTACCTTTGCGCCCGCAATAGGTCTATCCTTAATAACCGGATACGTCGCCGACCTATTTGACCGGAGACTAGTCGTTGGCGCTTGCTATGCGATTGTTAGCTTCTCCGCAATTTTATTTCTCATGTGGTCATTAGGAGACCTNTCCGAGGTATGGCCAGTCTTTGTAATTTTGTTCGTGCTCGGTACCGGACGAGCATTTTATCATCCAGCAGCAAACTCATTACTACCTAACCTCGTTCCACCCGAGATATTTCCAAACGCCGTAGCCTGGCACACAAGTACTAATAAGATTGCGCAAACTNTCGGGCCAATGCTGGGTGGCTTGGTCTATCTTGCTGGGCCAGAGTATGTGTATGCGATCTCAGCCGNTGGTTTAGCGATAAGCGCAATCACAAGNTTGTTCATAAAAACTAAGACAGGCCGAGCCGGNAAAGAACCCACCAGCTGGAGAGTGCTTCTTGCCGGCCTGCGTTATGTTTATGAAAAGAAAATAATTTTTGGGGCTATTACGCTCGATTTGTTTGTGGTNTTGCTGGGTGGTGTCACCGCACTATTACCTGTCTTCGCGAAGGACATTCTGGATGTCGGACCTACNGGTGCTGGNTTTCTTAGAGGCGCTATCGCCGCTGGTTCTTTGGCTACTGGNATAGCTTTGACTCGCGTCAGCATGACCCGCGCAGTAGGCTCAACACTTTATATCAGTATTTTTGTGTTTGGTGCCGCTACAATCTTATTTGGGCTCTCCACAGTGCTATGGCTTTCAATTGCTGCCATGGTAATTCTTGGCATCGGCGATATGGTCAGCGTATATATCCGTGTCACGCTTATCCAAATTGCTACACCTGATGAAATGCGTGGGCGTGTCAGCGCAGTAAATTCGGTTTTTACTGGCGCTTCCAACGAAATTGGTGAATTTCGCGCAGGCATGATGGCGGCGGCAATCGGCACCGTTCCTGCTGTTNTATTCGGTGGAATTGGTTGCTTCGCCGTGGCGGCTATCTGCTGGTTCACTTTTCCGGAATTACGAAGGGTCCAGAGAATGGACCNAGAACTTTAATCCTCCTCNTCAACACACTGAACTGTTTNGTANTCCGCCGGTATTGTCATTTCCATCAGTAAATAATCCTCTGAATAGTCCAATACGTTGTGTTTAATGCAAGGGGGCTGAACCCANCAATCACCTTCCTCAAAATGCTGTTCGCCATATCCCTCAAACCACACTGTTGAATAGCCCTTCAGACAATAAACCATTTGAAACTCGAGATCGTGATAGTGCAACCCGCTGCCTCCCTCAGGGCACCGCGCCGTCGTCTTGATTAAGTGTACATGAACCTTACCCTCGGTGACGTCGGCAATGCCAAAATCGCGATATTCGCGATAGCTTCGAAGCCCTCCACTAATAAACGNATTTTCTTTTGACTTATTAACTAGAAAGGTTGANTTNATTTTANCTGGCTGGGGCATNCCAATTTCCTTTTTNCTTAATCTAACATTGGAGAGGAGGGCNGANGAANAGAATCAATCAAACCAACAAATATTTTAATATTTTCTNGATCNTCTCNTTATGTCAGCGCACCATATCCGTTCAGCGTCAAACGACGCATTAGACGCGGTTCATCGCGTGGAAAATCTTTCCGCATATGAATAGAGGCATAATTGTCCCACATAACCATATCCCCGAGTTTCCATTCATGCTCAAACACGACCGCTGGATCCTCTGAAATATCGAAAAGCTGCTCCAAAATCTCCTCATTTTCGTCGGGTGCTAAACCTTCGATGCGGGCCGACATTAGGCGACTGATATAAAGTGCTTTGCGGCCAGTTGNTGGATGGGTCACAAATATAGGCTGCTCATATTGCAGCATGCCGGAAATATCGGATTCATAAATATTTATGCGCTCTCGACGTTTGTAATCATGAATCTGAAGAACTTTTCGGCCCTCAAGTTTTTNTCTAAGACTGGCGGGNATATTTTCATATGCCTTNTACATGTTTGAAAAACATGTATTACCACCCCAACTCGGCAAGGTAATGGAATAGAGGAGNGTCGCTTTGTGAGGCTTTTCATAGTAGCTGGTATCATGATGAAACCACATCTCGCCATCACCGAAAGCCCCGATAGGTTCACCGGTCTTCTCATCTTTAATATTTGTGACAAACATGAAAGGTGTCTCGTANCTACCACCGGGTGTCGAACCATTAGGAGAGCGCCGTCGCTCGCCCAAGCCCCCGAAGGTATTAGCAAAAGCCATCTGTTCTTCTTCTGTTATATCNTGTCCGCGGAATACAACAACGACATGCTCATGAAAGGCGGCTTCANTCTCTTTTNCCGTTNCCTCGTCGATTGGTTCACGCAAATCGACATTTTTAATCTCAGCACCACAGGCGCTAGAGAGTGGNATAACTTGTATAGACATGACGCGAAACCTCTTTAGGTATATTTAATTTAATTAAAATTATCACGGTTGTNACAAGATGTGAAATTATCCTGTTTAACNTGCGNAATATGGATTTACTGGAATGAAAATAGAGAAACTTAATGATGGATTTGGTGCAGTAATTTCTGACATTGACTTNAAGAAACCCTTATCTAATTNCAATCTTAATGCCCTTAAAAAGGCCTTTGTCGACCACCAGATTTTGATCTTTCACAATCAGCAAATNAAACCCAAACATCAACTCGCCTTAAGCAAACATTTCGGCCCTGTCCAAAAACTCTATGCCGAAGAACACCGCATACCGGACTGTCCCGAAGTGGTTGTCCTTTCTAACGAACAGGTNAATGGAAAACATATAGGTGTCGTAGCAGCAGGTGACTANTGGCATTCAGACCTATCCCCAAGCAAAACGCCCGGCCTTGCAACATTTCTGTATGCCCGAAAATTGCCAAGTCNAGGGGGCGATACAGAGTTCGCGGACATGTTTAAAGCATACGAAACGCTATCGGAAAAAATGAAACAGCAAATATCAACCCTCAAGGGGGTGCATTGCATCAGTAAATTGCAGAATCCCCGGGTCAAAGTTACGCGACCAAATGGTGAAGAATATTACAAGAAACAAAACAGTATACCGACCGAAGCGCACCCTATAGTTCGTACACACCCTGTAACTGGTCGCAAATCACTTTACGTTTCGCCGCGTTTCACAATCGGTATCGAAAATATGGAAGACACGGAATCTCAACCGCTGCTCGACAAATTATTTGCACACCAGATTAAACCAGAAAATATATATCGTCATAAATGGCAGGTCGACGATCTGGTCATGTGGGATAATCGGAGCGTTAATCACCGGGCCTGCGGTGGTTATGAGATGAATGATGTCAGGCGAATTCATCGAACTTCAACGCTGGGCGATATTCCTTTTTAAGGGCACAAATATCTAAGACCGATGGTGGATTAAGCTTTAATTAACTCTCTTTATTCTGAAGCTCTGATTCCACTTTCAATAATGCCAAGGACGTCCTCGGCACGCACAGGGGTGCTATTTAATTCCGCACCAAAGGGTCTCAGCGCATCACAAACCGCGTTGGCAACGACCACTGGTGGGGCTATAGCGCCACCTTCACCGAGCCCCTTGAAACCAAACGTATTTCTTGGAGAAGGGGTTTCACTATGGATTACGTCGATAGGGGGGACATCTGATGCTGTCGGTAATAANTANTCAATNAAGCTNCCNGTCATTAGTTGNCCATNTTCATCATATCTNAGNTCTTCAAAAAGTGCTCCTCCNATACCCTGAACTANACCNCCCTTAACCTGACCATCGGCNATNCCGGGATTNATTAANGTNCCNGCATCATGCACCTCGACATANTTTTCGATCTTGATTTCACCNGTTTCNACTTCNATTTCGACAATTGCTGCATTAGCNGCATAGGCCCANGTTACNGTTGGNGGNTCNTAATANGCNGTGTCTTCCAANCCCGCNTCAACNCCNTCNGGGCGCTGATGCATCCANCCNGGCTGCGCAGCANTNGCAACTTCTTTTANNGTCANTGACATTTCTGGNACACCTTTGACACCAACAGAGCCGCCACGNAACTCGAGATCNGNNTCTGATGNTTCAAGAATATTTGCCGCNANNGCAAAAACCTTTTCCTTGACCNTGTCACTNGANTTNTGNATTGCACCGGATGCNGTAACAGCGCTNCGGCTNGCAATTGTGCCNTAGCCCATCGTCACATGCGATGTGTCAGCCANCGTCACCANAACGTCCTCCATTTTGACGCCCCAAATATCGGCNGCGACCTGGGCGAATGCTGTCTCNTGACCNTGNCCTTGAGGNCAGGCANCNGTCGCGACCATAACCTTACCNGAGGNGTCAATTTTNACGGTTGCNCCCTCAAANGGACCGATNCCNGTCCCNTCAACATAACAACCGANNCCGAGGCCGAGATAANGACCNTCAGCGAGCGCAANTTTTTGCCGCTTNCGAAATGCCTCTAGACCNCCAATACCNTCNAANGCCTTANGNAATGCTTCNGGATAATCGCCNCTATCATANTCNATCATTACNCCGTCNCGGTAAGGNAANCCGACNGCATATGGCATTTGCTCNGGCTGGATCATATTTCGNAANCGNACTTCCGCAGGATCAANNCCTAACTCATTNGCAACNAGATCAATNGANCGTTCCATCGCGAATGCAACTTCAGGGCGCCCCGCACCNCGATAGGGTGCATTTGGCGTGCGGTTAGTCATCATAACCTTGCAATCNGCCTCATAATGCGGAATATCGTACGGTCCCATAAAATGCGCGATAGAGTTTCCAGCGATCGCTGCCCCAACCGGGGAGTAGGCGCCTGAATCGACGATGAAATAGTTTTTTATTGCGCTAATCTTCCCNTCATCGTCAAAACCGACCTCTATATCGAAAAGATTATCGCGCGAGTGGGCGGCATTCAGCAAATGCTCGTGACGATCCTCTAGCCACTTAACGGGACGGCCCAGTTTTTTAGCCAAATAAGCGACCAATATATCCTCCGGATAGACATGGCCTTTACCTCCAAACCCCCCGCCTACATCAGGGGCGATGACACGTACTCGCTCTTCAGGCATATCAAGCGCATTGGCCACTTCACGCCGAACCCAGTGGACTACCTGCGTGGACGACCAGACNGTAATACCGCCCGTCCGGGAATCAAATTCCGCGATAACGCCGCGGCATTCCATTGGCATTGCAGCATACCGGTGATGATAATAACGCCGCTTCAANCGGTGCGGCGCCAACTCAAGAGCCGCCGCACCCTCACCAGTTTTAGCATGCAGAGANGCCGCTACGTTCCCAGGTAGATGNTCGTGAACTAACGCTGCTCCTTCCACGCGAGCTGCCTCGGCGCTGGCTACTGNCGATAGGGGCTTAAATTGACCATCGATCAATTCCGCTGCATCTTCGGCTATGTAACGATTTTCTGCCACGACAAGCGCATACGGTTCACCTACGTAGCGCAGTTTGTCATATGGCATAAGAGCCTGATCGGGTATTTCGATTTGTGGATCCATACCATCGCGCCAGGTCTTNGGNGCGGTAACCTGCATGCCACTAATCGGCGGCAAAACATCTTTTAGATCAGCACCTGANAANGCAAGTACCGCGCCTTTAACGTTCCGCGCTGCATCAAGATTAACGCCTTCTATTGATGCGTGTGCTAGTTGGCTGCGAACGATAGCAACGTGGAGCATTCCTTCCAACTTTATATCGCCGACAAATGACCCTTCACCCCTTATAAGACGGTTATCTTCGCGTCGAGTGACCGAGCGGCCAATGTAAGACGGCATCGTATCAGCCATTATTCTCTTTCCCTCTTGCAGGCTTGTCATAAACCTGTTTGGCATAAGAGGTCACCGCCTTAATGATACCTTCATAGCCGGTGCAGCGGCAAAGAGCCGCCGACATACCTATTTTTATATCGTCTTCAGTCAGAGAATTATTATTCTCTACTAAATCAATTGCGGTCATTAACATACCTGGAGTACAAAAACCGCACTGCAATGCGCGATGTTCGGAGAATAATTTTTGAAGAGGGTGCAACGCTTCGCCGTCAGCCAAACCCTCAACTGTTAAAATTTCTACTCCTTCGGCTTGGACAGCAAACATCAGACAAGACCGGGTCGCCATTCCGTCGACAATGACCGTGCAGGCGCCACAAACTCCGTGTTCACAGCCCACATGCGTCCCTGTTTTCCCGAGAACATCACGTAAAAAATCGACAAGCAACATACGGGGCAACGCTTCGCCTTCCTGGGGTTCACCGTTCAAGGTAAACGAAATTCTGCGCCGGGAGGTCACGGGGTTACCCCAACACGCTCCGCAGCTCTCGCAATTGCGCGCGACGTCATAACCCCAATTAAGCGGCGACGATAGGCTATGCTCGCATTAAGATCGGCCATTGGATCTACAGCGGCAGAAGCCGCTGCGGCAGCCTCTTTTATTGAATTTGGGCTAACCCCGTCTCTAAGAATAATTTGTTCAGCCTCCACCAATCTTTTCGCTGTCGGCCCAGCACCGCAAACAGCAAGACGAGTTTCATAGGGAAGTCCGTTTCTAAAACTGATTTGCGCCGCCGCACCGGCAAGTGCAAAATCACCATGCCGTTTGGCAATTTCCACAAAAGCTGTGCCACTATTGATTGGAATTTTAGGGACTATGATTTTCGTCAAAATCTCATCGGGATGCAAAGCGGTTGTCAAAACATCCTCAAAAAAATCCACGGCCTTTATATGCCGTTCGCCGCGAACGCTTTGCGCAACGAATATAAAGTCCAGCGCAAGTGCCACAGCAGGGTACTCAGCGGCAGGGTCAGCATTAGCGAGGCTGCCACCAATTGTACCGCGGCTACGGATTGGCAAATGTGCGATATAGGTTGTTGCCTCCTGCAGCAAGGGAGCGTGCTCACCAATCAAATCGCTGTTTTCAATCTCACGCTCGCGTGTCATAGCACCGATCTCTAAATGATCACCAATACCCTTAATGAAAGACAGCCCTGCTACTCGATTGAGGTCTATTAAGATTTCCGGCCGACTAAGCCGAAAATTAAGAAGTGGCACCAAACTCTGCCCTCCTGCCAAGAGGCTCGCATCCGTGCCATACTCCGAAAGCAATGACAACGCTTCGGAAACTGTAGTCGGGGTGCAAATATCTAATGGTGGTGGCTTCACAGAGGTCTCTTAATTTGTTTCGTTTAATATATATCAAAGTCAGAACATTTAAACTGAGTCAAACCCGTTTACCGCAGATTAAATATTTGTATTTCTTGTATTTCTCGCACGTTTCGGTTGTAACTGCATTTAATTTTATTCATTAAAGTTTTTGCGTCCAGCTGAGACGTCGATAGGAGCCAGGTTGCTGTCGTGACATCACCGCCAATTTTTAGCCAAATAACTGGCGCATGGCTCAAAATGCCAGGAAATATTCGTGGGATTCTATGGCTGAGCATTGGCGCATTCTTGTTCTCGATTACTGATGTAATTGTCAAGCAACTGGGCCGCAAATTTGATCCTACTGAGCTAGCATTATTTCGCTATGGAATTGGCATGATTATACTAGCCCCCATTTTTATAAGAATGGGGCTAGCAGAATTAAAGACGACACGCATAGGCATGCATATTTTGCGAATGTCGCTCGCGATGATCGCGCAGCTAGGAATTTTTGTTACCGTAATTAACATGCCGCTTGCAGATGCCACGGCCATTTTTTTCTCCAAACCGTTATTCACTACAGTTGTTGCCGTCATTTTTATAGGCGAAATTGTTAACGGTCGGCGTTGGATTGCAACAATCGTTGGATTTGTCGGCGTCGTCATAATGATCCAACCAGGAGCAGAGACCATAAACCCGATTGCGCTGATCGGTGTGGCTTCTGCCTTCGCATTCGCAACGGCAAATGTCCTAATCCGCGTTTTGTCTAAAACCGAGCCGCCAAATCGTATACTCTTCTATTACCATATTGGGGGCATATTAGTCTTCACCGGTCCCGCTATCTGGTCATGGACAACGCCAATAGGAATTGAGTGGGGTATGCTAATTTCAATAGCCGTGCTGACTACAATCGGCATGACCTGTTTTGTCCGAGCCTTCTCCGCGGGTGAAGCTAACGCCGTAGGGCCCATTGAATACGTCCGACTGATTTACGCCGCGCTCTTCGGATATTTTCTATTCAGTGAAATACCCTCTATTTGGACAGGTTTTGGTGCGGCACTAATCGTTGCCAGCGCCATCTATATCGCCCGTGACGAAGCCCGAAAGGCAGCGTCACCGACGTGACTAATCTGCCACCCGTATTGGCCCGATGGCAAAATGCGTGGTCACAGATGCCTGGAAACCTTCGCGGAATACTTTGGATAACCTTAGGCACAGTAGCGTTTGCCTTAAATGACGTGCTAGTCAAATTGCTCGGCAAAAAGTTTGGGCCAGTGGAACTTGCCTTCTGCCGATATTCTATCGGTCTTATTATTCTATCCCCGGTTTTTTTTCAGATGGGGATTTCTGGTCTTAAGACCAGGCGACTTGGTATTCACTTTGTGCGGTTAATAATAGCCTGTATAGCGCAGCTCGGCGTCTTTTATTCTGTTATACACCTATACCTTGCCGATGCCACGGCGATAGCTTTCTCGAGGCCGCTTTTCACTACCATAATTGCTGTTTTTCTTTTGTCGGAGCTTGTATCCAAACGCCGTTGGATGGCTACAGCTGCGGGATTCATTGGGGTCCTAATTATGGTACGACCTGGTCACGATGGGTTTGATATCGTTACAGTTGTCGCACTTATAAGTGCCTGTACGTTTGCAATCGCCAATATATTAATCAGGTTAATGTCAACGACCGAGCCACCAAACCGCATATTATTTTACTATCACGCAGGCGGCGCAATCATCTTCCTAATTCCAACAATCATCCTGTGGCAGAATCCGGCTGGAATCGAATGGGTGCTACTTGCCGGGATTGGCATTATGACAACAATTGGTATGACCGGTTTTATTCGGGCGTTCTCAGTGGGTGAAGCAAATGCCGTAGGACCTATGGAGTATATCCGCTTAATTTATGCAGGTATCTTAGGATACTCAATATTTGGTGAAGTCCCCGACTACTGGACCTGCGCGGGCGCTCTAATAATCATTATTGCCACATTGTATATCGCACGTGATGAGGCAAAGGGGAAACAGGGCTAAGGTTATTAGCTCTCACTTTCTAAACGGGCGGTGGGCTTGGTTTTGCGGAGTCTATTGCCTTAAGAGCAGCTTCCCGACGCGCTATATAATAACCACTGCCGAAGATAACTAATGCGCCGGCGCCGGTCCAAATATCAGGATTTTCCTGAAAGAATACAACGCCCAGACAAACTGAAAAGGGGAGCTTCAGGAAATTAAAGGGCATGACTACCGAGGCTTCACCAACAGCTAGCGCCCGGATAATTCCTTGTCTTGCCAGCGCACTAAAAATACCGACCACAAGTATCCATACTAAGTGTTCAGCACGGACCTCATTCCAATAAAAAACCGCTGGCACTAAACCAATTGCCGACATAAGAAGAAAATCGTAATAAATAATTTTGTTAGAGCTATCGATTCTCGCCAATTGTTTCGTTGAAACGTTTATTAACGCGTACGCACAGCTGGTGACCACAACACCAATCGCTGCCCAGGTAAGTTCCTGGAATCCTGGGCGAATAATGATCATTACCCCCCCAAATCCGATCAAAAGAGCAGCCCATCGGCGGATCCCAGGTCCCTCGCCGAGAAACAAAACTACAAACAAAACCGTGAAGAGTGGTGACGTAAACATCAGCCCTGTAACATCCTGCAGCGGAAGATTTGCCAAGGCAAAAATTAAAAGAACCATACCACCGTAATTGAGGATAGATCGATACACATAAGAACCAAAATGATCTGTTTTAAGAATTCCTACGCCGACCTTGAATAACCACGGCGCCATCAGAAGCACACCAAGAATTGAACGAAAAAATACAAGCTGAAAAATGCTAAAGTCACTAGATAAATGTCGAACCACCGCATATGTCGCTGCGTAGTTCGCTGTAGCAAAGATCATCCACAGGATACCCCTAGTCGACCCCGGCAACGCTTCGAAAACGGTCATTAGATGAGACAATCGGCTCAAAGCCACACCCCTTTACCAACGCAATATGGATGCACCTGCGGAACTCCATAGATGATATCCTGCCAAAACCACTAGTCCTTCTTGCAATGACCTTCTCCAAACGGCTTTAAGTTTTTTATCGAAAAAGTAAAAATCTTTCAGGTCGAGGGGACTTCTCCATCCTCCCAAAACGTATCTTTATCGAGATTTAGAAGGTTCTAAAGACTATTATCGCTGTTTCCACCCCGTGTATACCACAAGCAGAACTATTGGCTCGTTCGAGACAACACACGGGAGTATGATCCTCTTCAAAAGGGGTTATTGAGTATGTCCTTAAAGACAAAAAAAATCAGCGTTTTATTTGTTTGTACTGGGAATATATGTCGCTCTCCCACAGCAGAAGGCGTGTTCCGCCATATGGTTGAAAATGCCGGCCTGGGAAAGCTGATCCATGTAGACTCCGCCGGTACGATTGCCTTTCATATTGGTGAAAGCCCTGACCCCCGCTCACAAAAGGTCGCAAAAAATAGGGGTATTGATCTTGGTAATTTACGGGCACGGCAACTTCATAAGGACGATTTTGAAATTTTTGACTTCCTAATCGCCCTTGATCGCTCACATTTGAAAATTTTAGAAGATCAGGTTCCAGAAAATTGCAGCGCGGTTCTTCGACTGCTCCTGGATTATGATCCCAAATCAACAATCGAAGATGTTCCTGATCCCTATTATGGTGACCTTAGAGGCTTTGACGACGTCCTCAATCTTATTGAAAAGGCGTCAGCTGGCCTGCTAAAGGAGCTACATAAAATATCTTCGCGTTTCTGATAGTGGGTGTATTTGATCAGGGCGACCGAAACTGAATACTATCAGCGCCACGGCTAAGTCACTGCATAATCTAGCGGCAAAGCAGTGGTATACTTAATTTGTTCCATTGCAAAACTTGAACTGACGTCGGTCAGATCAACGTATTCTATCAACCTTTTATAAAATTCATCATAGGATGCTATATCCGGTACAACGACGCGGAGTAGGTAATCAACATCACCACTCATTCTGTAAAACTCAACTACCTCGGTAAAAGAGGAAACCGCCGCTGAAAATTTCTCAAACCAAGCCGCACTATGATGNTTTGTTCGGATCGACACAAAAGCTGTGACATCAACGTTTAGGGATTCTGCATCAAGCAGAGCAACTCGTCCCCTAATAATTCCGGCCTGCTCAAGACGCTGGATCCGATTCCAACATGGAGATGTGGACAGACCCACCTGTTTTGCCACCTCACTCACCGGGAGCGTCGCATCAACCTGCAAACAATCGAGAATTTTGATATCAATAGAATCCATACAAATGGCCTTAAAATTTTTTCTTTATAATCATAAATTTCAAAAAATTTATATCAAAATATTTAGAAAAATGAATAAATTCAGAAATTCTTGCATTATAATTCAAACTTTTTGGAAAGATCTCTCCCTGAATAATAGATTATTTTAGATATTCAACGAGCGAACCCACAAATAATCTGCCGGTTAGTCGGTTTTTTTAGCGTAATGCCTCGTAATCCAGCCAATTGATTTAACTTAAATGCTCACCAAATCGAGAACCGCGCGGCCGAGGCGTGTCTCTGGATCATCCAGGTCAAATATTATGTCGAAATGATTGCGGCCAGTGGCCTCAAATAAATCGCACGCGCCCCCTTCCAAAGTCCAGGCTTTGGCGTAATCTATACTTTGCCTTTTAAACTCAGAAGTCTCGGTTTCACCGTATGAAATAACCATCGGACACCCCGCTTTAGGCAAATGCCTCTGGGGGCTGTTGCGCCGAACCCCGGCAAGATCGAGTTTCATCCATTCATTAATATGTGACCGGCGGATCGGTTCTAGTTCATATAAGCCACTAAGCGAAACTGCTCCTTTTATAGTACCCTCTGGCAAACCAAAATCCGAATGCCAGCCGCTAGCAACCAACATACCAGTCAAATGGCCGCCGGCAGAGGAACCGCCAACATAAATGGCGTCTCTATCACCATTGAAACTGGTCGCGTTTTTCCAGACCCAACTCAGCGCTGCCCGACATTGGCGCACAATCGTATCAAGGGGCGCTGACGGAGCTAGTGAATAATTCACGGTAACCAAAGAGATACCCTTCGCGACCAATCCGGGCGCCATGGAAGCCGAGTCTTTTTGGCTAAGGGCCCGCCAATAACCACCATGTATAAATATAAATATTGGTGCATTGGGCCCAACGGGGAAAATATCCATTACCTCATCGGGGTGATCCCCATAAGCGATATCCTCTAAACAATGCAGGGTGTCACGGGCCATAGCGCTCCGCGATGCATACTCCGATAATAATGCATCAACATCATCGACCGTCGCCCGCGCGTTGTAGCCGCGATCGATTGCCGCCTGGTCCATATCACGATAAATAGCAGTCATACAGTTGCCCCGTGTCTTAATGAAAAATTCTCTAAGGGGGAATAGATCGCCCCAGTACGCGCACGATAAGTATTAAAAAGTGTAAAACTATCGACGTTAAAGGATGGCCCCCGAAAATAGCTATTCACTTCGAGCCAATCTCGCACATCGAGTGGCGTTGAATGTTTTAAGCGGGCTAACGTTATGTGAGGGGAAAACTTGCGAGTATCTAAGACTATTCCCGTTCGCGTCAAAGCGCTCTCGATCTTTTTTTGCAGGCTATATAAAGCGCGGCTGGTTTGTATCCCCACCCATAACGATCTTATATTCTTATGCGATCCAAAGTGACCTACGCCGGATAGTGTAAGGTCAAATTTGTCAGCCTCCACCGAAGATAAAGCCGCTGTTATGTCGGCCACCTCTGGTTCCCGCACCTCTCCAACAAATTGGAGTGTAATATGTAGATTAGCTTCTTCAGTCCAATGGGCGCCGCGAACACCGCTACACAGGGTTCTAAGTCGCTGGCACTGATGAGTGGGGAGGGGAAGGGCTACAAACAAACGAATCACAAGATTAACGACAAGACCCCCGTATACCCGTAGAGACGATTATTTGAAATCTCGCCATTAGCAAAGAAACCTATTAGCGGCACATCTTCGCCCAATATTTTTTCTATCGTCCCAAGTTCCACCGATCCGGGGCCGAATAGATTAGGCCCACGNGCAATACACGAGAAATAAAACGCCGCTCGAGGTGCTTTACCTGAGCGAGTTTTCAAGTCNTCTACCATTCGTTTGAGATCGGTATCAGCTGCNGCNCCNTCGCGCCGAACGAACATAACCTGATCGCCAACGCCTACCCGCTCAGCAATCGATAGCCAGCCTTTTTCGGGATAAAGCCCNAACAAATTGCGTACGAGATAATCTCCCGTATCAGNCCCTTTTATNGGCACAGCAGCGTGGACATAGCCGTTAATTTTGTTAAGGTCTCTCGCCAATAGTTCGCCAATGTCTTCCTTAAAAACTTCCATTGCTGGTNTGCCGTCGAGCGCGAGAACGATATTGTCCCGACCTCTGGTAACGTTATGTATGGGNCCAATCGGCGAGCAGCCCTGCGTTANGCCAGTCACCGCNNCCAGCCCGCCTCCAAATANAACTCCGGAAACGCCNCCATTTGTNACCTCNCCCGCAATCTGGTCGTGCGCNCCGCGCGACGCCGTCATCCCCCCNACGAGAAAACAATGTGTCTGTCCTTCNATACGGGCGAATATTTTTTCGAGGCCAGAAATCCTAGGATCTGCATGAATGACACCTAAAACGGGGTTATGAGTCCTCGCCCAATCCAGAACTTCTTTTGGCAAGTCCCGATCGTCAGGCCCAATCGTNGGCAGAATACAAAAGCTATCTTGCGGTATAGCCCCCACCATTATGGCCATTGCAGGCCGGTCAAAAAACTCAGCACCAGAAACACAGACCCCAAAACCGATCGTCCCGACCCAATCATGAACGCGGGTTGCTGCCTTCAAACGCTTGAGTATCAGATGCAAATCTTCGTCGAGTGAATCGGAAACGTAGACAAATCCCAAATTACAATTTTTNGCCTCTTTCCCGAGGCTCAGCAAACATGCNTCCGTCAGCTCCTGCCAATCACCACCGCTAGCGTGNGCGACNGAAAAAGCATCCGACTGAATAGGTGGCGTATTCACTTTTAATTAATTCCCACTTTTGGTTGGCCTTCCAGCAAGCGNACCACGAACGGCGTTATNCGGTCAACTATTACAGCCACCCCGCGAGAATTTGGATGAATNCCATCACGTTGATTAAGGCNCGGAATGGCAGCNACGCCCTCAAGGAANAATGGATAGAGAGNGACTTCATGCTTCTGCGCNAGATCAGNAAAAACTGAATTAAAAGCCCTCCCGTAGTTGGGCCCTATATTGGGCGGCGCACGCATCCCAGTTAACAATATGCCGATATNAACCGCTTTCAATCTTAAGATAATATCTTCGATATTATCACGCATCGCAACTGGGTCGAGNCCCCTCAGACCATCATTTGCNCCCAGCTCAATGATAACAAAATTTGGTTTNTCAGCGAGANCCCAGCTAAGTCGAGCTCTNCCCCCAGCGCTNGTGTCNCCGGANACNCCACCATTTAAGACCCTGACATTGTGTCCAATTGAGCGGAGCCTAACCTCTAGTCGAGCAGGAAATGACTGGCCTGCAAGCAGGCCATACCCCGCNGCNAGGCTGTCACCAAGAACNAGTATCTTTNTTGCTGGGGCCGCCCAANCCGAAATCAAACNGCCAAAGAGGAAAAACNAAAATATTAAAAAAATTGTTATGGACTTGAAAATTTTGGGCGACACGGCATATCTCTGTAAGACAAAATAANTATTCATANTCCTATTTCTTCATATAAACAAAATTTTGATTAATAATATGAATGTCCATGATCCAGCTTGAAAACATCCACTTAAAGTTGGGGGGTCCAGCGGGAGAGGTCAATATTCTGCGAGGGATAAATTTATCCGTCGCAGAAGGAGATACCGTTAGTATCGTCGGCCCCTCTGGATCAGGTAAAACAACCATGTTGATGGTAATCGCTGGATTAGAAAAAGCCACTTCTGGCAATGTTCGGGTTAACAACATTGATCTTAATACCCTTGATGAAGATGGTCTTGCGGTGTTCCGGCGTGAAACTATGGGAATCGTCTTCCAAAATTTTCATTTGGTATCGACGATGTCAGCCCTCGAGAATGTTGCCATCCCAATTGAGTTTGCTGGTTTCGATGACGCGTTTGAACAAGCACGCGAGGGTCTTGAAGCGGTGGGGCTAGGGCATCGCATCGAGCACTACCCCGGACAACTCTCCGGCGGCGAGCAGCAAAGGGTCGCTCTAGCGCGAGCATTTGTCACAAACCCACGCATACTTTTAGCGGATGAGCCCACCGGCAACCTTGATAAGGACACTAGCGCATCAATTATTGACCTACTATTTTCTCTCACCAAAAAATTTAAAACAACTCTGATTCTGATCACACATGATCTCGCTATTGGAACCCGTTGCCAACGAGAAGTTCATATAGCGGACGGACAAATTAGCACAAGGCCTACAGCTTGAAAGTTTCCCTGCCATTGCGCCTGGCGTTACGCGATCTAAGGGGTGGGATTAGTAGTTTCAAAATTTTTCTTAGCTGCCTAGTCCTTGGCGTGGCTGCCATTGCAGGGATCGGTTCAGTCTCTTCATCTATAATTGCAGGGCTAGCAGCAGATGGCCGGAGTTTGCTCGGCGGGGATATTGCCCTAAAGATTGCCCACCG
>NHFY01000026.1 GCA_002170165.1 Flavobacteriales bacterium TMED123
CTGATGGTATTGATGCCGAAGTAGTTGATATACGGTCATTGGTTCCGCTGGATGAAGATAAGATCCTTAAATCAGTCGCAAAGACTGGGCGACTACTTGTTATTGATGAAGCGCCGCCGCATTGTTCAGTGGCATCTGAGATAATCTCCATGGTTGCTAAAAAAGGCTTAGATCTGCTCAAGGTGCCACCGGTAGGCCTCAATAGGCTGCCAGTTCATGTGCCAGCAAACGTGGCGCTTGAGGACTTCATCGGTCCCAATGTTAATCGAATTTTTGAAGCAGGAAAACAGCTCTGCAATTAGATTAAACTTTATTGGTTTGGGCTCAAGTAAGAGACGTGTCAGTTCATAACAAAAGCAACGCGGCCAATTGATTTACGGGATAGTGTCAGCGCCATGGCTTGCTTAAAATTAACTAGCGGGAATGTAGCAAACACCTGAGGTCTGATTTTATCTGCAGAACCCCAACGTTTGAACGCCGTCATGAGATTGCGAACACGGTCCTCCATCTCATACCGCATATCATTTGGGCTCCAACCGTAATAGGTGCCCATATTTAATCCACAAACAGTAACATTTTTAACAAGGACAATATTACTTGCAATCTGCGCAGCACTGCCCGATGTAAACCCAATCGGGCAGATACGGCCCTCCATTGAAATGCATCGTAGAGACTGATCAAAAATGTCACCACCGACGGGGTCGAGGATTGCATTCGCGCCTCTACCATTGGTGAGATCGTTTACTTCATCTCGGAAGTTTCCGTCTGAATAATCAATGACATGATCTGCACCTTGTTTGAGAGCGGCATTGCGTTTTTCTTCGGTGCTGGCGGTTGCAATTACCTTGGCGCCAATAATTTTTGCTATATCGATAGCAGCTAAGCCGATAGCACCTGCCGCACCGTGAATTAACAATGTTTGTCCATCTTGCAAGTCGAGCAAGTGCGGCCAGGTCAAGGCAGCCGCGCTTGTCGCATAGGAATTAAAATTTGTTGCTTGGGTAAACGTTAGATTGTCGGGAATGGAGTATGTGTTGACTTCCCAGGCTATAGCCTCTTCCGCATATGCTCCCCAATCCAGGGCGGCACAGACGCGGTCACCGGGTTTAAAACGTGTGACCTCGGCACCACATTCGATTATTAAGCCAGAGCATTCGGTGCCCGGGGTAAACGGCAGTGGGGGTTTGCGCTGATATTTGCCAGCGACGACTAGGTTAGCTGCAAAACTGACACCCGCTGCCTGCACTCTAATCCTAACTTGTTTGGTTTCAAGGACTGGTAGAACTATTTTCTCAACAGTCAGTTTGTCAAAATCACAATACTCTCTGACCCAAAGCCCCCGAATTTCACTCACGCGTGTTCCTGATTCCACATTTCCTGAAGATCTGGTCTTCGTACCTTTCCACGATCGTTTTTCGGCAGTGCCTCAATAAAGTGGAACTGCTTTGGTAGCCGGTAGTCGGCAAGAGTCTCGGCACAATGCGTGTTAATTTCTTCTTCAGTTAGGGTTTGCCCTTCTCGAACAACGACATAGGCTACGATTTCTTCCCCATAAATGGCATCTGGGACCCCGACAGCTGCAGCTTCATATACTTTAGGGTGCTGCATCATCACATTGTCAACTTCCACCGGTGAAATATTGACACCGCCCCGTATAATCAAATCTTTGAGACGCCCTGTGACTGTAATAAAACCATCACTATCCATAACGGCNAGATCTCCCAGTCTGACACGTCTGCCGTCCAAATCTTCCCAGAATCCTTCCGCAGTCATAGACGCTTTAGCGCATTGAGGGCCACCTAGCGTTACTTCGCCTTCTTCACCCTGATTTACTGCATTGCCGTCCTCATCTACCAGCAGAAATTCCTGATGTTTTGCTGGAGGGCCAACAGTTCCATATTTCTTGGCGTAATGACGGTTGCCACAAACCCAGCCGCCTTCNGAGCAGCCAAAAAATTGTAGTAAGTTAATACCATATGTTTCTTCGAATTGCTTCCAGCGATCTGGATTTAGCGGCGCAGTTGAAGAGCTCATCAAGCGAAGGCTTGGGACATCTTTTGATGTGACACCGGTTGGTCGGTCGAGAAGCATATTGATAACCGTGGGGATCCCGGCGGAAAAGGTAATTTCGTGATTTTTAATCCATTCGAAGAAATTACTATGTGAAAAACGTCGTGCGATATGCAGCGTGCAACCAGTTGCTAGCCAGGGCATTAGTGAGAGGCCCTGTGGTGAATTCCAGCCAAAGGAACGGAACTCAAGAGTTTTATCTTGATCGGTCAATCCAATCTGATCAATTGTTGACATGCCAAAGGACCAATGCGCCAAATGATCTATTAAAAAATTCTTGGGTTTGTCAGTCGTACCAGAAGTGCAGAAAATTGTAGCATCATCTGTTTCGGCGTAGTGACGACCAAGTTCCGGCAAGGATGGTACTACTGCTATCTGAGTGAAGGCCTCATCGCTTTCGGCATCGCCTGGTAGATTGTTGGCCCATCCAGTGAATTTAATACTTTCTATGTCAACACCATCGGTCATTTGGTTAATGTCGAGATCTGCATCATAGAGTGCTATCTTACACTCAAGGTTGCCAAGAATTTCCGCAACGTAAGCGATATTCATCTCTACATTTGTCGGACAGCAAACCGCACCAGCGCGCCAGATTCCCATCCATAAGATTAGCTTTTCAAGTCTTTCCTCGGTTAAAAGCGCAACCCGGTCACCCTTTTTAATACCCTTGCCCACCAACCAATTTGCAATCTTATTTGACCAGTCATGCAGTTGGCCGAAGGTTATGCAAGTGTCTTGAGTGACATCAACCAGGGCGACCTTTTCGGCGTCTCGTTCTTTATATTTTGCGAAAAGATCGCCAACGTGTGCGAAGGGAACAGCGTATTCATGTTTTCCCCCGGGTGGGGTGCCACCTGCCTTGGGCGCCATAATCTAACTCCTTGTTCTGAAGGCGCGGATATTGCGTTGATGGGTGCGCGCCGTCAAGAAGAGCTCCTGTATTTGATCGTATTTTCTTGACTATGGCATAGAAAAATCAAGAACATGTGGAGAGGGTGATAGGAACTTTATGATGGCGATCGAAAAAGAAAATCGAAAAAAACTCGAAAACTTGGTGTTAGGTTTCACTGAGGCTTTTAATAGCGAAGATCTCAATGAGGTTATGTCATACTTTGCCGAGGGCGCGATTTATGAAGAATTTAATGGTGTTCGTAATGAAGGGCTGGCTGAAATTCGGGATGCGTTTAAGCCCCAATTTTCAGGGGCATTTGGAAAAATGCGGTTTCATACTGAAGATATGTTCGTCGATGTCAGAGCCGGGAAGGCGATGATCCGTTGGGTCCTAACACTTGAAGAAGAACACCGCGCGGGTGCTTACCGGGGTCTTGATTTACTATATTTCTGTGAAAAGAAATTGGTCGAGAAACACACATATTGTAAAGCGAAGGTGCCTTTTATCCAAAATAAAATGCAGATGTTAGAAAAAAATAAATGGCCGATCTAAGCCTTTCCGTATCCGCCCCCGCCGGGGGTTTCAATGACCATGACATCATTTGCTTCAACCTCCGTAGAGTCCGTACCCCGGAGTTTATTTTTTGAGCCGTCGGTGCGGAGCACGTAGTTATTACCGATCTTGCCCGGTTCACCGCCAGCCATTCCATATGGAGGGATTTCACGATGGCCTGACAAGATAGAGGCTGTCATTGCTTCCAGGAATTTGACTTTNCGAATAACNCCGTCGCCGCCCCTGAATTTTCCTGCCCCACCGGACNCCCGCCGCAGTGAAAAACTTTCTAATAGGACCGGAAAACGCCATTCCAAAATTTCTGGGTCGGTTAGTCTCGTATTTGTCATGTTGGTATGNACACCGTCAGCGCCTTTATAATNGGGCCCAGCGCCACCTCCACCACAAATCGTTTCATAATATTGATGTTTGTCATTTCCAAAGGTGAAGTTATTCATCGTTCCCTGTGCAGCGCCCATTATACCAAGAGCACCAAACAGCGCATCGGTGATGGCTTGCGAGGTCTCAACATTGCCCGCGACGACTGCAGCCGGATAGACGGGGTTTAACATACAACCTTCCGGGATCACGATATCTAGCGGTTTTAGACACCCCGCATTCAATGGAATATCGTCATCAACCAAAGTTCTAAAGACATAGAGTGTCGCTGCAACACAGATAGCTGAGGGAGCATTAAAATTGTTGCCCTGTTGCTCGGAGGTTCCAGTGAAATCAAGCCTTGCAGTGCGCGCCTTCTTATCGACGGTGATTGAGACTTTTATTGTGGCGCCAATATCCATCTCATATTCAAATGTGCTATCATAGAGACTATCGATGACCCGCCGGACGGTTTCTTCGGCGTTGTCTTGTACGTGCTGCATATAGGCGGTAACGACATCTAGACCGAAGTGCTCAACCATATTGTGCAGTTCTTGGACGCCTTTTTCATTAGCGGCGATCTGCGCTTTTAAATCGCCGAGATTATGATGAAAATTTCGGGTTGGGTACTTATTGCTTGTGAATAAGGCCTCTGTCTCAGCCTCTAAGATTGTCCCTTCGGCAACTAGCTGAACATCGTCAAGTAGAACACCTTCCTCTTCAATATGCTTCGAATAAGGGGGTACCGAGCCAGGCGTAATGCCGCCGATTTCGGCGTGATGGCCACGTGAGGCAACATAAAATAATACGCCATCGACACCTTCCTCAAAGACCGGAGTGATTACCGTGACATCCGGTAGATGGGTGCCCCCGTTATAAGGCGTATTAAGCATGTATACGTCGCCTGGCTTCATCGTTCCCTTACGCTGGCGGGCGACCGTCTTAACGCTCTCACTCATTGAACCAAGGTGGACTGGAATGTGCGGCGCGTTAGCGACTAAGTCTCCTGCTGTATCAAAAATAGCACAGGAGAAATCGAGACGTTCTTTGATGTTAACCGAATAGGAGGTGTTTTGCAGTACGCCGCCCATTTGTTCAGCAATTGACATAAAAAGATTGTTAAAGACTTCGAGCATAACAGGGTCGGCTTGTGTGCCGATGGCGACCCGCTTTGGTAGGGCAATTACCCGGGTTATAACAACATGATTGTGTTTTGTGACTTCCGCCAGCCAACCGGGTTCAATGACTGTCGTTGCATTGGCTTCTTTGAGAATAGCAGGTCCATCAACCTTACACCCAGGCAGAAGGGCTTCTCGGTCATAGATCGGTGTGTCGTGTACTGTATTCGAAGAGTACATCGAAACACTTGCTAACGGCGTTGGTATAGATGCGTTCTCGTCAACCAGAATAGTCGGATCTTCTAGAACTTCGCCTTCGCCTATTACCTCGAGGGATAGTGCTTCGACGATTTGTCCTTTTTCCGGAGAGATAAATCCAAATTGTTGACGGTGAGCTTCTTCGAAGGATTGGACAATTTCGTCACGCGTACCGAAATCAATAACTAGCGCTGTGTCAGTGCCTTCATAACGTAAATGTGCCTTAGCTACCGCCGTAATACGGGAGGTTTCTACACCCTGTTTCTCCATCTCGGTCCGTCCGTCTTCTTCCATCTCTTTCAGAGCGTCGTTGAGCGAGACAATCAGTGCATCATCCATCTTGGCTTCGATGGCTCTCTCGCGCATGACGCGTTGGTCGGCAAGACCCATGCCATATGCTGAAAGGACGCCGGCAAAGGGATGAACAAACACCCGTTTCATGCCGAGTGAATCCGCCACGAGGCAGGCATGTTGGCCGCCCGCGCCACCAAAGCAGTTTAGTGTGTATTCGGTAACATCATACCCGCGCTGAACCGAAATTTGTTTGATAGCATTTGCCATATTCTCTACAGCAATTTTCAGAAATCCATTCGCGACCTCAAAGGGACTNCGTTTATCACCNGTTGACTTCTCAATTTCTGCAGACAGGTCTGCAAACTTTTGAAAGACAATTTCTGAGTCCATAGGTTGGTTACCGTCTGGTCCAAAGACCTTTGGAAAAAACTCTGGATTTATCTTGCCCACCATTACGTTAGCATCTGTGACACAAAGTGGGCCGCCGCGGCGGTAGCAGGCCGGGCCAGGGTTTGCGCCTGCTGAATCTGGGCCAACACGATAGCGCGAGCCATCAAAATGTAAAATAGAGCCTCCCCCTGCCGCAACAGTATGGATATGCATCATAGGGGCCCGCATGCGAACGCCAGCGACCAAAGTCTCAAAAGCACGTTCATATTCACCGTTGTAATGAGCAACATCAGTGGATGTACCACCCATGTCGAAGCCGATTAGTTTTGTATAACCGGCCATTGCAGCGGTCCGAGCTGCACCAACTATGCCGCCAGCAGGACCAGAAAGGATTGAGTCTTTTCCTTGGAAGAACCGCGCGTCTGTAAGTCCCCCGTTAGATTGCATAAACATAAGCCGGACGTCACCAAGTGAGGATGCGACCTGGTCAACATAGCGTCGGAGGATTGGGGAGACATATGCATCTACGACGGTCGTATCACCACGACCTACTAATTTCATAAGAGGGCTAACTTCATGGCTCACTGAGACCTGAGTGAAACCAATATCCCGGGCAATCCCAGCTACAGTTTTTTCATGATCGTGATACCTGTATCCATGCATAAAGCATATGGCGACCGAACGAATTTGATCATCATAGGCTGCCTGTAGTGCCCTACGAGCACCGACAATATCAACCGGTTCTAGTTCTTCGCCTTGAGCATTATAGCGTTCTTTTACCTCGGCAACTTTCTCATATAGTAATTCCGGCAGCTCTATCTTTCGGGCAAAAATTTTAGGACGATTTTGATAGCCAATACGTAATTGGTCTGCGAAACCCTCTGTAATAACGAGCAGTGTACGGTCGCCCTTCCGCTCCAGAAGAGCATTGGTAGCTACTGTTGTCCCCATTTTAACTGCATCAATTAAATCATCAGGTACCGGCATGTCGTGATCGATGTTTAGCTGGTCACGAATGCCTTGAATTGCGGCATCGCGGTAGCGCTCAGGATTTTCTGACAATAGCTTATAGGCATGCAGAGAACCATCGGGGCGTCGGGCAACCAGATCTGTGAACGTGCCTCCGCGGTCTATCCAAAACTGCCAGCCATTTGCATTACCTGTCATTAAGCGCCCCTATGAAAAAATAGAGAGCTGTTTTTAGCGCATCACCGCCAGCCGTCAATGACTTCAGCAATCCTTTGGAGTTTGTATGATGTAAATAATGTAGTCTGGACGTTATTGCAGGGTATACCGCCACTTGGTTTCCGCGGGTGTATAACCTTTGACTTCGGATGACCTGTTGAGGTCACAAAAAGGAAAAGGAAATATTAGAAGTGTCTTAATAGTTCCCTATGAACGGATCTTTGCGTTACTTTGTCGTATAATATGAAGTGCTTTATACTGCGAATAATATGAAACCATCTCAGCCCCTTGAGCATGTTACCGCTATCGTGCGGAATTCAGGTACGTCTTTTTACTGGGCTATGCGGATATTACCGGCAGACAAACGAGATGCAATTTATGCGGTCTACGCTTTTTGCCGCGAAGTTGATGACATAGCAGACAACCCGGGTAGCGAACAGGACAAAGTCCGGCGACTTGCTGAGTGGAGAGTGGAAATTGAAAGGCTTTTTTCCGGAACACCACAATTACCAATATCGATTGCATTATTTAACCCGATCAAACGATTTAGTTTGTGTAAGAAATCTTTTCTTGCGGTCATCCAGGGTGTTGAAACTGACGCCCTGGCAACCGTTCGCATTCCGAATTTTTTAGCTCTGGAGAATTACTGTGATAACGTTGCCTGCGCTGTTGGTCGTCTTTCTAACCAAATATTTGGTGTTGATGAAGTAATTGGAGACCCAGTAGCTGCGGCCCTTGGACGGGCCCTTCAGCTTACTAATATTTTACGGGATCTTCATGAAGATGCCGGTATTGATCGCCTTTACGTCCCTATGGAAATGCTATCTGAGCACAACATTCCTTCGGTAGATGCTCGGCTGGCAATTGCCAACCCTAGTTTCCCAAAGGTTTGCGAAGAGCTCGCTACAATCGTTCGCTTAAGTTATCGAGATGCCGAAAAGGCACTTAATCAATGTGATCGGAAAACTATGTTACCGGCGATCATGATGATGAAAAACTATCACCTTATTTTTGAAAAGCTAGAAAAACGAGGCTGGACTAACCTT
>NHFY01000027.1 GCA_002170165.1 Flavobacteriales bacterium TMED123
TTGTCCTTGATGTAGTTTCCAAACCACTTACGACTTCAACAACTTTCATTAAAGGCACTGGATTGAAAAAATGAAACCCAGCAAACCGACCCGGATATTTTAACACAGCAGCGATTGCCGCGACGGATAGCGAAGATGTGTTTGTCGCTAAAATACAGCCCTCCGCAACAACTTCCTCGAGACCCAAAAAGACCTTACGCTTGATATCAAGGTCCTCACTTACTGCCTCAATGACGAGATCAGAGTTTCTTAAGTCAGAAAGTTGGTTTGCCACTGAAAGTCGCGCGACTGAAGCCTTTGCTTCTTCATCAGTAATCGTACCTTTCTCTCCAGCACGAAAAATCATACGTTCCGCAAATTCTCGGCCAGCCTCGACCACATCGTCATTAGCATCAAATAATAAGACATGCATACCGCCGGTTGCTATGATCTGAGCAATTCCCCGTCCCATCGCGCCGGCACCGAGAATGCCTACCGTAAACTCTGAACTATTTGGGTTGTTGGCCATACGCTCTGATACCTTATCCCTTCTCTATCGCTAAACTGCCAAGGCGACTTTGCATCTCAATAGCATCACTTAGAATATCATCAAATATTTTCTCGACGCTAACGATCTCGTTAGCAAAGGCACAGCTTTGGCCCATAGATAGCGTCCCCTGATCAAAGTCGCCGGAAACATAAGCTTCGCGCTGATTAGGGCCTTGAACTAGGGGTTTATATTGTTCAAAATCTGTAACACCCTGCTTTTCAAGCTCATTTACCGCCTTCGCCGTAGCGTTGTCTAGCACCCGCGAATTATCGTTAAAGGTTGACATGACAATTCGAGTATCGCTCTCGACCGTTTCCGCAACTCGCAGTTTATATTTATCGTCAGCCCAAATCTCTTTTGCCACCGTCATCCGTGACCCAAGCAAAATTCCGTCCGTTCCAAGAGCCAATGCCGCCAAAAGCTGTCGCCCGGTGCCGACGCCACCGGCGAGAACGACCGGAATATCTAAACCGTCAGGAACTACAGCACCCTGAACAAGTCCACCAATCATATTCATGCCGGGGTGACCCCCGGCCTCTGCCCCGAGGATGGTAATCGCATCAACGCCAGCTTTAGCAGCACTCTGCGCATGACGGAGCGTTGTACATTTGTGGATAACTTTCATACCTGAATCTTTTATCCGAGGTAAAAACGCCTTTGGGCTGAACCCAGCAGTTTCAACAAACTCAACCTTTTCCTCGATTGCCACATTGAGAAATATACCAAGCTCTTCATTAGCCTCGGGCCGCGCCGAGACATAGATATTAACCCCAAAAGGTTTACCCTCCGTAATTTCACGGCATTTACGCAATTGCGCTCTATAGTCATTTAAAGTTGGAAAACTCCGAGGCGTAATAAAACCCATACCGCCTGCATTAACTACCGCACCGACATAGTTAGCATCCGCTAGCCACATTAACCCGCCGCACAAGATCGGGTGGTCTATACCAAAGAGCTCTGTAATTCGGGTTTTAAAAACGGGCGGGGTCATTGACTTTGCGGCGCAACCAATTCGAACTTTGTCCCATAGCGCAAAATACCTTCTTGATCGTATAGGCGGCGAATAATTGCCACAACTTTCGTACCGATGCATAGCTGCTCAGGGTCGGCGTCGGCTAGCCGAACCATCACTCTTGGACCTTCCTTTAGTTCTACCACTCCACACACGACATCGCCGGTCATGATTTGCTCGTCATCAAATTCCGAGGGAGCACCATTTCCTGCGACAACGCTATAGGTATAAAGCGTACCCTCCCCGGAGAGTGGAGTATCATCAAAGCGGTCCGCACCACAGTTAGTGCAAACTGGACGTTGGGGAAAAGCCAAGTGGCCGCAAGATTGACACTTCCCGGCGATAAGGCGCATCCGTTCATCTATGTTGGCGCCAAACATCGGCAAAGAAATATAAGATGTCATCCGGCACCTCCAAAACGACTGGACAGCATCCGCCGATGTTTGAGATAGGTGATATAGTCGACTACTTTACCACTAGCGACGAGGTCTCTAACCTTCAACCCTTTGCGGCGACTTTTGGTTAAATTTTTGCCAGCTGTTAGTAATGCTGCGGTTGCGCCAGACCCTATCCCTGCACATAAAATCTTTTCCCCATCGCGCGCCACATCAAGTGCCGCCGCCAGGGCGAATGGCGCCGAGGCGGAACCAGCATCGCCAACCATGCTCCACAAAGCGTCTATCTCGGCCTGCGGAAGGTTTAGGGCTTTCCCTACGCCACGCATCAATCCAGCATCAGCTCCCAAGGCCAAGTGTTTTACGTCACCAAATTGCGACAACGACATCTTTACTCCTAAAGCTTTTGCGCTCGCCAAATTATCGCGTGTCCTCAATTCAAGATCAGATAGAGTATCTTCTCCATGACGCCGGAACCGTGAGCCAAAAGTCTCGCGGGTGACACTAAAACTATTTTCGAAAGTAGCTACACCCCCATCCGGCCCAATCACAAAAGCCGCGGCGGCAGCACCTAGTGCGTGTTCAACGTTCGAATCAGCTGGGCCGCAGGGCGCATCTGCGGCGACAGCGAGACCGTAACGACCCTTACCCGCCATACAATATTCAATTGCCGAAACCAGGGCATGAACGCCCGCCTGCGGCGAGCCAGTGATTTCTGTGACCCTCATCGCTGAATTTTCAAATAGCGCTGTTGGCAAAGTTGCAGCAGATGGCTTCTCTTCAAAGGGCGGGGTGGTTACACCGAAGAAAAGAGCGCCAATTTCGACGCTAGTTTTCAGCCTACGGAGTGCCTCGCGAGCAGCCCCTATACCCAATGTCACAGGATCCTCGTCATAGGCGCAAAATGCTTTTTGCTTGAGTCCTCTTGCCGCACAAGACCCCCAGGCCTCTACATAAGCACTTGCCGGAAGGCACAGGGTCGGTAGGGCAACACCATAACTTTCAATGCCGATCATTCTATTACTCCGGCGCCTTCAGGACATGGACGGCAACCGCTGCCCCAGATCCACCGACATTTTGGGTTAGACCGTAACGGATGTTCTTAAGCTGGCGTTCCGCAGTATCAGCTCGACCACGAAGCTGATTTACAATCTCGTAAATCTGCCCAGTTCCCGTTGAACCAATCGGATGCCCTTTAGCGATCAAGCCGCCAGAATTGTTCACTGGTCGTTTTCCATCGCGAGCCGTGGCGCCACTTTGCATATATTTCCCTGCTTCGCCTATTTCGCAGAAACCTAAGTCCTCGTAAGCGAGAAGTTCCGCTATTGCAAAACAATCGTGTACTTCNGCACAATCGATATCGTCCGGCGTAATTCCGGCCATGCTGTAAGCCTGTTTGGCGGCGCGCTTTGTGCCTTCAAGCGTTGTCATTGAGGGCCGGTCATGGATAGCAACATAGTCACTAGCTCCGCCAGACCCNACCACNAGCACCGGTTGATCCGTGAAACTACTTGCCATATCCGCTCGGCACAGAATGACCATNGATGCCCCGTCAGTAATACCGCAGGCATCGGAAAANGTTAAAGGTGACGCTAGATTAGGCGCCTTAATAGCGCGATCTAGTTCAAGCGGCGTCCGAAACTGNGCCTTTGGATTAGCAAGAGCGTTATTGCGGTTCTTAACCGCCGCCATGGTTATATGCTTCTTTTCGGTGCCAAATTCATGCATGTGACGCCGTGCCATCATCGCATAAATCCCCGCAAAGTTAGTACCGGCNAGGCGTTCCCACTCCACATCACCAGAAATTCCTAGCCACAAGCGGTTTTTCTCGCGCGGGAGGTCAGACATTTTCTCAATACCGCCGGCGACNGCGATTTTTGCCTGTCCCGACGCAATGGCAGCGACCGCATCACGCATTGCAAATCCCGAGGAGGCGCAGGCNTTCTCAATATGACGGGCACTGGCTCCAATCATCCCGGCGGCTTCCATCATCAAGGGCGCAAAATTACCAAGCTGTGCCCCGCCGGTAGATAAAGTGCCAATATAGGCTTCTTCNACCTCCAACGGATTTAATCCTTTATCAACATCGCTCAACGCATTGACCGCCGCCTCATGAAAAAGTTCCTTGAGTGTCCGCTCGGGAAACATTCCGTAGCATGTCTGGCCTACACCGATAACAGCAACATCGAACATGCGATTACTAACTCAACGGAATTCTGGTTTACGTTTTTCGAGAAAGGCGGAGCGCCCCTCCTCAAGTTCAGAACCGACAAACGCGAGTGACTGCGACATTGCTTCCATCTCAAGGGCTTCCTCAAGCGACTGCGGTTCCATCGCAAGGTGGCGCTTGGTCAACGCAAAAACGTGTGGTGGCATTGCCGCCATCTCCTGCGCGCNTTCAATGGCCCGAGCCTCAGCTTGTCCATCGGAANCGAGCTCATCGGCAAGGCCAATATCAACGGCGTCCTGGCCNNTTCGCATCTCCGCATAAAGTAATATCTGCCGCGCTTTGGCCTGTCCGACCCGCCGCGCCAACGTAAACAAAATCCCATANTCGGGCGTNAGCCCTATTCGAAAGAATGGAAATCCGAGCGCACCGCTTTCAGTGAGCACTATACTATCACATAACAACGCGATCCCGGCTCCTGCGCCAACCGCAAACCCTTCAACACCAGCGACAACCGGCTTCTCTGCTTCTGCCAAAAGTCTAACCAATCGATGGTTTTCTCTCATCCTGATGCGACCGGAAACAACGTCCAAATTAGCCATAGAATCAATATCGCCACCGGCACAAAAATGACCCCCGGTGCTTCCAATTACAATTGCATGAACTTTGTCATCTCCCAGAGCATTGGAAACGGCATCAATCAAGGCGTTGCGAGCTTCCGGATTAACAGCATTCCGTTTATCAGGACGATTAATCGCAATTTTTGCGATGCCTGGTGCTGCGATTTCTTTTACAACAACTGACATTATAAATTCCCCGTAAGGTTAGTCGCTACAACTCAACAGGCGACTGGTCACCTAGCGCAATCAGCATCGCTGAGGCCAGATCATCAGCGGTGACGCCCGCAAACTCAATATCATTGCGCGCTAAAAATACTTCTACACAGTCACGCAAGCTCCCAACATCCCCGGCGCAACCGGTCAAACTGTCCTCGAGCCAGGAAACGCTATCCAGAGGCCGGGGATGCCAATCGCCATTTATTATTGCTTTCAATACCCTACCTTCGCGAAGCACAAGCGTTGCCCAGATCAGACCGCCTACGGCTTTAGCTCGCCCTCGCCCTATCGTATCACTCCGCTTTAATAAATTGGCAAACCGCACCTTCTCACTCTTAGCAAAGAGCCACGCATCGCTCTCATATTCAGACCGGAATTCATCTGCATAACNGCGCTCGACACCCATTACACCGCCTTTCCTNAGCGNCTCTTCACCAAATGCGTGGGCCGTTGCTTCCCTCACCATCTCTTCAAGCTCTGCGGCATCAATNGACTTACCCGCTTCACGTTCAAGACATGTAAAGCGGGAGGTCATATCCTTTAGTACCTTATCCTTCACCTTTTCAGGTGGCATTGGCATTATTTTACCAGCGAATTCAGTATCAATGGGCTTCACGTTAATAACGATCCGGAACGTCATTACCCCATCCTCAATCTTAAGCGAAGTTGGAACTAACTTACGACCCTCAACCTGCACATCATTCAACGGTCGATATTCCGCGTTAAAACCATAACGCTCTGTAAGGGTCTCAGAAAAAGCGGTTAAAATTTTTGGAAAGGCCTCAGTCGTTGTTTCCGGCACTTCCGGGTGATTAGTAGGCAGATAAAACACCAGAAAAGCTGAGCCCGCTCCAGCGTAGACCGGTCCGCCGCCATTAGGGCGACGGCGAAAAGAAATTCCATTTTCGCTGCAAAATTCTAGATCCAATGCCTGATTGGGATCTTCATTCACTCCAATAGTAATGGAGTCTGCATTAAAGATATTCAGATAAACAGTGGGCGGCGCGTCCCCTTTAACGACAGCCTTTTCAATCGCCGGGGAAACCGAAACGGAGAAATCCGCGTAAGAGTTTTCATCGACGATTAATCGCCAGTTGCCGTCGGCCATTCTTACTTTCCTCTTTTATCATTTAGTGACGGGCCGGGATCAAGCTCTGCCACAATCCGAACTTCATCCACAGAAATCAGTGTCTGGCTTTTAAAACGTCGGGAAACAGTCTCTACCGCATCATCCCCCGCTACTCCCTTGAGGGATAATGACAATCTATCACTGCCTCCCGCACTAGCCGACACTGTAAGTTGATAACCACCATCAAGGCCATCAATACCAAGTATGACTGCNCGTATTTCCGAGGGGTAAAGCTTAACGCCCTTTACCTTAACCATTTCGTCCGTCCGGCCAAAGACCACATTGGGTAAACATACCGTTCGGCCAAAGACGGATGGCGTTGTGGTTTTTACTGTAAGATCCCCCGTACGATATCGGACTAACGGCTGCGCTTCCTTTTGCAGATGGGTCAATACTAATTCTCCACGCTCACCATCTGCGACCGGCTGTAAAGTCTCAGGGTCAACAACCTCAGCATAAATCAATTCATCGAAGAGATGAACGCCCTGACCACCCGGAAACGTTCGTCCCACCGGCATTACTTCCGACAATGAGAAAGCATCAACCAACATAGTTCCCGGCATCGCCTCGGCGACAGCGTTGTAAAGGGTGGGGTTGCCAGTGAAAGCCTCGCCACCGGCAAAGAA
This sequence comes from Flavobacteriales bacterium TMED123, assembly GCA_002170165.1. GTDB lineage: Bacteria > Bacteroidota > Bacteroidia > Flavobacteriales > BACL11 > DUAL01. The sequence continues at coordinate 6,695 of NHFY01000027.1, forward strand.
GACTTTTGGCGGTGTGACCCCTGCCTCAAGAAGCCGAAGCGAAAAACTTGGATTGCCTGCCAAAATATTGATGTTGTGCGCGTTACAGATATCAACAGCCCGATCGGCTTCACCGGGCCCCAGTGGGATACAGGTTACGCCATGCGCTTCCATCTGAGTCTGATAAAATAACCCGGCAACAAATAGATGATAACCAAAGAACACGGCGCATACATCACCCTCTTCAATACCACAGGCATCAAGATGCGTCCGGCACGCACCGATCATACGGTCCACATCCCGCCTGGTCTGCATCACAGGCACCAGTCCGCCGCCCATCGGGCTCATATTCATCCTTACTGGTTTGGTGCCGCCAAAACGTCCATAGCCTGGCTCGTGCATTTCAGTGACCAAATCCGAACGTGACATAAGAGGTATTGCGTTCGCGAAATCGGCGGCGTCGGTGACGTCCCTCGGCAGTTTGCCGCTGTAAAACGGATGTCGTGACAGGCGATCAATCGTGGCGTTCAAAGTATCAAGAGGAAAAGTCATAGCTTATCTTTTAAAAGCCCCGTCCTGGCACGGCAAGTCCATGCGTTTTTAAACATTGACTTATCGGGATGCCCTATCTGCCATCTGAATTAGGCTTTTTTCGTTAAGCGGCAATTTATCACCAAGCCAAAATCCAAATACCAGATGATCATTGTAAGCGTTTTCAGTATGCGGATGCACAAGAACGTTCAATCCATCTCGATTAACCGCAAGCCATTGAACAAAGGGGTCAAACTGCTCAACTTCGAAGGCAACCTGGTACATAGAGACAAGGTGTGGCCCAACAATTTCGTCATGCCAGCGACCCATTCTTGTATCGGGAAACTCTTCTATGATTCTTTCGCGCAAGGCGGCAGCGGTAACCTTTGTATNCTCCGGGTCGTAATAAACATGGGCATGCCAATGCGCAATTGCCTCAAGCGGACGATTTGGAAATACCATCTCTGCCTCATATAGGGGTGTTGCAAATATCCTACAACATTTCAATTAAGGTGGCACGGTCGGATTTAGAGTAGCAAAAATAGGCGCTGTGATCCTTGCCCTTTAGATCTGGTTGGGCCACATTCACGCCCAACATTTACTTGATTTGGAGTGACGTTGATGAGCTATGCAATTCCCAGCTGGGATTTACCAAGTGTTCCGGTTTCCGGAAGTGAGGATCGGTTTCCCGTACGCCGGATTTATTGTATTGGCCGGAACTACGCAGCCCATGCCCGCGAGATGGGCGCTGACGAGCGCGAGCCTCCGTTTTTCTTTCTGAAACCAGGCGATGCAATTGTCCAAAACGGTGCAACCATCCCTTATCCTCCTGCAACGGAAAACTTCCATTACGAAGCCGAGCTGGTGGCCGCCATTGGTAAGAGCGGTAGTAATATCTCTATTGATGATGCAAATGGCCATATTTTTGGGTACGGGGTGGGTATCGATTTAACCCGTCGCGATCTGCAAGAAGAAGCCAAAGGGATGAGACGCCCTTGGGATATGGGTAAAGGTTTCGACGCATCGGCGCCCTGCAGCGAAATTTATCCAGCCGCCAAGATAGGCCACCCAACATCCGGTACTATAACGCTGACAGTCAATGGCGATAACCGGCAATCCGGCGATATTGGCGATATGATTTGGAATATACCGGAGAGCGTTGCATATCTGTCCGGTCTGGTAACGCTAGAACCAGGTGACCTGATCTATACCGGCACGCCTGAAGGTGTTGGCGCGGTAAATAGAGGCGAAGAGATTGTCGTCCATGTCGACGGCGTCTGCGACCTAACACTCAAAATTGCCTAAAAAAGTAAGATACTGATGGCAGAAAAAGTGGGGAAACCTGACCCTATAAATATGGCGTCTCTGCCCGGTCTGATAGGATACAACCTGCGCTGCGCGCAGGTCACTGTTTTCCAACATTTCAATAAAACAATCGGAGAAACAGAGATTTCGCCACCCCAATACGGTGCACTGGCTCTTATCAATGCTAATCCCGGCATCAGCCAGTCAGCGATCGCCAGCGCCTTGCGATTTGATCGATCAACACTTGTTCAAATTATTGATCGTCTCGAAGATCGCAAACTGGTAGTTAGGGAAGTTTCCGCTACCGATCGCCGGTCCCACGCTTTAAAGCTGACTGATTTGGGGCAAAGTCTGTTGGTTAAATTAAATGTTTTGGTCGACAAGCACGAACAACATGTGACCCGTCACCTTTCGGGAAAGGAACGCCACACGCTGATGGAACTGCTTGCACNGGTCTATAAAGAGGCAGAAGATTAATTATCAAAAAAAGTGGAGGGACCCATGGCTAAACGTAAAGAGGACCTAATTGAAGAAANACAAAAAAACGCTCGCTCACCACAAATTTTCAATTACAAGAAACCAAAGGGTCTGAAAGCTGGCAAATCTATTGTCACGCTAGGCACCTCCGGACTACTCCGCGGTTCTGTTCAAATTGTTAAAAAAGGTCAGGGCGATAATAACAAACACATCCATACAGGGATGGATGGTATGTGGATGTGCATGAAGGGCGAAGTAACGTTTTATGGACCAGATGACGACGTTCTAGGTGTTTTCGGCCCACAGGAAGGCATCATCATGCCACACGGCAATGCCTACTGGTTTGCCAGTACTGGCGACGTCGATCTTGAAATTTTGCAAGTCGTGACGTGGGCTCCAGACATCAAAGACGAGCGCCTTGATCTTGAAGATCAGAAAGATGGCGTCGGCCCTGGTAAGGGCGAATTCTTTGACGCCCGCGTCAGGTAGATTTAGCTGACTAGGTAAAAAGTACTGTTCAGATTGTAGCTTGTTCCTTTGTTTGGTTCTTACATCAATGCGTAACGTTGCCACGCCTTTCGCGATAAAGCCCTAACTTTTCGTGAACTGCTTTATCTGAAAAGCTAAAAAGAAAGGCATCGGCATCATTACACTCATGGTGATGGGGTAACCAGCCCGGCACCACAAAGACATCGCGAGGACCCCATTCGTATGGTGTCCCATTAATTACTGTTCGGCCGGTACCTTCAACCACAGAGTAAATCCATGTCGCCGTGCATTGGAAATCCTGAGTTTTCATTTTCGCGGGTAGTAATTCCATATAACAATCTAAGGTCGGCATTACTGGGGCGCCGGTATTCGGGTTAATATATTGCATTTTAATGCCATGAAATGGATCAACCTCATCTGCTTTCTTCAGGTCAACCAAAGCGCTACGCGTTTCATCATAAGGATAGTGAAATACCGGAGAGTGTAATTCCTCAGATTTATAATTCATCGGGCGCATATTAGCGCCATAGCGTGCGACATTATCGAATTGCGGCCTTCCCTCAGGATGAACTCCCCCGTCCTCATAAAGCTCGGTAAACATCGTGCCCAAGGTTCGGATTAGCGGTATATCGAGACCATCAAGCCAAACCACCGGGGTCGTCCCGATGTTGCCATGATCATGCCAGACACCCGATGGAGTTAGGATTAAGTCACCCGGCTTCATCGGCGCCTTTTCTCCATTAATTGCCGTATAGGCACCATCACCTTCAACAATGAAGCGCAGGGCTGCTGGCGAATGGCGATGGGTTGGCGCCACCTCACCTGGCATAATAAGCTGAAAGCCCGCAAACATTGAATCACTGGCGGCTGTTTCNCCTTTCAAGGCGGGGTTCTCCAAAATAAGCACTCGCCTTTCGGCTTCCTCGGCCGTTATGAGAGTTGCTGTCTCCATCAAACTCGGACGAATATCGTCATACTTCCAGACATAGGGGTCCGCCCGCATCTCTGGTTCTTTCTTCATAAAGGTGAAAAGCCTCTCCCAAAGCGGCGCAACGGCAAGTGGATCAATCTTGTTATAAAATGCTTCACGCTCTGGCGTTACTTCTGGTCTTTCATGAAGGCTTCTGGCCATGTCTTCCTCCTTACCGGCGCACCGGTGAATTTATTTAAAAGTATAATGGTCCTCCATGCTGTTTCAGGCAACTAGCATGTAATCGTCGCACTACTTTGGTGTTATTTCTGCTTATGCCTGACGCCTAACATCCGCAGGATTTTGGGTGCAAAACGACTCATCATGAACAGCGAGCGGAGGCGTAGCCCCAATTCCTATGATGACAATCGATCAATTCAGGCACCCTCATACGCCATGAACCAATCGACGAATATAGGTATTCCGATATCAATCGGTGTTGTTGGTTCATAACCTAGATCTGTTTTTATTGGGCCTATATCCGCGAGACTTTCTTTTAGGTCTCCCGGCTGCATCGGTTGAAAATCAATTTTAGCCTTCTTTCCTAGCGCTTCTTCTATAAGCCCTACCACCCTCATCAAGGGCTCGCTACGATGGTGGCCAATATTATAAAGACGGGAGGGTGCTTGTTTATCATTGGAGACAGGCGGCTTGTCGAGTGACGCAATGACACCCGACACGATATCGTCAACAAACGTGAAATCACGTTTCATCTCGCCGTTATTGAAAACAGGGATCGTTCGCCCTTCAAAAATCGCCTTACAAAAAATATAGATGGCCATATCGGGACGGCCCCAAGGGCCATAGACTGTAAAAAACCTCAATCCGGTCTGCGGAAAGCCATAGAGATGACTATAGGAATGGCTCATCAACTCATCTGCTTTCTTGGTCGCCGCATAAAGGGAAATAGGCAAATCAGTTCGATCNTCAACAGAAAAAGGTAGCTTAAGATTNCCGCCATATACNGAGCTCGAACTCGCATAGACGAGATGCTNAAAATTAGGTTGGTTCCGACAAATCTCCAGAATAGACATATGCCCCAAGAGATTTGCCCGCACATATTCAAATGGATTGNNGATGGAATACCTTACCCCTACCTGNGCCGCNAGATGCACGACGCTCTGNANCCCTCCAGCAGCCGCGACAACTTCATTCATTGCTTCAATATCGGTAATATCAACTTTATAGAAGGAAAAACCGGTTTGTTTTTGAAGCTTCTCNAGCCGCGCTTGCTTAAGACTTACATCATAATAATCATTGATGNTATCGACGCCTACAACCTCNTCACCGCGCNCTAGCAAAGCCGCGCTCACGTGGTATCCGATAAACCCGGCTGCACCNGTCACAAGAATAGGCATNTTNATCTACTCTTTATCAAAATTNACCCNAAATGATTTNTACTCGTAAAACCCAGNAATANAATTTCCAACGCTAGACCAAAAATCTCAAACTAANCTCCANTCAGGAAAAGTGGGGGANAACTCTCTCGCCAAACAGACGTACCGANTTTTCGGCNTCCNCNGCCGGCAATGTTGTGAAGTTAACCTGAAGTGAGCCGTCNTCAAATCCACCAACCTGATCATTGTAGTCCTCGATCATGGTGATTAGCTCNTTGGGGGTTCCTACCCAAGCCGAACATTTNTCTATCTGCGTATCAAGGTTTTCCTGCCGCAGCGTTTNCACAATTTTATCGTAATGTGCGTAATCTTTTGACGATGAACCAGTTGTCCAGCCNCTAGCGGCATCACACAGNGAAACAAAGTAATTATCAACATGCGGTCGGGCGATCCTGAGCGCTTCATCATGATCCTCATGACAAAACATAAAAAATGCTAACATCACCCNCCCTTTTCCTGGGTGACCCGCTGTCTTCCANGCGTCACGATAAACATCCAACAATTCCCGCATCTGTCCTCCNGCAATCGGAATACCCATAATCCAGGTNCCATTCCGGCCCGCTTTTTCAAATGACGCTTCCGTCGCAACAGAAGCCGTCCAAAGTTTAGGATGAGGCAACTGCGTGGGTCTTGGATAGGANGTAACATTCTCAAAACTATGGAATTTACCCTCTGACGTTACCNCTTCTTCTGTAAGCAAACGGATGATTTGATCTACACCCTCATCAAANCGCGCTACACTTTCGTCAAGACTGATCTTNAAGGCTTCAAATTCCTTTGGAATAAAGGCACGGGCNAGGCCAACTTCAAGCCGCCCATTTGAAATGCCATCCAGCATTCCAATTTCGCCTGCTAACTTGAGNGGATTATTAAATACCGGGAGAACGGCGCCGGTAATGAGTCGGGCCTTCTTTGTTCTTTGGGCTGCNGCGGACAGAAAGACAATAGGGTTNGGGCTATAGCCGCCATAAGGATGAAAATAGTGTTCGACAATGCGAACATGGNTGTAACCGTACTCATCCAAGATATCACAAANCCCAAGACTTTCCTGGTAATATTGCGCTGCNGACTTTTCGTCAGGCGTAACATTTGGGAAAAACTGAACACCAAACTCCATACTTGATCTCCACTCGTCTTATGTTTTTTCGTCAGAANAGGATCTAACGGCCAGATCTAAATCAATGACCAACANAATACTAGATTTTATATGGCCTTGTCGAAGAACTCGAGATGAATTAACCACAAAGGCTGNGATTTTATTCAGCAGCATTTCCTGCAGTCNCTTTAGAAATTTCCGCAAGGACATTCCCAAGCCGCATNCCCTCTGGGTCACTTAAGGCTGCAGCGCGAGCATTAGCTANAGCATCTGTTGCTATATTGATTGGCATTGTGCCATCCAANGCTGAGGCAACAACCTGCTCCCGGATCGCGCTAAAGTTTTCACTCCCACGTCGATGAGTGTCACCATAGCCTTTGATTAATCTCGCNCACTCAATGGTCTCCATGGCCAGCGACCGACTTAGAGNAAGTGTGGCCTTAACATCTTCCAACCAAGCGTCGATAGATTTTTGCTCTTCGCTATAGCGATAGGTTCCTCGGCGCCATCGCTGCAAACCACTAAGAAGCCGCAACCGCAAATGGCCCGTTATCGTAGTGCTCTTAAGGTGGATCCCGAAATTGCATCGATCCCGCCAGCCATGCCGCTCAGCTAGTAGCATTAACGAGCGCCCCAGTTTAGCCGGCAGCACTGAGCAGAGCTCATCAATTCCTGGCTTAAGATAATCGACAACCACAACCGGCTCATCTGCCTTAGCGCCAACCTCATCCCGAATTCGATCCAATCGGTCACCAGCCGACTTTAACTGTGCAACTCTGATCACGTCTTCGTATGACATTCTCAGGGCAAGCTGTCGTCCTGTTTCGGCGGTAATAGTGCCGTCGCCACCCACCTTATTTTCAATAATAAGAACCTTAGACAACCGGGTGAGGTAAGATTCCGCATAGGAAATATCTTGGTAGTTATTAAGTCGCGCGACCCCTTCAATTAAAATTTCGTGGCAGGGTTCTGGGAATTCTGAGTTCACCCGAGCTCCTAACACTTTGGGTGTCAGCGAACCCGCATCCATGCTTTTTATAGATTAGTCGGAGGGTTTTAAGTCATAAGAAAATTTATAATTAAGGCCAATTTCAAATCCCTCAATATTTGGTTCGACCGCAATTCCTGTTTCTTTAATCGCGGCTTTGTAGTCCGCGGCTGACGTTCTCTGCTTGGACTTTTGTGTTCGCTAATACACCATTATACAGCACCATCTTGTTAGATTGTCGAGTGCAGAACAATTTATGATAAGATAATATTTCATAAGAATATCATTAAGAGGAGCCACAACGACTTGCTGACCGGTGATATCCTGAGGTTAAGCGCTGAACGCCATCCCAATCGCACCGCCCTAATCTGCGGTGAAGAACAAATCTCATATCAGGTTCTTAATGAATCTGCTAATCGCTTTGGGCATGCCCTGCTTCAAATGGGTATAGGCAAGGGAGCCAAATGGGCAATTATGTCCCGTAATCTGCCGGAATATGTCATTGCCCATTTTGGTGGCGCACAAACCGGGGCCCTACTCGTGAATCTCTTACCAGCGTACGCACCCGATGAGTTGGTGACTATATTGGCCCAAACAAAAGTCAAACTTGTTGTTATAGAACAAATCTTTCAGGAAAAACTCACTAAAATTATCGATCAACTACCCGAGCTTGAACATATCATTGTTATCGGTGAACCAGAGCAAAAAGGATGGATCAATTTTAATCGATTTTACTCTGATCACCCAAATATGCCCTGCAATATAGAGCTTTCCGAGACCGAGCCATTTGCCATGACCTTTACGGGCGGCACCACAGGTTTACCTAAGGGGACAATGGTGAGTCATCAGGCGCGCTATACAAGCAGTTACACCACAGCAATCGAACACGGAATTACTGAATCCGATGTGGTCTCCATGGTTACACCTTTCTATCATACCATGGGCTCTTTGGTTTGGCTGCCAGCGGCAATATTGGTTGGCGCAACGGCCGTACTTTTGACGGGGTGGGATCCCGATACCTTTATTAAGCAAACTGCCACACATTCTATCACGAGCACATTTATGGTGCCGGTTCAGTTAAGGCAAATTTTATCAGCTAAACACTTTAATGGTGGCCAGCTTTTAAGTCTTAGCAACATCGCCTGCGGTGGCGCCGTAGTACCTGTCGACCTAGTTACCGAGGTAAACCTTAAAATGCCGCATGCGCGATTTACTAACCATTACGGTCAGTCGGAAACTGGCCCCATTTGTATTTACCATTCNTTTCATCCGCGCGAGAAAGCGCACACTATTGGACGGATTGCGCTAGGCGTTGANTTAAAGATTGTCGATCCATCCGGTCAGGAAGTAAGNGTTGGNGAAACNGGGGAAATAATTTGCCGCGGGCCATTTTTGATGTCTGGCTATTATAATAATGATCAAGAGACAAATACCTATTTTGCCAATGGTGATGGCTGGGGCTGGACCGGGGACTTAGCGAAAAGGGATATTGATGGCTTCATAACGCTCGTGGGTAGATCGAAAGATATGATTATCTCTGGTGGTGTAAATATCTACCCTCGTGANGTTGAAATTGTTTTGGAGAGGCTAGACGAAATTATAGATTGCACAGTTTTTGGCATCCCTGATGACANGTGGGGCGAGGCATTAGTTGCCTACGTTGTNCTAGATCAAAATTCTTTATTAGACAAAAAAACCATCATAAATCATTGCACAGAACACCTTGCACGTTTCAAACGACCGAAACATATTCGCATTGTTGACAGCATCGAAAAAACCCCGTCAGGNAAGGTGCAAAAACCAATATTAAGAGAAATTTTTCTTAGGGGAAACANGACAGCTGTTTGAGGNTACCAGAGCTTTGGNAAAGTTTTTANTNTTAGTCTAAGGAGTTAAAGACAGTAAAAGGGCCGACATTTATGTCGACCCTTTTATTCTGCTTTGCAACTTTATTTATAGCCCAGCATTTTCTTGGTAGCATTCACTACGCCGTCAGGAGTAGAGACAATTCCATCAACGATTTTTTGGACATATGCCCCTTTTGCGGTTCCNATCAGCATATTACGTTTCTTGGTTTCAGCCAGGAAGTTTTTATCAACCACAGCTTTATCAAAAGCCGATCGCAACATGGCCACGCGATCAGCAGGTGTTCCCGGCGGGGTTGTGTAAGCCCGGCCCACTGGGGCATACCCCGCGATAAAGGTCATAATCTTTTTCATTTCGGGAGTCTTAGCTAATTCAACGATAGTAGGGACATTTGGCAAATCTGGGTGACGTTCCAATGCCGTCAATGCCACGGGCTTAATAAGCCCTTTTTTTATCCAGTCACCACGCCGTGCTTTCCAGCTATTCCACGCACCAGGCTGATAATTACATTCACCTCGTTGCATCGCGATATTTTGGCGAGCGGAACCCTGGTAACCGGTCAAGATCTTGATATCTAAACCCGAAGCAACAGAGAGAGCACGGGCGTTAATNTAACCCTGAGCCGCTTTACCAGCGGTACAAGCAATAACTGTTCCAGATTTTTGCTTTTTCAGTGCGCCAAGGTCTCTACTTGGAAGAGATTTATAAAGCATATGGGCTGCATCCATGCTCACAAGCCGCCCAATATAGTTAAACTTAGAAGCATCATAACGATACCCTGTTTTACCCGTATTCAAACGTTGTACCAAAGCAGCTGTCTGCGACAGGAGGGCCATATAGGTCCCGTCCTTCGGAGCGACTTTATACATATAATTTGCTGCCTTAAGACCACCGGCACCGGGCATGAACTGCAGTATGATATGCGGCATATCTGGAATATACTGCTTCATACGTTTTGCCAGAGTGGTAGAATAAAGGTGATAACCTCCACCGGGACCAAATGCGATAACAATCGTAATGACTTTATCTTTATAGAAAGTGGCAGCCTTTAAAGACTGACCTGGAATTGTAACCACTGTAATAATTGCAATCCCAACCGCAGCGATTAAATTCCTAAAACTCTTAAAACCCATAACATCCTCCNATGGATATATATGCGCTTAGACCACAGCGCTTCTCATATTAAATATTACCAGACACAGGTATGCATGCACACCCCACTATAGGTCCCCACCCAGAATCAATTAGGCCAATTAACTAGGTGCCGGTATCCTAAAGTCAGGGAGGCTCTCTTAAACAAATTCTGGTTTTTCTTTGACGTAATGCTCACTCATCGGTTTACGAAACGCCTCCATCATCTCACGATTTAGATCAACTGGGGGATTCTGATCTGCGGGGATTAAGGGTTTATAGACAACATCGCCGATCTCTTTTGCAAATGTCTCTTTGGCACGTTTTACCAACTTCGGATCAGATAGTAGGTCGACAATCGTTCCAGCGAGTGTCTTGGCCCCGGCAACGGAACCCTTATGGGCAATGGTAGTCGCTAGNGCGGCCCCACCTGCCCAGTGATGAAACGGTACGTTAGGCACATTGGATGGAAACCCAACGCGCCCCATTGGTACTTTCCATGACACATCACCACAATCATTCGACGGCGCGCGTTGCGCCGTAGGACCGAGTAAAGGCTTAACTTCCGTTTTTAGACCTTCAGGCCTAACAGCAGCTGCCTTTTGAAGCTTTTCAGCAAAGGTCTGCTCTTCCTCTGTCCATTCGGGAACCCCAACTAATTCCAAATTACCCTGGATCACCTCGGCAAGACCCTGGTTGGTTCTTACAGGCCAAACGGCGCTCATGACCTCAACTTTGATTTCAGTATTAGTCATCATTGCTGCACCCTCAGCAATTTTTTTTCCTTGCTCAAAAACTTTCCGTGCCCCTTCCGCTGTCGGCGCACGAAAGGTCCACCAAACAGTNGCCTTTGCAGGAATTGTATTGGGCTGATCACCACCGTCCTTAATCACACGATGCGCCCGCATATCGGGTTCCATATGTTCACGAAATTGTGCCATTCCCATATCCATTAAAACTACGCCATCAAGCGCATCGCGCGCGCGCCAGGGTGCGGTGGATGCATGGGCTGTCTCGCCACTAAACGTAAAATAGGCCGAAACAGCGGCGGCATGGGTTAATCCATAAACCGTACTCATGTCTCCACCAATATGGTCGTGGATCGCAACATCGACATCATCGAACCAACCATCACGCACATAATATGGTCGGCTAATTAGCTGCTCCTCTCCCGGTGCGCCAAAAACTTTTAGTGTACCCTTTAAGCCAAACTCTTCCATTGCTCGTTTGGTGGCGATTGCGCCGGAGACCATTACCGCAGCATTACAATTGTGCCCTTCACAATGGCCAGGGCCATAAGTCGTAATGTTTTTTTGTACGGTCTCTCCAGATGCCTGACTATTATTTGGATTGGCATCATATTCCGTATGCATGGCTATCACCGGGTCGCCTGATCCAAAAGTGGCGCAAAAACCGGTCGGAAAGCCCGAGATACCACGTTCAACTGAGAAGCCTTCTTTCTCGAGCATTGAGGTCATCAGCTTAGCACTTTCGTGCTCCTGCATGCCGAGCTCACCAAAATAAAAAACTGAGTCGCCAATGGTGGCGACAGCCTCGGCGTTTCGATCAACAAAATCGAAGACAAAAGACTTTTCTGGCCCAAGATTGCTGTCAACCATAATGTCTCCCCCTATGAATTTACTTTCATCATTTCACACCGGACAGGCAGAGCGGTCTAGGGTTAATTCCCAAAATTTTTATGAGAATTCCGTCATCCCTGACTACACGCGCCACCGCCGAGAACGCAAAACTTAGCGCAGTGCGGGTGGTTGAGCGACACATCACAGGAAGCCCCGGTTAACGTCGTACCGAGGTCAAATTTCTCATCGTAAGGTAATAACGTACACGCAATCACCGTAGGTTTTTTTGCATTTTTCCGTTTCACAATCATCCGCGACGTCGCACACATCATCGCACCAGGGTCGATATTCAGGACTGACCAGCATTGTTCGGTGATTTCTGGTACGTCCTGATTTGCATCCATTTCCGGGAATAAAACCAACCGAGACGGGTTTTTAGCATCGAGTAGAATATTATATTTAGCGAATAATTTGGCGTAGCCTTCGCGAATTGCAGAATCTGCTTCACCCCAAGGCGTTCTGCCGGCAACATCAAAATTTATTTGATTTTGGGATAGCCATCTCAAACCACTGAGCATTGGTTGCCAGCTGCCAATTCCCCTCTCTTCTTCGTGGCGTTGCTGCGTATAATGGTCGACAGAAACACGAANGACCAANTTATCATTAAACCGTAATTTTAACGCCTCAAGTGATGATTTGTGATGCCACATTGGTTTCATGGCATTGGTTAAAACTAACACTCGAAAACCCCTGGAAAGCGTCTCCTCCAACATCTTTATGATGTCAGGATTCATAAAAGGTTCACCACCCGTGAAACCAATTTCTTGGGTAGCTAGGTTCTGGTCGCGTATTTCATCCAGATAAAGACATACTTCAGCAAGAGTTATGTATTCCAGCCGATCATTCCTCGGGCTGGATTCAATATAACAATGCGCGCACGTCAAATTGCACAGCGTCCCCGTATTGATCCACAGCGTCCTAAGCACATCGAGTGACACCTGCGCCCGCGTTTCACCGGACGCGGTAATATACGGGTCCTTAAATTTGCTNGGATCCAGTGCGTTACTGTTGGGTTGGCGTACGCCGCCCATTTTATCCTTCCATTTATCGCCGAAGATCTGGATCCAGCAATTTCATATTCTGCCCCGGCGGCGCGTTATCGAGTGCATCTTCCAGCGATGCAACCGGGCGCCACTCTTCCGCGGAACGCGCCTCCTCATTTGGACCGACTTGATCTAGAAGACAATAAATTTCNAGAAAGTGACCATCGGGATCCCGAAACTCAACCGCCACCTGACACCCGCCGCGGCGACGTCCAGAAAATTCAATATGGACTTTATTTTTTTCAAGATAATCCCGCGCACGAAAAACCTCATCCAGCGTTTCAACCTGAAATGCCATATGATGCATCTCAGTATTATCGACCGTCCGCTCCGACCCACCGACAAGCGCCAAACCGTGATGATCGTTGTTAAACCGAAGGAATACCATACGACCCGGCATCATGCTTTCGGGGTAGGTATCCGAAACCCGAAAACCCATAACCTGGGTGTAAAACTCGGTCGATCTCTCAACTTCTTTAACGTTGAGAACCACATGACCAATCTTGGTAATGTCAAAGGGCATATCAGCAGGGGGCGCCATTTTTCTCAGCGCCTGCATATCTGGTGCGCCAAGAGAATCCTGATCGACAAAATCCCGTTTGAATTGCTTTGCCATTGTTTAACTCTCCGATTCTACCGGTAAGTCTGGATCATTACCCCATTCAGACCAGGAGCCGTCATATCCTTTTACATTCCTGTAACCCAACGACTTGAGCACCATATAAGTATGTGAAGACCGATGATGCGTCTGACAATGGGCAATAATTTCCTTATCTACTGTGACACCCCGTTCGGTCAACATCGCAGTTATCTCCTCAGAGGCCTTAAGCCGGAAATTCCGATCTCTATCTACAGCCAACATCCAGTCGAAATTAACTGCACCCGGGATATGGCCGCCTCGCGCCGAACGAACATCAGCTCCACAAAATTCAGCCGGGGTTCGGCAATCCAATATAACTACGCTGTCATCATCCAGATTTCTAAGAATATATTCTTTTTCCGCCAAGACAGAATCTTTTATGGTCACCGAATAGTCGCTCGGGGCAAAAATATTCGGACCAGTTTCCTCTGGATGCCCCTCACCACGCCAACTGTGAAAGCCACCATTGAGTAACGATGCATTTGGATGGCCAACCACATCAAGTGTCCATAAAAACCGACTGGCCTTCCCGTTACCTTCAGTGTCATAGGATACAACATGATTTTCACGTGTCAGTCCAATACTCGACAATGCCGCTGAAAGTTGTTCGGCACTTGGAATAGTTCCCATGGCTGGCGGCCTTGGGCCGATTAAAGAGGCGAAAGATAAATTAACTGCCCCAGGAATATGGCCTTCCGCGTAACGCTCAGGCTCATTCAAATCAACAATTAATAGGCCGTCGACACCCAACGCCGCTTCAAGCTCCGTAGGTTCGACAATCAGGGGCAGTAAAGGATCGGACATATAGAAACTCTCTCTTAAAGAAGTTTTGGATATTTATACCCTAGCGCAAGGGGGAGTAGCGAGAAAGCCGAAGAATTAGTGTGAGGCTCAAAACCCGGAATAAAACGCAACGGTTCCAAAAACAGTCGACGCTGCGAGCGTCGGAATCATCCCAAGTTTAAAACGCAGCATAGCAATCATCGCCGAAGCCGAAAGAATTATGGCAGCAAATTCAACGCTACTCCAGACAGGAACGTAAAGACGCAAAGGCCCAAGACTTTGTTGGATAACCTTTTCAAATACAATGTGAAGACCAAACCATAACGCTAAATTGAGTATAACACCGACAATGGCAGCGGTAATTGCTGAAAGGGCGGCCGACAATGATTTGTTGCCGCGGAGTTTCTCGATATAAGGTCCTCCAAGAAAAATCCATAAAAAGCAGGGCACAAATGTCACCCAGGTCGTAATGGCAGCGCCAGCCAAGCCAGCAAGCATCGGATCCAGCACTCCGGGATTGCGGTAAGCTCCCATAAATCCGACAAACTGGACGACCATGATTAGCGGTCCTGGGGTAGTCTCCGCCATGCCAAGACCGTCCAGCATTTCCCCTGGTACTAGCCAGCTATATGTCGATACGGCCTGCTGCGCAACGTAGGCCAGAACCGCATAGGCACCACCAAAGGTGACGATAGCCATCTTGCTAAAAAACAGGCTTTCTTGAGTAAAAACATTATTAAACCCGAGCCAAGCGACCAGGATTGCAACAGGTCCCAACCATAACACGAGGCAAAACGAAGTTACTCTTATCGCCCGCGCCAAAGATGGTTTCGTATGACCCAGGTTTCCCGCAGCTGCGGCGGAGTCAATGGCGTCGGCGTCCATTAACTTTTCTTTATCACGTCTTTCTCCGCCGGAGAAAGTTGCTGGATATAGACGCCCGCCAATATACCCTACAACCGCAGCCGCTGTAACAATTACCGGAAAGGGGACGGCGAAGAAGAAAATCCCTATAAATGCGGCAACAGCTATACCAATCATGAAGCCGTTTTTGAGTGCCCTGCTGCCAATCCGCATAACTGCCTGAACAACGACCGCTAATACCGCAGCCTTGATACCAAAAAATACTGCTTGAACAATCGAAAGGTCATTAAAACCGGCATAGAGAACACTCAGAGCCAAAATGACCAAGGCACCCGGTAGAATAAATAAGGCCCCAGCCACTATTCCACCCCACGTCTTATGAAGTAACCAGCCGATATAGGTCGCGAGTTGTTGGGCTTCCGGCCCAGGCAGCAACATGCAATAATTTAGCGCATGCAAAAACCGTGCTTCGCTAATCCATTTCTTGTCTTCAACCAATACACGATGCATTAAGGCTATCTGCCCGGCTGGGCCGCCAAAGCTAAGTAGGGCGATTTTAATCCAAGCGCCAAGGGCTTCCCTGAAGCTCACCTCAGGTGCAAATGGTTTTGCTCTATCTTTGGGATCTTTTCCCAACATTCATGTTACCTGACTTATTAACACCCAAATACGTTAACACACCTAACCATAAAAACCGTCACCCAAACTTTGGACCGCTATACAAATGTAAGGAATAATGTTGCGTTTCATATTGTTTACTACCCAACAATGTGATACCGAAATATTCTCGGACCGGAATAACTCGAAAATGCCAATAGTTATCCCAAAAAGGTGGTGACCGATGACAAATTTTATATCAATAACCCTGAATGGCCGCAGTCGCGATGATGCGATCCCAGGCAATATGCTACTGGTCGACTTTTTACGCGAAACGGTTGGTTTAACCGGAACGAAGATTGGTTGTGATGGAGGTGAATGTGGCTGCTGCACTGTGCTAATCGATGGAAAACCCCGCCATGCCTGCCTTACTTTAGCGGCATCTTGTAATGGAGCGGTAGTCGAAACGATAGAGTCGCTTGAAACCGACGGTCGTCTGTCCGCAATCCAGCGTGGTTTCCATGAAAAGCTTGGCGCTCAATGCGGCTTTTGTACTCCTGGGATGGTGATGGCNGCAGAGGGACTACTGCGCGAAAATGCNGACCCAAGCGAAGATGAAATACGAAAAGGTATGGCCGCAAATATTTGCCGCTGCACCGGATATGTAAAAATTATTGAATCCGTTCAGTCAGCTGCCGAGGANATTACCTCCAAGGAACGTCCCAAATGAGTGAANTAACACCCATCGAGGCAAAAAAGGTCGCACCAGCTAAATCCGTCGGCGTAAGAATGCCTCTCGTCGANGGCCCCGAGAAAGTTTCCGGTAAAGCAAGCTACACGGCAGACTTTATAAAANATGACGCATTGATTGGAAGAATTCTTCGTTCGCCAGTCGCCCACGCGGAAATTCTTGATATCGACACTACCGCCGCAGAAGCGCTACCCGGGGTCAAAGCTGTTGCAACTGGCAAAGATTTCGTCAGCCCGTTTGGTGTGCTTCCAATTGCCCGCACCGAATGGCCGCTTGCCCGTGACCGGGTANGATATCGCGGCGAACCAATTGCGGCCGTCGCGGCAATCNATGTCGAAACCGCACANAAAGCACTTGACCTAATCGAATTCGAATACGCNGAGCTNCCCGCCTATTTTTCNGCTGAGGAGGCGATCGCAGAGGGTGTTACACCGCTGCATTCAAAACGGCCTAATAATGTTGAACGCCATGTTGAATACGATATTGGCGAAGTCGACAAAGGTTTTAAAGACGCCTATCTGATATGTGAGGAAACTTATGAATGCGCCGAAGTCTGCCAGGTGCAGACCGAGCCCCACGCAGCNCTTGCCGCTTATGATGGAGAGCGCGACCAGCTTACGGTCCATGCCACCACGCAGGTTCCATACTACGTGCATTTNATGCTTGAGCAAACGCTTGGTATGCCGCGNTCAAAAATACGTGTCATAAAACCTCACATTGGTGGCGGATTTGGGTCTCGCACCGAATGTCTGCATGTAGAGCTCATTGCCGCNGCGCTGGCACGAAAATGCANAGGTACAGTTCGGATTATTGTTAGCCGNGAAGAAACTTTTATTACCCATCGGGGNCGCCCTGAACAAAANACCACNCTCAAGATGGGCATGTCTAAAGACGGGCACATCACTGCGGTCGACACGACTACAACACAACGCGGCGGCGCCTATGCCGGCTANGGTACTGTCACCATCCTATATTCTGGTTCTATGGTTTTTGCGCTCTACGACATTCAAAACGCNCGCTACAACGGNTACCGCGTGCTAACCAATACGCCTCCATGCGGGGCATTCCGCGGCCACGGCACGGTNAATGTGCGCTTCGCCTTTGAAAGCCTGATGGATGACATGTCGACTAGACTTGGGCTTGATCCAATTGAGGTNCGGCGAAAGAACCTGCTAAAGACACCNACCTTCACAGCCAACGACNTGATGNTAAACAGCTACGGTTTACCAGAATGTCTTGATATCGTCGAGAAAGTTAGCGGTTGGAAAACCCGTAAGAAAAAACTTGCCCCATTCCGCGGCCTCGGCGTTGCTTGCTCCCATTACGTCAGTGGCGCCTCTAAACCGGTAAACTGGACTGGTGAGCCACATGCCACCGTTAATATAAAGCTCGACTTCGATGGCAGCCTAACGATATTAACCGGGGCTCCAGAGATTGGTCAGGGTTCGAGCACCATTCTAACTCAATGCGTTGCCGAGGTACTCGGCCTCGATGTCACCCGTATTCGGATCGTTACCTCTGATAGTTTGGTCACACCAAAAGATAATGGTGCTTATTCATCTCGTGTCACCTATATGGTGGGANACGCTGCNATAGATGCAGCNACGAACCTGAAGAGCATNCTTATCGAGGCTGCGGCGCGCAANATGGATGTTCAACCTGAAGATGTTGAATGTCTTGGTGAAGTTTATCGCGCGGGATCACAAGACCAAGGACTTACATTCGAAGAAGTTGTCTATGCCGCCCTTGAAGGGACCGGCACAATCACAGCGCGGGGCAATTTTGATACCATTCCAGAAAGTTGGGGTGGGGAGAAATATAGGGGAGCAGCAATCGGTGGNTCCATGGCTTTTTCATANGCCGCACAGGTTGTCGAGATTAAGATTGACCCAGACACCGCGGATATTTGCGTCGAAAAGGTCTGGGTTGCGCACGATTGCGGCAAAGCATTGAACCCCTTGTCNGTTGAAGGCCAGATTGAAGGGTCAGTCTGGATGGGAATGGGTCAAGCAATGACCGAAGAAACCCGCTACCATAATGGNCTCGGCATTACGGGAAATATGCTGGATTACCGTGTACCAACCATAATTGAGAGCCCGCCAATTGAAACTCATATAGTTGAGTCGATNGATCCNCATGGTCCCTTCGGCGCTAAAGAAGCTGGCGAAGCTTCACTTGCCGGATTTTTACCGGCGCTTACAAACGCTATAGCAGATGCCCTCGATATTCGGGTATCAGAACTACCGATCACATCGGATCGGTTGATGGAGATTATGGAAAATAAAAAAAAGTCGGCCCTATCGGACACTGCTCAAAAGGTTAGTGCATAATGGAATTAATGCCAGAATTTACCCTGCACCGTCCGACAGCCATCGGAGAAGCAGTAAGACTACAAAATGAAACNCACGGCGCGTTGTATGTTGCTGGCGGCACAGACATGATCGTCAATGTTCGTCGTGGTATCGAACAACCTGCCGCTCTAGTTGATCTCTCCGCGATCNACGAACTACAGGAAATTGTAGAGGACNAGGAAGGTTTACATATTGGTTCCGGTGTTACGCTTGAAACTATCTCTGCGGATGCACGCCTCCAAAAGAATTTTACAGCCGTCTCGGAAGCCGCTGCCTCTGTAGCCGGCCCAACCCATCAGTCCTATGGCACCGTCGGCGGAAATCTCTGCCTGGACACGCGATGTCTGTTTTATAACCAGTCAGAATGGTGGCGAAAATCAAACGATTATTGTTTGAAAAAAAATGGCTCGGTGTGTCATGTCGCTCCCGGCGGTAAGCGCTGTTTTGCGGCATTTTCTGGTGATATTGCACCCGCCGCTTTAGTCCATAATGCTCANGTAGAGCTGGTCGGCCCCAATGGCCGACGAATTATTCCCCTAACCGATTTCTATCGTAATGACGGGATGANTCACCTCGNTATAGAGCCNGGCGAATTGCTAACTGTCCTACACTTGGGAAAATCCGAGGNAGGAATACCAAGCNCATATAAAAAAGCTCGCGTTCGGGGTTCTATTGATTTTCCGCTGGCTGGAGCGGCAGTTTGGATTAGACAGTCAAATAAAAAAATCGACGAGTTGCGGATTGCACTAACGGCGGTCAATCCCTACCCGCACCTGGTCAAGGGACTGGAGAAATTCAAAGGGTCCGAGTTAGGCGATNACGCGCTAAATGAGATNGCCGATATGGTTCAAAGTCAGGCAAAGCCTATGCTGACAACAACTGTTAAGCCATGGTACCGAAGGCGCGTCATCGGCGCCATCGCGCGACAGCTCACCAAAAAACTCGCCAACGCCAGATAATAAGGCACCGAGTAGATATACAAAACCTTGGCGAGGTTCTGAGCNTTTAGACTCTGACGAGAAAGTTTTNTGAAGCCATACAGGCCTCNGAAACAATGCTAAACTATTCGTGACCANAAAATNTTTTGATTGCGAAGTTTGTTCTATAAAGAAAGGGGAGGCNTGTATGCGGCGCGGAACTATCCAAAGACAACAAGATGCCATGAAAGCGGCAGGGCTCGATTTGCTGGTATCCATATCGCCCGAAAACTTTGCATATAGCACGGGTTTTGTTGTNCCCTCACAGGCACTGATGCGCTGGCGCCACGCTATCTGCGCAGTCAATTTGGATGGAAAGTCAGGCATCGTCGCAGTCGATATGGAAGAGACTACCGTTCGAGAAAAATTACCGGGTGCAGATATTCGTATCTGGGGTGAGTTTACAGATAAACCAATGATCTCACTTTCACTTTTAATCTCAGATCTTGGTGCTAAGAACGGTAAGATTGGAATCGAGATGAACTATTTGCCAGCCGGCGATTACGAATACCTTAAGCNCCTNCTGCCCAGTGCGGAGTTCGTGGCCGCGGATCAAATTTTTGACCGNNTGCGTCAAATAAAAACTCCGGAAGAGACCAATTTACTTAGGCGTCTGTCACGGATTTCCGATACCGCCATTTTGGACTCATTCGACGCGGTCAGGGCCGGCATGACCGAGATGGATATGGCAGCCGCCCTCACGCGAAGTGTCTATGAGCAAGGCGCCGAAAATTTTAAGTTAATGATNGTCGCTACNGGACCACGATCAGAGTTNCCAAATGTCGGACCAACCGAACGAATGCTCAAAGGGGGGGACATNTGCAGGGTTGAAATTTTTTCAATTATCGGCGGCTACCACGCCGGCATCTGTCGCACAGCGTCGGTCGAAAACCCGCCGGAAAAAGCTGTCGAGATATGGAAAAATCTCGTCGAATGCAAATACCGTGTGCTGGACGCAATCAAACCCGGTGCGNGCACAAAACACATATACGAAGTTTTCCTCGACAAATTNTCTGACCTTGGTCTACCACCAATCTCTTTTGTCGGACATGGCATTGGNTTGCATCTACATGAAGACCCATACCTTGGAAAATATGANGACTATACNCTAGAAGCCGGCATGGTTCTGGGTATTGAACCACTAGTTTATCAAACGGGTCACGGATTTGGATTGCAACTTAAAGACATGGTTTCAGTCACCGAAACGGGAGCCGAACTGCTTTCAAATGTCACTAACACCGACGAGTTGTACCGAATTNGTTAGAGACTTAGACCCCATAAAATATTTACGGGGTGGTCTTGANAGGAATATTCTGGAAATCAACCAAAAGAANGNACCCTGTNACCCAAAATTCTAAATAAATANCCCCGAANTTATTTAGGGAACTATCTATTCAGTCGCCTAAAAAACGGCCGGCTATTATGAGGTNNCCCTGCCTCACATGGTGAATTCTCTGATCACCTGCAAAGCCAGAGCCTTGGCTGCCTCATTACCAGCGACCTGAATTACCGGCTCATCAAGNCCCGTCCCGACATAGGCATCGAGACTTTTGATGCATTCTGCAACGGTTCCTGCAACGCCAAAGGCTTCGATAGCCTCGTCGGGTACGTAGGTCGCTGCTTTGTCCAGATCACGTGCAGCNACCGCATCAACAATNGCATCCTGATCGATAGAAATNCCTGAACAGGCGATGTTCTCAGCCATCAANCNATTNCGGAACAGAAAGGCTAGCTTNCGGCGGACTTCTTCGCGCGCCGAAAAGCCATCTTCCGATACAGAAAAATGAATAAAAGCAGCAGTTCGTAAAGTAGAGATATCACGCCCNACCTTNACCGCGCCCTCTNGAAAGTTTTTCAGACAGTTTTGGACAAATGGCACCGAGAAGCCTGCAGACATCAGCACACCATCTGCAATCTCTCCGGCCTTAGAGGCCACCTCNCNNCCAAGCGCCGTAACATAAATGGGNATAACTTGTTCTGTCTTAAAAGACATCCGCGNGCCGGCCAGGTTATAAGCCTCAGTTTCACTTTGAACTGGCTCAGACGTCCACATAGCGCGGAGATCGCGGACATAATTTTCCAACAATTTTACGGGGTCTTTTGGCTCCTTGCCGGATTCTTTAAGGTCCAGGGTATTGCCGATTGCNACAGATAGACCAACCCGGCCAGGGTATGCCTCCGCCATCGTCGCCAGCGACATAGCCGTTGGTGTAGGATGAAATAAATAAGGTGTTACGGCCGCCGGAATTACTGTCGTGCCTTTAGTCCTCATAGCAAAAGCCATACAGGAGACCAGTGATTCNCTATAGCCAATATGTTCCGTCATCCAAAGCCCCTTTGCACCGGCCTCTTCAGCCAGCGCAGCGATCCGAAAGGTCTCTGGGNCCTCCTCAAATCCATCAAANCGGATACCGATTTTAGGCATTCCCGCCTCCTGGTTAGGCCTATCGGCNTGCCGTAAATTCCTGAATTACTTCCAGTGCCAATGCTTTTTCTTCTTCGGTTCCACTAACTTCNATNACNGGCTCTTCAACGCCGGCATCAATATAAGCCTGTAACTGCTCACGGCANTGGTCNGGCGTTCCAGCTACGGTGAACTGTGTCACGGCCTCAGGCGGGATCAACTTTGCGGCNTCTTCTAGCTTCCGAGCTTTAACGAGTTCAATAATAGCTTCGTGATCAATCGGGATTCCGACAGAAGCAATGTTGTCAGCCTGAGCCGAGTTACGGAATAAAAAGGCGATCTTGCGGCGATTAGCTTCAACGGCATCACTGCCATTTTTAGAACACGCGAAATATACAAAGCCAGCCTTACGGACTTCCGATGGGTGCCGGCCCGCCTTAGCTATACCAATATCGGCAAAATCAGCACATTTTTTTATCGATGCGAGCGAAAGCCCACCGGAATACAGCACACCGTCAGCTATCCGGCCAGCAAGCCCCAAAACTTGTGGACCCGTTGAAGCAACAAAAATGGGGATCGGTTTGGGCGGCTTAAAGGCAAGACGCGCNCCCCGTAACTGCCATATTAAACCCTCCTGATCAANAGTCTCGCCATTCCAAAGGGCCCGCAGGGCTTCAACNTACTCGCGAATTACCCTCACCGGCTTTTCCGGGTGAGGGACACCAGACTCACGAAGATTTAAAAGATTACCCACCGACACACAAATACCAACACGACCAGGGGCTGCTTCGGCCATTGTCGCAAACTGCATTGCTGTGGGCATCGGATGCCAGATATAGGGCATGACGGCGGTCGGAATAACCATGGCACGNTGCGTGCTGAGTGCAAAGGCCATGCAAGAAACAGCGGCCTCGCGATATCCCAAATGTTCCGCCATCCAGATCGTATCCGCACCAGCTTCCTCCGCTTGCGCTGAAACTGCAATGGTTTCACCAACGGGATCAAACCCATCAAACCGCATTCCAAGCCTTACTGACATCCTTTTNTCTCCCTAGTCGTCAAATCCGTTTTCCAGAAAATCAAGAAATCTATCTTTCGTCACNCCTGCNAGACCCATCTTTTCCAATGTCAGCGCATNGGTGGCTAAGTCGCGCCCTAACGACACCGAGGCCAAATGAATGATGTGATCAATTGTTGGCGTCGGCACGCCGGCCAGGCGGCCGAGCTCGGAATAAATGATATGACCATACGGTACATCTTCAAGAAAATAGCGATGTTCGAGTTGCGGAGGCGCCGGGATCCATTTATCTGGCTCACTCTGATGAAATGCCTCATAGGCAATGCCGCTTTTACGTGCTGCCTCAGTGGTGTANCCCATCTGATAAAACAGCTCAACAAAAGGCATGGTCTTGGCCCCAAGCGCATCNGCGACGGCAACGCGTTCGCAATCNACTGCGTCAATCAATCGACCAACNGANGGCGTTATTCCATCATAATAATGTCGAAAATCTCCGNCCGTCGCTTCAACACGCCCCGCGTTGCAAAGGAAAGCAGGGGGATGGTGAATAGCNTTCCCATAGGGGAAAACTGTTTCCAGGACGTTAGAAAATCTTTTCACCGCCGGATAGACCGTGCTTATAATATCAAATTGANCCTTGGTTTCTCNGCCTGGGAAGCCGCCAAAAACCATAAATTCTGAAACCCGCGAGATNCGGCAANTTGTTGGACCGGTGCGGCGGCACAGATAGGGTAGTGTCGCNGTCTCACAAAAAACCGGTTTTTTAATGCCATTCGCTCGCAGGATATGAGGGATCAGCATTAATGTATGNCCAGGNGAGACAAATAATGTTTGAGAACTAATTAAGTGCGGTGCGGCTGCNGAAATCCATTTCTCATGCAGATGTGCTGGACTGACAATCATTACTAATTCTGCCCCGGCCATGGCCGTTGCGGCATCAGTTGTAATCACCGGTATTTTAGCAAAGCCTCTCCCAAACGGCGCGTCAAATTCGATNCCACCAATTTCCTGTAACGGAGCCAACGCATTTTGGTCTTGGCTATAGAGACGAATTTCAAATCCCAGCGTTGTTAGATGAGCCGCTGCNGAGGTTCCGCCTCCGCCAGCGCCAAAAATTGCTATCCGTTTAACAGGAGAGGTATTNGTCACTAAAAACCTTCCTCAACAAATTNCAAAACGCCCTTAGGGTCTAATCCGNTAAGCCCCATCGCGTCGAGAGTNAGGCCTTCCGTGGCATAGGGGNTATCCATCATCTTAGATATAACGTGAATAATTCCATCAATGGTTGGCGTCTTAACTCCAGCAAGACGGCCGAAACCCGCAAACGGTACCAGCCCATACCCTACATCTTCGTGGATATAACGATGATCTAATGAAGGCGGACTTTTNATTTTCCAATTAGGNTCACTTTCAACGCAGGCACGAGAAATATCACCNGATATCATCGCCTCTTTTGTAGTCAAACCAGCTTNATAAAAATTCTCAAGAAAACTTGCNGCNGGGACGCCTAACGCCTGGGCTACCGCCATACGCTCGGCATCTAANTCAGCAATTACCCGTCCCACAGCCGGCGTGATCCCTTCTCGGTAAAAAAGAAAATCACCACCAGTATCTTCTATCCAGCCTGCATTCATCAGCATACCCGGAGCATGGAAAACAGCATTAATATTTGTTAGCGCNGTTTCCAGGACACTGCTAGCCGCTTTGATTTCCGGATATAGCGGCTTTACAAAATCAAACATTTGACTGGCGTANTTACCTGGAAAGGTTGCGAATTTTAATTCTTTAGTGAAAGAAAAAATATCAACCTCTGCAGGTCCTGTTTTACGGGTAATATAAGTCAAAGTTACAGTTTCGCATGTCTTTACAGGCTCAANATAGCCACAGCGACGCAGTTCGCGGACAAAGTGCAAAGNACCCCCTGTATGGCCGGGGTTTAAAAAAATNGGTATATCGGGNGTTATGAGCGGCGCTAGGGCTTGGGCATAAAAACTATGCGCGACTGATGGCACCACCAGCATCACAATATCGGCACCGGAAACGGCCGCTTCAATATCAGTGGTTAGCAGACAAACTGGAAATAATCCGTCCTGAACGCCTGTGGCTTTTATCCCCCCCAGTTTTTTCAAAGGGGAGAGAGTTTCCTCTCGGCGCGCGTGCAAGCGAACTTCAAAGCCACGTGCAGTTAAATCCGCTGCGGCCGCGCAACCGCCATGGCCGGCCCCCAATACTGCAATAATTTTGACCATCATTCTTCCATAGGTCTTCTTTTCCTTGCTCCATTAACACAGTATAATCGAATATATAACTTACTTCATCCGCATCAGGACAGCCTCATTGGGCGCAAAAACGATTTCGATTGACTATCTGCTAGACGCTTCGCTCTCAGAATTGCTTGGGCAGGCAGGCAAGCTGCGTGATTTAGGCCACACAGACCGCCTGTCCTATTCACGCAAGGTCTTCATCCCACTGACGCGTTTATGCCGTGATAGCTGCAGCTACTGCACTTTTGCAACAACGCCAAGTCACCTCCCCAACCCTTATCTTTTACCAGACGAGGTCCTTAAAATTGCCCGCAATGGAAAAGCCGCGAATTGCAAGGAAGCGCTATTCACCCTGGGTGATAAGCCAGAGCTGCGCTACAACGCGGCTCGCAAATGTCTATCTAAAATGGGCTACAACTCAACCATCGAATATTTAGCGGCAATGTGTCGTCTAGTTTATGAAGAAACTGGCTTGCTGCCGCACACTAATCCAGGGGCTTTGACGCTGGAAGAATTAGAAATTTTGCGCCCTGTTAATGTCTCAATGGGCATGATGCTGGAATCCACGGCACCATGCTTATATGAGCCNGGTGGAGTGCATTACGGGTCCCCCGACAAGTTACCCAAAGTGCGGCTCCAAACATTGAGAGATGCGGGCNTTGCTAAAGTGCCTTTCACTACGGGGCTTCTTATAGGGATNGGAGAGACACGAGAACGGCGGCTTAAAGACCTNCTGACAATCAAAGGCCTCCACGAAACATATGGCCATATCCAGGAAGTCATCATCCAAAACTTCCGGNCCAAGCCNTCCACCCGCATGGCTAAGGCNCCGGAACCTAATTTCAACGACCTTTTGTGGACGATAGCCTCCGCCCGACTGATTTTCGGTGCGGACATGAATATTCAGGCTCCGCCCAACCTAAGTCCTGATATTTATCCGAGATTAGTAGAGGCCGGTTTAAATGATTGGGGCGGGATTTCCCCAGTAACACCAGATCACGTGAACCCTGAGGCACCCTGGCCGGAAATTGATGCACTAGCGCAAAGATCCGCAGAAACCGGCAAGACGCTGGTGGAGAGGTTAGCGATCTATCCGTCTTATATACGCAAAGCATCACACTGGATGGCACCTGCGATGGGTACGGCTGCTATCTGCGCAAGCGACGCGGATGGGCTAGCACGAACCGAAAATTGGTCGCCAGGCACCGACGCCATGCCGCCCGCTATCTCAACACATCGATCATCGCTTACGCCTGATATCAGCCTTATCCTCGAAAAATTTTCGGAAGGGGTCGTACCAAGTGAACCCGATATAGCGCGGCTATTTCAGGCGCGGGATTTCGACTTCACCGAAATTTGCAGAACCGCCAATGTACTGAGGCAGAAGACTAGCGGCGACGACGTTACCTATGTCGTGAATCGCAACATTAACTATACTAATATTTGCACTTTTCGCTGCACATTCTGTGCCTTTTCAAAGGGTAGGTCGGCTAATGGTCAACGGGATAAGCCCTACCGCCTCGATACGCAAGAAATCGTAAGGCGGGTAGCCGAGGCTTGGGGCCGTGGGGCCACCGAAGTATGTCTCCAAGGTGGTATTCATCCCGACTTTACTGGTGAAACCTATTTAGAAATTTGCGCAGCTGTCAAAGACGCTGCCCCGGACATCCATATCCATGCCTTCTCCCCACTTGAAATTGCTCAAGGGGCCCAAACGCTGAATCTCACAACAGAAGATTTTTTATCAAGACTTAAGAATGCGGGCCTGTCAACGTTACCCGGTACCGCAGCCGAAATTCTTGATGACGATATTCGGGCGACCTTATGTCCCGATAAAATCAATACAAACGAATGGTTGTCGATTATGGAGACCGCCCATGATTTAGGTCTCCGTACTACAGCCACGATTATGTACGGCCACATAGAACAACCAGTTCACTGGGCCCGACATTTGATCCGAGTACGCGCGTTGCAGGAACGTACGGGCGGGTTTACCGAATTTGTACCCCTACCATTTGTTCATATGGCAGCACCGATCTATCTCAAAGGATTTGCACGACGCGGACCAACATTCCGTGAGGCGATTTTGATGCATGCAGTCGCCCGGATAATTCTCCATCCAGTGATTCACAATATTCAAGCTTCATGGGTCAAGGTTGGCCAACAAGGTATCAACGCCTGCCTTAATGCTGGGGTAAACGATCTCGGCGGCACGCTAATGAATGAGAGCATATCGCGAGCAGCTGGTACGGTCCACGGACAGGAATGGGCTCCGCAAGAAATAGAGAAAATCATCAGGGCTGCCGGGCGTCGCCCCGCCCAACGGACGACACTGTATAAAAAAGTTAAATCAGAGCGCAAAAGGGTATCCTATAATGCAAAGGCACTTGTAGAGATTGCCTGAGGAGAAAGTTAATGACTGACACTAGACCCGTCATCGCTGTAATAGGCGGCACAGGGAGTCAAGGCTCAGGCCTGGCAATGCGATGGGCTAAAGCCGGTTATCCTGTGGTGATAGGCTCCAGGGATCGTAATAGGGCTGAACAGTCCGCCATTGAAATTGCCGCAATAGCTCCGCGTAATAATAATTGGGGAAGTGTCCGTGGTACTGATAATCTTTCTGCCGCTGCGGAGGGCGAAATTGCTGTTTTAGCGGTTCCACACGCCAATCAGCTTAATACTCTCAAACCAATCTCTAATGCCCTAAAGGGTAAAATTTTGATTGATGTAACCGCACCATTAAAACCACCCAAGGTTAGCACTGTGCAACTGCCGGAAGCAGGATCTGCTGTTATAGAATCTCAGAAAATGCTGGGCGAGAATGTAACGGTTGTCGCCGCCTTTCAAAATATAGCAGCTCAACATCTTGCAGATCCGGATCACGAAATTGATTGCGATGTCCTAGTGTGTGCCAACAAAAAGTCGGCACGAGAAATCGCTATCACCCTGGCCAATGACGCTGGCATGACTGCCTGGCATGCAGGACCTTTAGCAAATGCCGCCGCCGCGGAAGCGATGACATCAGTTTTGATCTTTATAAATCGTGCACACAAAATTCCAGGCTCCGGCATTCGTATTACGGGCATACCAGAAGTTTTGGAAGATTAAATCATGGATGCCACGCCAGCCATTAAGGACAACAGGCCAGCCAGCCAAACTAAAGGTCAGTTATCTATAATAGCTTTACCAAATATCCCGCTGGTGGTCGCCGGAGATGGCCTACCTTCTATTATTTGCAACGGTCTGACTGAGTGCCGCTTAACGCTTCAAGATGGCGATATAATCGTTTTAGCGCAGAAAATCGTTTCAAAATCGGAGGGCAGATATGCTGCGCTTGATTCTGTAATTCCAAGTCAAGAGGCTATAAAGCTTGCCAAAGATGTGGAGAAAGACCCACGGCTTGTCGAACTTATTTTATCGGAATCTAGAGACATCGTCAGAAAGCGCAGGGGCGTGCTTATTGTCGAGCATAATCTCGGGATCGTCATGGCCAACGCCGGCATAGACACTTCAAATGTCGAGCAGTTAGAGAGCGGCGGTAACGACGAAATGAGACGTCAGGTATTACTATTGCCTAAAGATCCCGATGCCAGCTGCGAAGCGCTCCGGGGGGCACTTCACAAAACCACCGGGGCAAAGATCGCCGTAATTATCAACGACAGCGTCGGCCGAGCTTGGCGCAACGGCACCGTTGGAATGGCAATTGGTACGGCAGGAATTGAAGCACTTCTTGACCTTAACGGCCGCCCAGATTTGTTCGAACGGCCTCTGCAGGCGACACAAGTGGGGATCGCCGACGAGCTGGCTGCCGCAGCGTCAATCGTTATGGGGCAAGCAGACGAAGCCCGTCCCATCGTGCATATCCGAGGCTACAAACCCCAGAAGGGTGAAGGCACCGCTAAGGATTTGATCCGCAACCAGGAACAGGATTTGTTCCGCTGAAAAACTTATTAGCAATATGATCCTAGCACTAGCAGGTGGCGTGGGCGGCGCAAAACTGGCACATGGGTTATGCCGTATTTTAAACCCTTCAGAGTTAGTGATAGCCGTTAATACCGGTGATGACTTTGTACATCTCGACTATTTCATCTGTCCTGACTTAGATTCCGTCTTATACAAACTTGCGGGCGTCAATGACACAGAGCGCGGCTGGGGCATTCGAGATGAAACCTGGCATTTTATGGAGTCACTTAAGAAAATTGGGGGCGAAAATTGGTTCCATATCGGCGATAAAGATTTAGCNACACATATCGAACGTACTCGCCGTCTGANTGAAGGCCAGACACTTTCTGAGNTCACTCTTGCGTTATGCCAACAGCATAATGTCGCTCACCCCATTGTACCCATGACGGACCATCGTGTTGGCACTATCGTTGACACAGAAGAAGGAGACTTCTTTTTCCAAGATTATTTCGTTCGGTTGCGCTGCAAGCCAGTATTCACCGGGGTTCATTANAAGGGTCTGGAGGATGCAAAACCCGCGCCGCTTTTTAGTGATGCCTTGCGACGANCGGACTTAAAGGCAATCGTATTTTGTCCATCCAACCCATTTTTAAGTATAGAGCCCATTCTCAATGTTCCGGGTGTTACCGAGGCAATCAACCAAACTAAGGTTCCTATTATTGCAATATCACCAATCNTTGGGGGGCATGCAGTCAAGGGGCCGGCCGCGAAGATGATGGCGGAGCTCTCCTTACCGGTATCGCCACTTGGAATAGCACAGCATTATAATAAGTTAATTAACGGTTTGGTCATCGACAGAAAGGATATGCAGTTAGCAGATAAAATTGCGTCTAATGGAATAGATGTACACGTCACCAATACGATTATGAATTCAGCTCAGACTGAGAGTAACTTGGCTCAGGAAACTCTTAAATTTGCGATGTCTCTCTCGCGTAAAGAGATCTAAGGGTTATGTCGGTTACGACAATTATTCCGGTCAAACCATTTGCTGAGGGCAAAAGTCGTCTTTCAGCTTTCTTGTCAGATGAACAACGCTATAGGCTTAACCGGAACATGTTCCTTCATGTACTCAAGNCAGTGCTGGCCGCGCAAGGNATTGATGATATTCTCGTCATTAGCCGGGATGAGGAGGCACTCAATCTCGCAGAAGAAGCGAGTGCTCACGCTATATTGGAAAACCCTAATTCTAATTTAAATGCCGCCCTTGATGTTGCCAGAAAAGCGAGCTCCTCGTTCAACGCAACGGCATTACTTATTTTGCCTGCCGATCTAGCCAAGTTGGAACAGACCGACCTAAGAGACATTCTTACAAGCGCAGATGACCACGCACCAGNNACCCCANTCGTGATTATTGCTCCGGACGAGAGCAAACGCGGAACTAACGCACTATTTATTCGACCACCGGATTCTATAAACTTTTTATTTGGTGCAAATAGTCTTGAAAGACATCAAACAACGGCGATCGATNCGGGCTGCAAAATTTCAATTTTAAACAATCCGAATTTAAGCTGTGATNTTGATGAACCGAAGGANTTGATTAAAATAGATATGAATCTTTGGCAGTCCTGATTATCCACCACCTTGCTTAACGATTGACGCTTCAATAGACCCCTTAACCCGCCATGCATAAATAAAAACAACTAGACAAAGTATTCCACTTACTGAAATTGGCTGCGTGAGCCCAAACACTTCAGAAACGGCACCCATGAAAAGNGATCCAACTGCAGCCCCACCAATCCAAATCAATCCATAAAGTGCAAGAACCCGGCCACGCATAGTTTCCTCTGCCACGGCTTGGATGAGCGACTGAATACAGGTGCCCACAAGCGAATACTGAATGCCAAAAAATATCATGCAGACAACCGCCACCTCAAAGTGGGTAGTATTGGTAATGACGACTAAGACAATTGCGCCAACCATTACNGCATATGCTGTAATTTGGGCCAATCCTTCGAAGCGCCCACGCTGAGCTATTGTAATTCCCGCAGCGACCGCGCCAATACCCATAGCGGAAGTTAAAATAGCTAATCCTTCGGCACCTTGGCTNAAAATTCCTGAGGAAAACCCAGGAAGTAGCTCTACAAGTGGTCTGGTCAAGAATGATGAGCCCAAAAGTATCAAGAGCGATGGGCCAATAACNGGATGAGATGCGGCGTAGCGGTATCCAGCGATTATATCTCCTATAATGGATAGTCCAGAGGGCGGGGGCTTGGCCATAGGAGGNACACGNACTAACCATAAGGCCGCAAAGAACCAGGAATACAGAATTGTATTGATTAAAAAGACANAATTTACCCCCCAAAAGTTGAGAATAGTCGCTCCAATCGCAGGACCTATCACGCGAGCACTGTTCCATGTAAAACCGCCAAAAGCGATTGCGGCAGGCAAGTCCTCACGCGGCACGAGAGCGGGAGGCAGGGAGCTTCTAATTGGCTGGAAAAGCGCATGATCCATGCCTGTTATGAATGCAAATAAAAGCAGAANCTCGATATTCAAAAACCCNGCAAACGCTGTTACCATNAACAATGCAGTCACAATAACGTTTAGAAACTGGATAAGCCGCGCTAGTTTGATCCGCTCGAAACGATCNGCCATGTATCCTGCTAGCGGGCTAAGTAGAACGACAGGGACTAAATCAGCAAACCCCATCACACCTAGCCACCAAGGGGATTTNGTCANTTCCCAGGTAAGCCACCCAATCGCTAAGCGCTGAGCCCAAACACCACATTGCGATGGGAAATTACCAATGGCAAATANAGCAAAATTTCGGTGTGAAAAGGCGCCGGCAAGACCGCCCCGGCTAGCTTTTTTACTTNTCAATCTATCCAAGACCTTGTGGTTACAGGCAAAATNTTTCCAAATTTGATCACAGCCGTCAACGAAACCCATTTCATCCGTCTGGTATTACCCAATGAATACAGAGGCGTCACCCAAAAACGAAAATGAAGGGTATTATGATCAGANTCCGATGCGTTTAAATTAGGCAGCCGGGACAAAAAAACCACNCACGCAGCGATGGGTGGAAGTAGGANACATTAACCATAAACCACTAGCCGATTTGTTCTGCCAAAAAAGCCTGGCTCCGTTTCCAAGCGAGAACCGAAGCTGCTATATCATAACGCTCCGGCCGGACATGACTATCAAACCCGTGTCTTACCCCCTTATATATAAACCAATNNACTTTGGGTTGACGATCTTTAAACATTTCAACATCTCCCGGTGGCACAGCAGTATCAAGGTCGCCTACGTGACTGATCATTGGGCATCGNNCTTCCTCATCAGGAAAGTCACACATATTGGAACCATAATATGCTATGGCTGCATCAAACTGGCAGCGACATGCTGCGAGCCAGGTAATAGTCCCGCCAAAACAATAACCAGAGATAGCTGTTTTTCCGGCTGACCGGATATACTCCGCCGCTGCAGTGACGTCATTAAGCACTTCGCCGTAATCAACTTTATGGCTAATTTCTTTTCCACGCCTCATACCGTTNGTGTCATATGGCAACACCAAATCGGGTTCGGTCCGGTCGAATAATGCAGGCGCAATCGCACAATANCCGGAAACAGCATATTTATCGCANACAGTTTTCAGATACCCATTGACGCCATACATCTCCATCCCAATCACAATTCCGCCCCGGGGNGACCCTTTTGGTTCTGCGAGATATGCATTCAATTGATGTCCGTCTGACGCACTTAGACTGACTGTTGTTCCCATAGTTTCCCTCGATAGACGAATCCCTTTACCGACCTATACTATCGAAGAGGACGCGACAACAAACCCCAACTAAACAATTTAGGAACTGGAAATGCTTAAACTTCGCTTTGCTGCCGGCGGTTATGATAGGCTTGATGCTCTGCAATACGGGCTTGTTAAGCCGGAAGGCATCAACCTTGAATTCAATGAGATTAATGCNCCTCGCCAGATTTTTGACGGAATGCTCGGGGGAGGATTATNNGACGTCTCAGAATTTTCGAGTTCAGAATTTATTACACGTACTTTGCGCGGNAATTTTCCATTTGTTGGTATTCCTGTATTTCCGTCCAAGGCCTTTCGTCATGGCTTTATTTATATAAATAAGAATGCCGGTATTAAATCNCCTAANGATTTAGAAGGAAGACGTATTGGCGTGCCGCAGCATTCCCAAACCGCCGCCGTCTGGATCCGGGGACATTTACAGCAAGACTATTCTGTCGATTGGTCGACCGTGCGTTGGGTCGAAGGGTCCGTTGAGCAAGCAGGTGAACACGCCAAGATCGAAACAACTTCGCCCACCATACCACCTATTCTTGAACNTAACACTTCTGGAAAATCAATGAGCGACCTGCTAGCAAGTGGCGAAATTGATGCGATCCTCGGCTCCCGACGCCCTGAAGCAATGGGTAAGCATCCTGACATTGTTCGACTGTTTCCAGATTACCGAGCAATGGAACGCNATTTCTATCAACGCACAAANATNCATCCAATTATGCATGTCATTGTAATTCGGCGAAACGTATATGACAGAGACCCATGGATCGCAGCCAGCCTATACAATGCCTTTGAAGCATCTAAAAATTGGGCACTCAACAAACTTCGTATTTCAGCGGCGCAGCATTGCATGCTGCCCTTTATGTTTGCAGACATGGATGAGGTCGATGAGATTTTTGATGGCGATCCATGGCCCTACGGAGTTGAACAGAACAGGCCAACTCTCGAGGCGCTTGTAGGGCACTTACAAGAACAACACCTTATCTCTGAAACGGTCCAAATTGACGATTTATTCGTACCNGTATCCTAGCATTNNGAAGATTCTGGCCCCTCCAGAAATTTATTAGGCTTGAGAAACATGGCCAGCAACAAGCAACCATTCGGTGACCAAGCATCATGCTTGCTGCCCGCCGGGCGCCAGGCAAAATTGCCGGTCTTACATTCACCCTCAAAGTCACTCAAGCTACCTTCCAGAATATAACTTTGTTCAATATCTACGTGCTCATGCATTGGAAGCTTGGCACCCGGCTGCCAACGAAAAAGAGCGGTCATGACGCCCCGCTTTTCATCCTTAAATAGGATTTTCATTTCAATCCCAGCGTAATACGTCTCCATCCATGGCAGACTAGCCACATCAAGATAGCGTGTGCTCGATGGATCCATGGCGTCGTCGTCAAAGTTGGGGGTATGAGGTCCAGCCGGGGCAATAGCATCCGCCATAACAACGCTCCTTCTGTGATTAACGGGTATCCTATAAAGTATAGGGTATCGTATGTGAAAAAACCAACAGGATTGACTGATGCATGAGGTGACCATAAGGCAGAAAATCATTGACCGAGTACTAGAACGTCGTGGTCGCCATCATCTTTTCGATTCGCTTGACCCTAAGCTCACTGCACTTCTTGTTATAGATATGCAGAACATGTTTTGTGAAAAAGGAGCTCCAGCGGAGGTCATCGCGGCGCGGGGTATTTGCGACAATATAACCCGTCTATGTAAGGAAGTCCGTGCTCTTGAGGGACTAGTTATATGGATCACTAGCGCAACAACTTTCGCGAACGGTTGCAGTGACTGGGAGATGTTTCTAAGTAACTTCATTACCCAAGATGTGCGAAAGGATAGGCAAGAATATTTAGCGCCTGGTGGACGTGGGGAGAAAATTTGGCGTGATCTAGAACCGAAAGAAAGCGACCTTCATATTCGAAAAAACCGTTATTCTGCGTTAAGTTCTGGGGCCTCTACGCTGCGTAGCGTGCTATCAAGTCATAATATAAAAAATATCTTAATTGCCGGTACAAAAACCAATATTTGCTGCGAAAGCACAGGCCGTGATGCCATGCAGTTAGATCATCAAGTTGTGATGGTCGAGGATTGTTGCGCGGCACTATCAGACGAAGAGCATCGCTCAGCACTAGAAAATATGATCCAACAATTTGGTGACGTCATGACGGTGGATGAAGTCGTTGCTGTTATGAAAAACCGAACGAATGACTAAAAGAGCACCAAGCATAACTTCATATATATCGGAAACTTGTCGCGACTAAACCGCTTAAATTATTGGTTCGGTTTTTCGGTTGCCCCCCCGCCCCGGATCGCAAGCCAGCCAAGAACCGTGAGGATCACACCACCAACAATAAAGAACGACGCCTCTAAACCAAAGAGCTTCGCCACCGCTCCCATAAAAATTGGTAAAAATACCGCGGCCACCCGACCAGCAGTAACTCTTAATCCTGCGCCCTTGCCCTGAGCTTCGCCTGCCGCTTGAGCTACGATCGAAATTTCCATCGCCTGCGCTACGCCGGAAGTTGCACCGCGGATTGCGATAGCAATTAGAAACAGGACATAAACCCCGAAAACACCAGCGACAGGCGCTAAATCGACATCCAAGCCAAAAAATTTCAAAACTGCAACAACGGGTGACACCTCCACTGTAAAGCCCGTCCAGCCAATGATTGGCGTGATAGCCATCATGAAAACGCCCAGAGCAATTGAAGACAATAAGATCCTTCGATTGGAGAACTTTGTCGCTAGCCAGCCTGTGCTAATTGCACCGACCCCGCCGATAGCCCCCAGTACCGAAAAGAGGATACCGATCATCGTACCTGAAATACCGATACCATCTAGATAAATCACATAGAAGTTTGACTGCATTGCGACGCCAGAATGGCGTAGGATTGTGACAACGAAAACCAGCCCAATCGCCGGGATAGCAACCAGCCTAAAGGCATCCAGATAGTCAGCTAATTTAGGCGCAATATCGCTAAGGGTTGCCCGGGGATTAGGCGCTGGAGCTTTCCCCCCGTTTGGCTCAGAATTTTGGGGCACAAAGTAAGTCGAGAGGAATGTCAACGCAGCCCAAAGGCTGAGAAAAGCAAATGCCCACCAAGCTCCGGCAACATCCCAAATAGCACCGACAGTTGGTGGACCAAAAATTGTCCCAACTCTCGTAGCCAATGTCAGTCGACCGGTATAGACCGGCTGACCGCGCATTAAGCTACCGGTCAGCGATTGAGCACCGATCCAGGTTGTCATAACTGCCAAGCCACCAAACATCTGAAAGACGATCAGCATTGGAATAAGCGGTGCCGCTGGGTAGAGCATCGGGATCACGATAGCCGCGCTAGCAAAAACCATCATCACCCGCCGGGTGCCAAATTTATCCATCATTGCCCCCCCGTGGATCAAAAAGAGCATTGGCAGAATGTGGCGTGCGCCTAGAACGATTCCGATGATTAGCGGATCATTAGTCAGCGTTGCTGTCCACAACGGCACTACAACGTTATAGAGATGCAGAGAACTATTGGAAAATAAAGCTGCGCCATATACCGGTATTTGAACTCGCCATGGGATAGGAGTTTGCAATTTGTCGGAGGAGGCAGGAAGATCAGACATAATTTCTCTAACCTACACTATTGAACCAACAGCAACAAAAGGCCTCGCCGTAATATTCCAGACTTGAACCAATTCCGCTGTTGCAGCTATCCTTTTGAGATAAAAAAATCGGGGAATAAAATGATGTCTGAGAAAAATTCTAAATTCCTAAAAAATGCCTGGTACGCTGCAATATGGGCACACGAACTACCTGAATCACTGCCCATCCCCAAAACATTTCTTAATGAGCCTGTTGTCATTTTCCGCACAACTGATGGAACACCAGTTGCCCTTGCAGACAAATGCTGTCATCGGGCGGCCCCACTGTCACTCGGAGAATGTGACGGCGATGGCATCCGCTGTGGGTACCATGGATTAAAATTTGATGAGGCGGGTAACTGCGTTGAAATTCCTGGTCAGACGCAAATACCGCCTGGCGCAACAGTCCGGGCCTATCCCACAGTTGAGCGCTGGAACATGGTGTGGATTTGGATGGGAGACCCAGGGCAAGCCGACGACAGCACTATACCAGAATATTTCTGGCTCGATGATACTGAATGGAAAGCGGCAACTGGGTATATCCCGATGCAAGGGAACTATCAGCTTTTGGTCGATAATCTTCTCGACTTCACTCATGTGACATATCTGCACAAAAAAACGCTGTCCGCCGATCCAGAAGAAGCAAAGGTTCCAGTCAAGGTTGACCGCGGCGAAAGATCAATTGCTGTTTCTCGTTGGATTTTTAACCATGAGGCTCCCCCGCTCTTCGCCAAAGCCGGAAGTTTTGAAGGTAAGGTTGACCGTTGGCAAACCACCACCTGGCTCGCCCCGTCTACCTTGGCATTTGATGTCGGTTGCGCCAGGGCTGACACCGGCGCGGTAGATGGGGATCGCTCTCAAGGAATCTCGATATGGTCAACTCATTTGATAACGCCAGAGACTGACACCACAACTCATTACAACTGGGCTTATGTTAGGGACTTCGCACTAGATGACGACAACATGACCAACATTATGCATGACGGTGCTAAAGCTACCTTTGAAGAAGACGTCGAGATGATCGAAGCGCAACAAGAACGTTTAGGCTCTATCAGTTTTGATGGTTTAATTGATATAAACGCTGATAATCCACCGCTTCAGATGCGCCGTATTATGGAGGAACTGATAGCTAGGGAGAGCACAATTCAATAGCCCTTAAATATCGGTTTTGATTAGAACTCTGGCCATTGCGAGTGATAAAACTCTTTAAGGAAGACGCGCTCACGACCAGGAAAAGCGAAGAAACTGTTTGGAAGTATTCTATACTTTCAACAAGCAAGCTAATCAGTTTTTATTGTTGGTACCCGAAGCTGATCAAGGGAACCCATGCCAGTATGACATGCAGCAGCCGCTTGCAAAATTGAAACTGCTAGCGTGGCACCTACCCCCTCGCCCAATCCTATTCCAAGATTCAGCAGTGCATCTTTTTTGAGCACAGCAAGTAATTTAGGATGTCCCTCGTCAGCAGAGACATGGCCGACAACGCAGTGGTCTAGCGCTGTTGGATTAAGGGCCTGCAAAACTGCAGCCGCGGCGGTACAAGCGTAACCGTCTAGTACAATTGGTATTCGGTTCATTCTCGCTGCGATGATAGCCCCCGCAATTGCAGCAAGCTCTCGACCACCGACGTGGCGCAAAACCTCCAACGCATCAGTCATATAAAGCTTATGCTTGGCAACGCCGTCACCCACTATACGAATATTATTATTCATTGTGCTACGCCTAGCGCCAGAACCGGGTCCAATCCAAAATTCAGCAGTCTGTCCGTAGAGCCCTTGGCAAACCGCCGCCGCAGACAACGTGTTGCCCATCCCCTTTTCGCCAAGGCATAGGATGTCAACACCTTCCTCCACTGCGGACATCCCAAATGCTATCGCCTCAGCGCATTCATCATCTTCCATGGCGGGTTGTTTCAAAAAAT